>CANFPU010000086.1 GCA_947448955.1 Burkholderiales bacterium
ATGGTGTCGTATTTCGAGGACATCCCCTACGAGATGGAGGAGGCGGCACTGCTGGACCGGGCCGGCCGTTTGCGCGCGCTGTGGCATGTGATCCTGCCGCAGGTGCGCGGCGGCATTGCGGTGACCACGGTCTTCGTCTTCCTCAACGCCTGGAACGAATTTCTGTTCGCGGTGGTGCTGGGTGGCAACAAGGTGCGGCCTGTGACGGTTGCGATGTTCAATTTCATTTCGGTCGAGCAGACGCAATGGGCAAAACTGGCAGCCGGCGCGATGGTGGCCATGGCACCGGTGATCCTGATCGGATTGCTGGCACAGCGCCACATCGTCAAGGGCTTGACGGTCGGCGCGGTCAAGGGCGGGGGTAGGCGATGAACCAGAGCCATCGAGGCGGCGTGTCGCTGCAGGGCGTCGTGAAACGACACGGTGCGCTGACCGTGCTGCACGGCGTGGATCTCGACATCGAACCCGGCGAATTCTTTGTGCTGCTGGGCCCCTCGGGCTCTGGCAAGACGACCACGCTGCGCGTTCTGGCCGGGCTCGAGTCGATCAGCGCGGGGCGCGTGCTGCTCGACGCTCAGGACGTGACGCACCAGGACCCTGGAGAGCGCGACGTGGCCATGGTCTTTCAAAGTTATGCGCTGTATCCGCACATGACCGTGGCGCAGAACATTGGCTTTCCGCTCAAGATGGTGGGGCAGGGTGCCCAGGCGATCGCGCTTGCCGTGGCCGACGCCGCAGCCAAGGTCAGCATTGGCCACTTGCTGGATCGACGCCCTGGGCAGTTGTCGGGTGGGCAACAGCAGCGGGTGGCGCTGGCGCGCGCCATCGTGCGTGAGCCGAGGCTGTTTTTGCTTGACGAACCGCTGTCGAACCTGGACGCGCGGCTGCGCATGGAGACCCGGGTCGAGCTCAAGAAGCTGCAGCGCTCGCTGGGTGTCACCGCGGTGTACGTCACGCACGATCAGGAAGAAGCCATGACCTTGGCCGACCGCATCGCCATCTTCATGGACGGGCGGATCGTGCAGGTGGGGACGCCTCAAGGCATCTTCGGCCGGCCCTCGCATGCCTCGGTGGCGGGGTTTATCGGCACGCCGCCCATGAACCTGCTGCAGGCTACTTGGTCGGGCCAGCAACTGCAGGTCGGGGCTGCCGGTCTCGTCGATCTCGGCGTGGCAGCCCCGGGCGAGCGTGCCGTCACGCTGGGCGTGCGCCCAGGCGATCTGAAAATTCAAGCCACCGGGCTGGCCGCCGAGGTTGAACTGGTGGAAGAACTGGGCGACAGCCGCATCGCGATCCTGCACATCGGCGAGCAGCGCGTGAAGCTCAAGACGGACCACCTGATCGACCTGCGCGAGGGCGATCTTGTGCACCTGGGATTCGCCGCCACGGCGGCACACCTGTTCGACCGCGACAGCGGCGATCGACTGAACTGAACGAGGCCATTGATGAGCAAGCGACCCAACATCATCCTGATTCTGAACGACGACATGGGCTATTCCGACATCGGCTGCTATGGCGGCGAGGTCGAGACCCCCACTCTTGACCGCCTCGCCGCTGGCGGGCTGCGCTTCTCGCAGTTCTACAACACGGCGCGCTGCAGCCCGTCGCGCGCGTCCTTGTTGACCGGGCTGCATCCGCACCAGACCGGCATCGGCATCCTGACCTATGACTCCGGCCCTGAGGGCTATGCCGGCAATCTGAACCAACAATGCGTGACGATCGCCGAGGTGTTGAAGGGCGGCGGCTACCGGACCTACATGAGCGGCAAGTGGCATGTGTCGAGCAACCTGTTGGAGCCGACCGACTCCTGGCCGCTGCAGCGCGGCTTCGACGCTTTCTACGGCACGATCATCGGCGCCGGCAGCTTCTACGACCCCAACACCTTGACGCGCGGGAACTCGAATGCCGAGCATGAGGCCCGCGCTGACGGCTTTTTCTACACCGATGCGATCAGCGATCAGGCGGTGCGCTTCATCCGCGACCACCATGCCGAGCATCCCGACAAGCCTTTCTTCGAGTACGTGGCCTATACCGCGCCGCATTGGCCGCTGCACGCGCACGATGAGGACATCGCCAAGTACAAAGGTCGTTTCGACGCGGGCTGGGACACGCTGCGCGAGGAGCGCCTTGAGCGTTTGGTGAAAGCCGGTGTGCTGGCCGACCACTGGAAGCTGACCCCTCGCGACCCCTCGCAGCCGGCCTGGACCGAGGCCGAGCACAAGGGCTGGCTGCTGCGCTGCATGGAGGTGTACGCCGCGCAGATCGATCGCATGGACCAGGGCATCGGCCGCATCGTCCAGCAACTGCAAGACAACGGCCAGCTCGATGACACGCTGATCATCTTCCTGGCTGACAACGGCGCCTGCGCCGAAGACATTCCCGAAGGCGTGACGATCGACGAACTCGTCGAAAAGCTGATGATCGCGCGCAAGCACACGCGCAGCGGCGAGCCGGTGCACTTCGGCAACGACACCAAGCGCATGCCTGGTCCTGAGAATACCTATCAGAGTTACGGCACGGCCTGGGCCAACCTGTCGAACACGCCATTCCGGCTCTACAAGCACTGGATTCACGAAGGCGGTATCTCCACGCCATTGATCTTCCATTGGCCGGCAGGCATCACGGCGCAGGGTGCGATCCGGCACTCGCCGGGATACCTGCCCGATGTGATGGCCACGCTGCTCGACGTGACCGGCATCCCCTACCCGGCGCAGTACCAGGGCCGCGCGGTGCTGCCGCTCGAAGGCCATTCGCTGCAATCGGCTTTCGAGCGCGACGTCGCAGACCGGCCGCCGATGTTCTGGGAACACGAAGGCAACGCTGCGGTGCGCGTGGGCCGCTGGAAGCTGGTGCGCAAGCACCCTGGGCCATGGGAGCTGTACGACATGGTGGCCGACCGCACCGAGTTGAACGACTTGGCCCCTCGTCAAGCTGAGCGCGTGCGCGAGATGCAGGCCCAGTACGATGTCTGGGCCGAGCGCTGTGGCGTCAAGCCACGCGAGCAGATCGTCGCGTTGATGCGCAGCCAGGGGGTGACCCGGGCCTTCTGGGAAGACGAGTGAGCTCGCGATGAGCGGGTCGTGCTGCATGCCGAGCAGCGCGGCGAACCCGTCCGCGAGCATCGGCGCACACCTTGCCCGGGCTGAGGGAGCGGACCTGCCCACGACCGACTGGATCGAACTGCAGGGCGGGCGCTTTCGCATGGGCACCGACAGCCACGAGGGCTATGTCGACGACGGCGAAGGGCCGAGCCGCGACGTGGTGCTCAGCCCTTTCGCGATCGCAGCCACCACGGTCACCAATGCCGATTTCAGCCGTTTTGTGCGTGCCACGCAGCACATCACCGACGCCGAGCAAGCGGGGGTGTCGCATGTCTTTTATCTGCAGGTCGATCCTGGCTTGCGCCAATCGGTGCGCCGGGTGCCGCGCGGACTTCCCTGGTGGGTGCCGGTCGAGTTCGCTTGCTGGCAACGACCCGAAGGCCCGGGCTCATCGATCGTCGAGCGACCTGACCATCCGGTGGTCCATGTCTCTTGGCACGACGCGCAGGCCTATTGCGATTGGGCCGGATGCCGCTTGCCCACCGAGGCCGAATGGGAATTCGCCGCGCGCGGCGGGCTCGACGGCCAGCGCTTTGCCTGGGGCGACAGCAGCGACCTCGAGTCGCACTGCAACGTCTGGCGCGGCCGATTCCCGGAGGGCCCGTCCCCCGGTTGGCGACCTGGCGCGGTGGCCGTGACAACGCTGCCACCCAACGGTCATGGCCTGCACCACGCCACCGGGAACGTGTGGCAATGGTGTGCCGACTGGTTCAGCCCCAGATACCACCAGGAAACCGCCGAGCTGGATCCTTGGCAACAGCGCATCACCGGGCGTCGATCGCAGCGGGGCGGCTCGTTCCTATGTCACGCCTCTTATTGCAACCGCTACCGCGTCGCGGGCCGCAACGGCAACACGCCGGCAAGCACCTCCAGCAACTGTGGATTTCGTGTCGCCAGGCGCAACGCCGTTGGCGCGTGATGTGCGGCGTGGCGGTTGACGTGACGGGGCCATGAGTTCGGTCTCATGCCATGCCAGTGGCGCGGTGCCGTGCTGGTTTGATGGCTGCTGGTACACCATGTAACGTTATATGATGTTCTATAGTCTGTTCATTCCAACCAGCTGATCATCAAGGAATCCTGGCCATGCAAAGCAACTGGATCGGCAACCGACCGGTGCCCGGCGGTGGTGGCGAAATCGCCATCCTGAACCCTGCCACCGAGGAACTCATCGATTCGATTCCTCGTGGTTGCCAAGACGATGCCGATGCGGCGGTGATGGCCGCCCGTGCCGCGTTCCTGTCCTGGTCAGCGCTGTCGCCCGTCGAGCGTCGCCAGGCGGTTCGGGTGGCGGTCGACAAACTCGTGGTCATCCGTGATGAAGCCGCCAAGCTGTTGACCTGCGAGATGGGCAAGCCCTTGCCACAGGCCACCGGCGAGATCAACACGGCCATCGACACCCTGCGTGCCTTCGCTGAATTGGTGGTGCATGTTCGCAGCGGCCAGCAGATGGCGCCGGCGCGCGAACTCAATTTTCAGCACCGGGTCGCGCGGGGCGTCGCGGCCTGCGTGATGCCTTGGAATTTCCCGATCGCCGTCGGTCTGGAGAATGTGGTGCCGAATCTGCTGGTCGGCAACACGGTGGTCTGGAAGCCGTCCGAGAAGACGCCGCTGACGTCGCGCTTCATCGTCGAACGCATCTTCGACCACTTGCCGCCGGGCGTCGTCAACCTGTTGCTCGGTGACGGCGAGCGTGTCGGCGATCCGCTGGTTCGGCATCCGCAGGTCGATTTGTTGGTGTTCGTCGGCAGCGAGCGTACCGGCCGTCGGCTGGGGGCCATTTGCGGACAATCGCTGAAGAAGGCCATTCTGGAATTGGGCGGCAAGGACGCGTTGATCGTCGATGAAACGGTCGATGTGCTGGCGGCCGCTCGACTCGCCGTAGAGGCGACCTATTTCAATGCGGGCCAGATCTGCACCTCGACCGAGCGGCTTTATGTCGCGCGCCCGATCTTCGACGCCTTTGTCGACGCCATGGTGGCGGCCTCTCGTGCGATCAAGGTGGGCAACGGCCTCGATGCTGGGGTTCAGATGGGGCCTTTGGTCGACCGTCTGCAGCTTGATCTCGTCTCGCGGCAGGTCGATGATGCGGTCGGCAAAGGCGCGACGATCTGCAGTGGTGGGGCCCGCCTGAGCGGGAGAGGTTTTTTCTACCCGCCCACCGTGCTGACCCATGTCTCGATGGATGCCGCACTGATGCTCGAGGAAACCTTCGGTCCGGTCGCGCCTTGCATCCCCTTCGACGATTTCGACCAAGCCATTGCGATGGCCAACGATTCTCGCTTCGGCTTGGCGGCCATTGTCTGCACGACCTCGGCGCCCCGCGCGCTCAAGGCGGTCCACTCGCTGCGCGCAGGCATGGTCAAGATCAACACCATGCGCGGCAAAGCGCCTGGGGCAAGCTCCGAACCCTTCAATGCGAGCGGTCTCGGTCACGGTTATGGCATGGAATTTCTGCACGAGTTGACGCTGCAGAAATCCGTTCACTGGAGAGATGAGCCCAAATGAGCCGCGATGACGCAAAAACAGCGATGACACCCCAGGCCCGGATCGGCTTCATCGGCCTTGGGCTGATGGGCGGTGGGATGGCGATGAACATCCTGAAAAAACACGGCCAGCTCAATGTCTGCGACCTCGACGAGCGCGCGCTGGCGCCTTTGCTCGAGGCTGGGGCGGTGCGCATCGATTCACCGCGCGCGCTGGGCGAGGTGTCCGACATCGTGCTGACCTCACTGCCAGACCCCGCGATCTCCAAGCGGGTGGTGCTTGGCGCAGAGGGGTTGATCGAGGGTCTGGCTGCGGAGTCGACCGTGATCGGCATGTCGACGGACGGTATGGAGACCGTGCTCGAAATCCAGGCCGCACTGGCTGCGCGTCACATCCGCTTTGTCGATTGCCCCGTGGGCAAGGGGCCAACGGCCGCCGCCGCGGGTGAGTTGCAGTTGTTTGCGGCCGGTGATCGCGCAACCTGCGACGCGCTGCGATGGCTGCTGTCGATGATCGGCAGCAAGATCGATTACTGCGGTCCGATCGGCGCCGGGCAGGCGATCAAGCTCGCCAACAACCTGCTGTCATGCGGTTATGGCGCGCTGATCTCAGAGGCCTATGCGATGGCCAAGCAGGCCGGTGCGGACCTGAATATCTTTTGCGAAGCTTTGCCGCAGACCGCTGCCAACAGTTGGCCGCTGCAAAATGTTTTTGTCGCCAAGGCATTCAAAGGCGACTTCACGCCTTATTTCAGATTGTCGGCGGCGCACAAGGACTACAAGCTGGTGATCGCCATGGCCGAGTCGCTGGGCACCCCGAGCCATGCGGCGCGCGCTGTGCTCGATTACTACACCGCTGCGGCCGATGCCGGCCATGGCGACCGTGATTTCGGGGCGATTGCGCTGGTCAACAACCCGGAGCTGCTTGGTGAATGAAGCCGAACACGGGCCCGAATCCCGTCAGGGTTGAAGCATGAGTGCGCCGCGTTCAGCGCTGCTGCCGGAGGCTGCCCTGGCGCGCCTGGAACGGGACAGCCCGATTGCCTTGCATCGGCAACTGGCGCAGGTCTTGCGCGATGCGATCACGGCCGGCTTCTATCTGCAGGGCGACCGCCTCCCGACCGAACCCGCTTTGATGGCGCGCCACGGCGTTTCGCGCATCACCGCCCGGCAGGCGGTCATTCAACTGGTCAGCGAAGGCCTGGTGGTCCGGCGCCAAGGCAAGGGAACCTATGTCGCAGCGCCACCGGTGCGGCATGCCTTGATCGATCTGCGCGGCTTCTATGACGAACTCGTCGCGCGCGGCGTCAATCCTGAGATCGAGCTGCTGGATTTCGCAAAGCGCGTGCCCCAGCCTGCGGTGGCGGCTCGACTTCGCTCGGGCGGCCAGTCGCTCGTGAGCTGGAAGCGGCTCTACAGCCGCCAGGGGGAGCCGTTTGCCGTCGCCTGGGTCTGCCTGGCGCCCAGCGCAGGCAAGGTCACGCGCGAGCTCGCGGCCACCCACACCTCGTACCACATTCTCGAAAATATCTTGCAGTGCAAGATCGACCATGCCGACATTTCGATTCGGGCACAGTCGTCGACTGCTGAAATGCGCAAGCTGCTGCGGATGCCGCCCTCAACGCCGATCATTGCGCTTGAGCGGGTGTCCTATACCGCCGACGGCAGCCCGGTCGAATACGCGTTGTATTGCGCGCAAGCCGACTCTTACGAGTTTTCATTCAAGGTCAACAGCTAGGTTGATGTGGCCGACGCGTTGGCGCGCCGCCTCACGCCAGCCAACCGGTGAGGCTGGCGCAGCCCTCGGCGGTTCATTTGCACAGCCGCCGGTCCGCCTCTCCACCACCGACACCCGTATTTCCGACACCTGACATGCCGACCAACGGAGACTAGCCATGCAGCATTCACACTACCTGCCCGAACGCATGGGCAGCGCCACCATCTCGCCGACCGGCCGGTTCGAGGCGGGGTCGTTCCAATCCTTCACACTGGTCTATACCGCTGGCTACTTTGGCATTGACGACACCGGTTCGCTCAAAATCGTTCACCGTTTTGCCAGTGACATGGGGCGCCCGCAATGGAGTGATCCCAGTGCGCCGAACTACACCACCGTGCAGGCCTCCAATGGCGCTGTGCTGGAGGTTCAATACGACGGCAAGCGCAATATTCGGCCGTGGGACAAGACGCTGTTCATCCGCGTGATCCGCGGGTTTCTGCGCGAACATGACACCATCACGGTGTGTTTCGGCGATCGCTCGCAGGGTTCGCCCGGCATGAGGGTGCAGACTTTTTGCGAGCCGACCTTCGAGTTTCGGGTGCTTGCCGATCCCTTTGCGACCTACCACTACACCGAGTTGCCGGTGCAGCCCTTCATCGCGGTGGTCGCCGGACCGCCAGTGCTGTGGAAGGCGGTGGTCCCGACACTGCGCCATACGGGTCAAGCCTTTCGCCTGGGATTCAAGGCTGAAGACCGATGGGGCAACCCCAGTGATCAAGTCGATGGCGTCTTCACGCTGCGATCGAACCGACCGATCCAAGGCTTGCCGTCGACGTTTGCGATGCGTCCCGGCGAGCACTCGCGCAGCTTCGACAACCTGTCGGTGAGCGAAGCCGGCGAGGTCCAGATCGAGGTCCTCGACGCCGCTGGGGCGAGACTTTGCATCAGCAATCCCTTGCGCATTGCCGGTGATGCGCCGCTGTTGCATTACTGGGCCGACCTGCATGGGCAGTCAGAAGAAACCATCGGGACAAATTCGGCGCGTGAGTTGATCGAATTCGCCCGCGACCGTGCTTTCCTGGATGTGATGAGCCACCAGGGCAACGACTTCCAGATCACCACGCCGTTCTGGGAGCAGCTCAATCGCTTGACGGCCGAGTTCAACCAAGACGGCCGATTTGTCATCTACCCGGGCTACGAATGGTCGGGCAACACCGGCCTGGGCGGTGACCGCAATGTGATGTTCATGCAGGAGGGGCGGCAGATTCACCGGTCGTCACATGCGCTGCTCGACGACCTGTCCGATCTCTCGTCCGACGCCAACAGCGCGAAGGATTTGTTCGATGCGCTCAAAGCCGAGGATTGCCTGGTGTTTGCGCACATCGGCGGGCGCTATGCCGACATCAAGATGGCCCACGACCTGCGCATCGAGCGATCCGTGGAGGTCCATTCCGATTGGGGCACGTTCGAGTGGCTGTTGCACGATGCGATGGAGCAGGGCTATCGCATCGGGATTCTCGCCAATTCCGATGGCCACAAAGGCCGCCACGGTGCGAGCCACCCGGGGGCGTCATTGTTTGGCGCCTATGGTGGTTTGTCCTGCCTGATGGCCAAAGACTTGACCCGCGCATCGATCTTCGAGGCCTTGCGCAAACGCCATCACTACGCCACGACGGGTTGCCGGATGCTGCTCGATGTGCAGGCGCACTTTGACAGCGATGCCAAGCTCTACGAAAACGATCCCAAACTTGGCCCCAGCGACATCAGCCTGGTCCGGTCCGCGATCATGGGCGACATCCTGCAGGCTGATGACGAGACGGTCGAGTTGCGGGTACACGTGGTGGCGTCGGCGCCGATCGAGCGCATCGAAATCCGCAACCGTCTGGCCGTGCTGGAGACCTGGCGGCCCTACACCGACGCGGCGCTCGGGCGGCGCATTCGCGTGATCTGGGAAGGTTCCGAATACCGCGGGCGTGGCCGACAGACTGTGTGGGACGGTGGTTGCAGCCTGACCGGCAACCGATTCGAGCGCATCGTGCCGATCAATCAGTGGAACCTCGACAAGCAGATCGTGCAGACCGGCCCGGATTCACTGTCCTGGAGCGCGCTCACCACCGGCGGCTTCGGCGGTTTCGATGCCTGGCTCGCGGAAGGACAAGCGGGTGTGCTGCGCATCGACACGCCGCTGGTCAAGTGCGAGATCGCCATTGCCGACATCGGACGAGAAGATCTGGTCTTCGACGCGGGTGGCATCGGCCGGCGTATCCGGGTCTTCAGACTGCCCGACGAAAATCAGCATCAGCAGGCGCAGATCTCGCGCCGCATCCCGCTGCAGACCCAGCACGACAATGCACTGTATGTTTGCATCACGCAGGAAGATGGGCATTTGATCTGGTCCAGCCCGATCTATGTGATCCCCTGAGACCTCGAAGCCTCTGACCGGTGGGTCTCGTTCGAGATGACCGACCCCGCCCGCCCCAGCCGCCCGCGTGATGAACATTCGACAAGACAAGGAACGACGACATGTCAGAGAACCAAGCCGCCTCCCCGTTTGAAGGTCACATGGGCAAGACGCTGGCCGAGTCCAGACCGCACTGGATCGCGCCGCCGCGCGCCGCGCCCGGCAGCCCGAACGTGATCGTGATCCTGATGGACGACATGGGCTACTCCGACCTGGGTTGCTTCGGCGGCGAAATCGACACCCCCAATATCGATGCGCTGGCCGCCAACGGCTTGCGCTTCACGAACTACACCACGGTGCCGATGTGCACACCAGCGCGTGCGGCCTTGCTCACGGGCAAGAACCCGCACAGCGTGGGCTGCGGATGGCTGTCGCACAACGACCCCGGCTACCCGGGCTACAAAGGTGAAATCGCGCTCAATGCGCCGACCAGCGCCGAGTTGCTGCGGCTGCGCGGTTATGCCACGATGGCCGCTGGCAAATGGCACAACACTTACGACCGAAACAATTTTCCGGGCGGTGACACCAGCTCCTGGCCAATCCAGCGCGGCTTCGATCAGTTCTATGGATTCTTGGCCCCCGAGACGAGCTATTTCCAGCCAGACAACATGATGGAGGGCAATCAGCCCGCTAGTGTGCTGCGTTATCCATCGGGCTACTTCGCGCCTGATGACTACACCAGTCGCTCTATCGACTGGTTGGCTCAGCACAAGACCTGCGCGCCCGACAAGCCTTTCTACCTCTACCTGGCCTTCCAGACGCCGCATGGACCGTTGCAGGCCAAGCCGCAAGATCTCGAGCGCTACAAGGGCCGATACGCTGCCGGTTGGGATGAGATTCGGCGGCAACGCTTCGAGCGTCAGCATGGCGCCGGCCTGATCGAAGCCAATGCGGGCTTTGCGCCGCGCAATCCCGGTGTGCCGGCTTGGTCTAGCCTGCATGCCGATGAACAGGCTTTGTTTGCCCGCTACATGGAGATCTATGGCGCGCTGATCGACAACGCGGATCAGAACGTCGGCCGGTTGGTGGCCTTTCTGCGAGACAGCGGACAACTCGACAACACCGTCATCATGCTCACCTCTGACAACGGCGCCAATGCGGTCGCCGGCCCGAGCGGCGTGATGAACCTGGTGGGGCGGCGCGTGGGTGCGGTCGAAAACATGGACTTGAACCAGCGCCTGCTCAAGGAAGGCAAGGTCGGCGGCGAGGACACCTACATCTGTTATCCGACCGGTTGGACGCAGGTCAGCAACACGCCGTACCGATTTTTCAAACGCACACCGATGGCGGGTGGCATCCGGGTGCCGCTGGTGGTGCATTGGCCTGCAGGCATCGCCGATCGAGGTGCCCTGCGCAACCAGTGGGTGCATGTGACCGATGTGCTGCCGACCTTGCTGGACTTCACCGGGGCCTCTCTGCCGCAGGACTTCAAAGGCTACCGCACCCGCGCGCTCGATGGTCGCAGCTTTGCTGGCCTGTGCAACGACGCCCAGGCGTCGACCCGGCGCGAACGCCAGTACTACGAGTTGCAGGGCAATCGCGCCTACATCTCAGGGAGCTGGAAGATCGTCTCGCTGCAATCGCCAGACAAGGCGATCGACATGCACAACTGGATGTTGTTCGATCTGGCGCAGGACCCGGCCGAGATCCATGATCTCGCAGCCGTCCACCCGGCGATCGTCGAGCGGCTGATTGCCGAATTCGATGCTGAAGCCGGTGCGAACTACGTCTACCCAATCGACGTGAGAGACGAGCGCCGCAACAATCAGATGCCGCCCTACGAACTTGATCGGGTGCTGTTGCCGCGCGATTTCTATCGTCTCGGTCAGTCGATTCCATCGGTCGTGGTCTCCCCGCTGGTGGCTGACCGGAGTTATCGGCTCAGCGCCGAATTCGATTGGCAGCCCGGTCACGAAGGGGTCATCTTTGCGCTCGGCGACCGTTTTTGCGGGCTGGTGCTGTTTGCTGAAGACGGTGCGCTGCATTTCATTTACCAGCAGTGGCACAACCCCCAGACGCTGACGCCGATTCGGCTGTCGGCCGGTGCGCAAAACTTCAAATTCGATTACCACGCCATCGGTGCCCGCAAAGGCCATGCGACGGTATCGCTGAATGGTGTCGTGCAGGTCGAAGGGGTGGACCTTTCACCCACGCTGGTGCGCATCCCGAGCTGCGGCATGAGCATCGGACTGTCGCGACGCCTGGCCGTTAGCGAGCGCTACGAGCACCGAGGCACGTTCGAGTACGGCGGGCAGATCGCCCGCATCCGGATCGAGCCGGGCGACGTGGCACCTGGCAGCCTGGTCGAGCCTAGCGAGGCCGCTTACCAGGCCAAGCTGCGGGCTGCTGCCGGTCGCTGATGCCTGATAGCTGATGCCTCATAGCTGATGCCTCATAGCTGATGCCTGATAGCTGATGGCTTCGTGCTGACAGCTGCCGACTTTGTCCATCGACCCACTTCCCTTGACGTGCCCCTACCCCTACAGGACGGATCCCCATGACATACCAGAAGATTCAGGTCAAACAACTCAGCGGTGCCGGTGGCGCCGAGATCACCGGCGTCGACCTGGTCACCGCCGATGACCAGACCATCGCCGAGATCGAAAGCGCCCTGCATCAATTTCTGGTGGTCACGCTGCCTGATCAGCCGCTCGACGACGTGCAACTGGCCCGATTCACCGCGCGCTTGGGAGCTTTCGGCCTCGAGCCTTTTGTCGAGGGTGAGTCCACCCATCCCAATGTGGTCGCGGTGGTGAAAGAGGCCGACGAAGTCAAACGCCTGAACTTCGGTGGCCGATGGCACAGCGACTGGAGTTTCCTCGAAACCCCGCCCAGCTACACCTTGCTGCACGCCCGCGAGTTGCCGCCCTTTGGCGGGGACACCTTGTTCGCCAACCAATACCTCGCGTTCGAGTCGCTGTCCGAGGGCCTGCAGACCTTGCTCAAGGGCCAGCAGGCGATCCACAGCGCGCGTCGTCCCTATGGTCCGCAGAGCCACAATGCCAACGGCAAGCACCTGCGTTCGATGAAGATCAAGACCGGGCCCGAGGCCTTGGCCGAGTTTGCGCACCCGATGGTGCGGCGCCACCCTGCCACGGGCCGCAGCGCGCTCTATGTCAACCCGGTCTACACCATCCGGCTGCAAGGCATGACCGAGGACGAAAGCGCGCCCTTGATCGGGTTTCTCAGCGAGCGCTCGGTGCGACCGGAATTCATCATCCGCGTGGCATGGCGCCCGAACATGTTGACCATTTGGGACAACCGCGTTGTGCAACACCTGGCCGTGAACGACTACGACGGCCATCGACGCGAACTGCACCGCACCTCGGTGCTCGGTGAGACGCCGGTGGCGGCTTGAAGAGTCTGGCGCCGCGAATGGATTCACGGCGCTGGGCCTCAGAGGCATGCATCAAGCGTTGGCATCTGATGGATGTCCGGGCCCTGTGGGTCTCAGGGGCTGTCGGTAGGTTGATTGAAAGGTCTCGTATGAAATTGCATGGCACCAAATTCCTGTCGATGCTGTCACTGTGTTTGGCTTTGGGTGTCGCCGCGCCGTTGCAGGCCCAGACCTACCCGAGTCGTCCGATCAAGCTATTGGTGCCGCTGGCCGCTGGCAGCACGGCAGACATCGTGTCGCGCCTGGTGGCCGCCGAACTTGCCAAGGCGCTCGGCCAGCCGGTGGTGGTGGACAACAAGCCTGGCGCTGGCGGGACCATCGCGATGGCTGAATTGGCACGCTCCCCAGCCGATGGCTACACCATTGCCTATGCCTCGCAAGGGACCTTGGTGTTCAATCAGGCGCTGTACCAGCGACCCGGCTATGACTCACTGAAAGATTTCGCGCCGATCTATCTGGTGGGCGGCGTCACCAACGTGATGGTCGTGCCGCCGAACAGCCCCGCGAACACGGTGCTTGACGTGGTGGCCGCTGCCAAGGCCAAACCTGGGCAACTCACCTTTTCGTCGGGTGGCAGTGGCACCAGTCATCATCTGTCGGGCGTCTTGTTTGCCCAGATGACCGGGACGGAAATGCTCCATGTCCCCTACAAGGGCGCGCCGCAAGGCATTGTGGCGGTGATGGGTGGCGAGGTCAGCATGGGGTTTTTCAACATGCCCACCGTCATCAACCAGATCAAGAGCGGCAAGCTCAAGGCGCTGGGGGTGACCAGTCTGGAGCGGTCGACCTTGATGCCGCAGGTGCCGACACTCGATGCCAGTGGCGTCAAAGGCTATGAGGTGAACACCTGGTTTGGTTTCATGGCGCCTGCTGGCGTGTCGGCCGATGTGTTGAATCGGCTGCATGCCCAGGTCGGCAAGATCCTGTCCCAGGCCTCTGTCAAAGAAGTTCTGGCGGCACAGGGTTTTGATTTGGCGCCCTTGCAGCCGCCGTCGGCTCTGTCGACCTTGATACGCGATGACTTGGCGAAATGGCCGCCGATCATCAAGGCGGCAGGCGCTACCGTGGACTGAGCTGGCCGACCTGACGTTGCCGAACCCGCCGTTGCGCCAGCCGCTGGCTATTCTTGCTCGACCTTTGCGTCACGGAAAACCTTGCCCCACTTGACGGTCTCGGTGCGAATGTAGGTCGCGAATTCATCCGGCGAGCTGGCGGAGAACTCAACGCCAAGATTGGTGAAGCGTGCCTGCAGCGCAGGTTGGCGGAGGATTTTTGCCAATTCCTGCGACAAGCGGTTGACGATGTCACGCGGTGTGGCGGCCGGCGCGACCAGCCCGAACCAGAGCGTCGCCTCGTACTGGGGCAGACCGCCAGCTTCGGCGACGGTCGGCAAGTCGGGGGTTGAATCGACTCGCTTTGCCGTCGTGATCGCGAGTGCGCGCAGTTTTCCGGCGCGCACCTGAGGCAACGCGGAGACGCCGGCGTCGAACATCAGGTTGACCTGGCCGCCGATGATGTCGGTGAGCGCTGGCGCGCTGCCTTTGTAGGGGATGTGGGTGATGTCCACGCCGGCCATGGACTTGAACATCTCCCCGGCGAGATGGATGGAGCCGCCCTGGCCGATGGACGCGAAGCTGAGCTTGCCCGGCTGCGCTTTCGCCAGCGCGACCAGTTCCTTCACCGATTGCGCCGGCACCGCCGGGTTGACCACCAGGTACATCGGCGAGAAATACAGCATGGACACCGGCGCAAAGTCCCTCACCGGGTCGTAGGGCATCTTTTTCTGCGAACTGACGTTGATCGCCAGGCTGGTGACGCTGCCCAGGAACAGCGTGTAGCCATCCGGCGCTGCTTTCGCGACCGCATCGGCGCCGATCATCTGGCTGGCGCCCGGCTTGTTGTCGATCACGAAGGGCTGGCCCAGCGACTCGGACAGGTGTTGCGCGATCGCGCGCATGGTGGTGTCGCCGACGCCGCCGGGCGGGTAGGGGACGACCACTCGGACGGGCTTGGCCGGATAAGTTTGCGCGAGCGCGGCGGGGGTCACGCCGAGCCCTGCAACACACATGCCCAGCGCGAAGACGCGCGAAAGCCTGTCCATCATCATGTATCTCTCCGTAAGCGCCCAACAACGGTCGAACCGCCACCGGCAGGCGTTCCCAGGCACTTGAGCATCAGGTCACCGCGCGCCCGACGGGATCCTGAAACCGCTGCTGCATCATGTCCTCGAAGCTGGTCGAAGCCTTTGCGACCCAGCTGCCGCCGCGCAGCAAGTAGGCGCTGGCATTGCCTGCGGCGGCCGGCTCCTGGCCTGCGCGCAAGGCCTTCGCGCCGGCGAGCATGACGCGCCGAAAGCGCACCGCCGCTGCGTCGGTGGGCGTGAGATGCTCCTGCGTGCGATCGACGATATAGCCCTGGCTGTCCTGCACCATCGCGTCTTGCTCGGCCACGCCCTTGATGCCCGTGAAGCTGCTGCTCTTCTGGTCGGCCCGATCCATCAGGTATTCGTTGGTCCGGTTGCGCAGCGGCACATAGTGTTCGCCCAACTGTGCGAAAACGCCGTGGCCGCCCTCGATCTTGCTGCGCTCCGCATCGGAAAGCGGTCGCACAGGGTTCCATGCATAGGTGTAGATCCAGCAAGATTCGTCGTCGATCGGTACCCAGGTCTGACCCTGGTAATTTTCTCCGGGCAGGGCATTCGGCGCGAGGCTGTGGTTGGGCAGCATGAACTGGCTGACGCGCCAGTACAGTTCACCCGGGTCGCCGTCTCGGGCCGCCCCGGCGGCAAAGCCGACCGGATGATCGACGAGAGAAAACCGTGGCAAAGGATCGTCTCGCATCCACTTCAGCCGCCGCGCGTCGGCATTGGCCCCGGCATTGATGGCGGCTGACATTTGCGGCGCAGGCATGTGCAGGAACGAGAAGTGGGCGGTGTCTAGCGCGCCCTCCACCGATTGCGCCCAGTTGCATTGCTGCAGTTTTTTCGACACGTAGCGATGTGCTGCCGGCAGCATGCCGAATTCCAGGTCAGGCAGCGCAGGCAGTTTGTCGGCGGGACCGAGGTAGGCCCACACCATCTCGCCGAATTCACGGGTCGGATAGGCTTTGATGTGGATCTTGCCGTGGTAGGCGGCGTCCGCCGGCACGTTCGGCATCTCGGTGCAGCAACCGTTCACGTCGTACTTCCAGCCGTGGTAGCAGCAGCGCAGGCCGTTTTCTTCGTTGCGGCCGTAGAACAGGTCGGCGCCTCGGTGCGCACAGCGTGGTTCGATCAGGCCGACGCGACCGTCACTCGCACGAAAAGCGACCAGGTCTTCGCCCATCACGCGCACGCGGATCGGCGCGCAGTCGGGCTCGGGCAATTCGCGCGACAGCGCGACCGGCATCCAGAAGCGGCGAAAGAATTCGCCCATGCCGGTTCCCGGCCCGTTGCGGGTCAGCAGTTCATTGTCTTCAGCGCTGAGCATGTTCAGATTCTATGGGCTTGGTGTCTCAAACTTGAGGTCGCTGGCTCGAACTCAACCAGCGCGGGCGTGACCTTCGTGCGCGCTTAGCCAGCGCGCTTGCGTCGGCGTTTCGTCACATCCAGACTGACGAATGGATGCGTCACATGGGTGTTAGGTTCAAATTCTTGACCAAATCCAGCCAGATCGGCGTTTCTTCCTGGTACAGCTTTTGGGTGGCTTCATATCCCATGGCGTAGTCATCAACGCCGAAGTTCTGCATCACTTGTTGCAGCTTGGGCGTGTTGCCCCCTGCCACCAGCAGTTCGGACATACGCCGGATGATGGG
>CANFPU010000087.1 GCA_947448955.1 Burkholderiales bacterium
CTGTCATCAGGTCCCGGCGGCCCAGGACGCAGAGCCCGCATGGGCATTACTCTGGTCTTGCTGCAGCGCCCGCCATGCCCTGGCCGCCAGCAACCCGGTCGCTGCACCGTACAGCGAACTGGCGATGCCGGCCAGCGCCGGCACCATTGCCAGCGAAGCGTTGATCCCGTAGCGCAGCCAGAAGATCGTCATCAGCAGCGCCATCGGCGCCCAACTGCCGCCGATCGCAAACCGACCATCGGCTTGCCGCCGCACTTGGCGCGGCAGGCGCAGCGTCCGGTTCAGCGCCGCACCCAGCGCCGCACCCAGTGCCCAGGCCAGCAGCACGCCGGTCTGCGGGCCGAATGTGCTGACGGCGGCGTACAGCGACAACGCCCCCAGCGCCACTGGTTGGACCAACAGGCGCTGGCGCGTCAGCACATGGTCCCGCAGTTGCATCGCGCCGAGCGCGACGAGCAGCGCCAGGATGGCCCATACCCACATCGGCGTGTGTTGGAGCAGGCTGAGTGCGAAATAGGTCATGATGAAATGTCCTGTGAAGTGATGGAGCCGGATATTGGCTGTGAATGGCGGCCATCCTGCCCGTTCGATGGTCGATCGACCAGCGTGTTGCGACGAAACGCTGCTGATCTTCGCCAAGCGCCTTTGCGGCGCATCCCGGTGCGCAGCTGACCGTGTCAGATCTTGCAAAGTCGACACCAATTAAACTCTCCCCCTTGTCAGAAGGAGCATCACCCGCATGGCTGGACATTCGAAGTGGGCCAACATCCAGCACCGCAAGGGCCGGCAGGACGAAAAACGCGGCAAAGTCTGGACTCGCATCATCCGCGAGATCACAGTCGCGGCGCGCCAGGGCGGTGGGGATGCCGGCGTCAATCCGCGGCTTCGGCTGGCGATCGACAGGGCCAAGGCGGCCAACATGCCGGCCGACCGTATCAAGTACAACATCGACAAGGCATCGGGCACGCTCGAGGGCATCAGCTACGAGGAAATTCGCTACGAAGGCTACGGCATTGGCGGTGCGGCGGTGATCGTTGACACGATGACGGATAACCGGGTCCGCACCGTGGCCGAAGTTCGCCATGCCTTCAGCAAGTATGGCGGCAACCTGGGCACCGAGGGCTCGGTAGCCTTTCAGTTCAAGCATTGCGGCCAGTTCATCTTGGCGCCGGGTACCTCGGAAGACAAGCTGATGGAAGTGGCTTTGGAAGGTGGTGCCGAAGACGTGATCACCGGCGACGACGGCGCGATCGAAGTGTTGTGCGCTGCGCCCGATTACGAGGCGCTGAAAGCGGCGCTGGAAGCTGCGGACTTCAAGCCCGAGATTGCCGAAGTGACGATGCGAGCCGAAAACACGATCCCGCTGGTTGGGCTTGACGCCGAGCGAATGCAAAAACTACTCGACGTGTTGGAGGATCTTGACGACGTGCAGGACGTTTTCCACAACGCTGAGATCGGCGAATGAAGATTTTGGTGATCGGCGGCGGTGGCCGCGAGCACGCGCTGGCCTGGAAGCTGGCGCAAAGTCCCAGGGTCGAAAAGGTTTTCGTGGCGCCGGGCAATGGCGGGACGGCAGGTGACGCGCGTTTGGTCAACGTCAACCTGACGGACATCCAGGCACAGGCAGATTTCGCTCAGCAGCACAAGGTGGGCTTGACCGTGGTCGGGCCCGAGGGTCCGCTGTCGGCCGGTGTGGTCGACCTGTTCCGTGCCCGAGGACTTCGCATTTTTGGGCCAACCCAGGCCGCTGCGCAACTCGAGAGTTCCAAGGCCTTCGCCAAAGAATTTATGCGGCGCCACGGCATCCCGACCGCAGCCTATGCCACGTTCAGCGACGCCGCGCTGGCACATGCCCATGCCGAGCAGGTCGGTGCGCCCATCGTTGTCAAGGCCGACGGGCTCGCTGCTGGCAAGGGTGTGGTCGTCGCGATGAGCCTGGAAGAGGCTCATGAGGCGATCGACTTCATGCTGTTGAACGACACGCTGGGTGTTCAGCACAACGCTGGCGCCGATGGTCAGGCCGTACCCCGGGTCGTGATCGAGGAGTTTCTGCAGGGCGAGGAGGCCAGCTTCATCGTCCTGGTGGACGGCAAGAATGTGCTGGCGCTGGCATCTAGCCAAGACCACAAGCGCTTGTTGGACGGCGACCTGGGCCCCAATACCGGCGGCATGGGCGCTTATTCCCCGGCGCCGGTGGTCACGCCCAACGTGCACGCCAAGGCGATGCAGGAGATCATCCTGCCCACCGTGCAGGGCATGGCGCGCGACGGCATCGTGTTCACGGGCTTTCTCTATGCGGGCTTGATGATCGATGCCAAGGGTCGACCCAAGGCGCTCGAGTTCAACACCCGTATGGGTGACCCCGAGACCCAGCCCATCCTGATGCGGCTCAAGAGCGACCTTGTCGATGTGCTGCTTCATGCTACGGATGGCAGCCTGGACCAGGTCGAGCTGCAGTGGGATCGAAGGGTCTCGCTCGGCGTCGTGGTGGCCGCTGCGGGCTATCCGGGCCATCCTCGCAAGGGTGACGCGATTGCAGGTCTGCCTGCTGACACCGAGGAAGCGGTGGTTTTTCATGCCGGTACCGCATTGCAAGCAGGTGTGTTGCGCGTGACCGGCGGCCGGGTGCTTTGTGTCACCGCATTGGGTGATTCGGTCAAACTGGCGCAACAACAGGCCTACGAACACTTGAGCGGTATCCGCCTTGAGGGCATGCAGTTCCGCCACGACATTGGCTACCGCGCGATCAAGCGCTGAGAGCGGATCGCCACCAACGCATGGACACCCAAGCCGTTCGCGACTACTTGCTTGGCCTGCAGCGGCGCATCATCGAAGCGCTGGAAGCGGCCGAGTTGCTGGCGCGGGGCAAGCTTTTTGTGACCGACGCCTGGGTCCGCGCGCCCGGCGAGCGCCTGCAGGGCGATGGTCGCACCCAATTGGTCGAGGACGGCGGCCTGCTTGAGCGTGGCGGTTGCAACTTCAGCCATGTCAAGGGTCCTCAACTGCCGCCTTCGGCGACTCAGCATCGGCCTGAACTGGCCGGCGCGCCGTTTGAGGCGATGGGCGTGTCGCTGGTGCTGCACCCGCGCAATCCGCACGTGCCCACGGTGCACATGAACGTCCGCATGTTCGCCGCGCTGCCCGAAGGCAAATCGCCGGTGATCTGGTTTGGGGGTGGCATGGACCTGACCCCCTACTATGGCGTCGAAGCCGATGTGCAGCATTTCCACCAAACCTGCCGCGACGCATTGTTGCCATTCGGTCCCGACCTTTATCCGCGATTCAAGCGCTGGTGCGATGACTATTTCTTCCTCAAGCACCGCCGTGAGGCGCGCGGTATCGGCGGCGTTTTTTTCGACGATTTCTCTGAACTTGGTTTCGAGCGCAGCTTTGCGATGATGCGCTCGGTAGGCGACGCCTTCTTGCCGGCTTACCTGCCGATCGTCGAGCGTCGGCGTGACACGCCCTACGGCGAGCGCGAGCGCGACTTCCAGGCTTACCGGCGAGGTCGCTATGTCGAGTTCAACCTGGTGTTCGACCGCGGCACCTTGTTCGGGCTGCAGTCGGGCGGGCGTACCGAGAGCATCCTGATGTCGATGCCGCCTGTCGTCAAATGGCGCTATGACTGGCAGCCCGAACCTGGCTCACCCGAAGCGCGGCTCTACAGCGATTTCTTGCCGGTGCGCGAATGGGCGGGCAAGGCTTGAGCGCTGCCCCGCGCATCGGCTTACTAGGTGGAAGCTTCAATCCGCCGCACTTGGCGCACTTGGCACTGGGTCGAACGGCACTGCAGCAACTCGGTCTCGACGAACTCCGTTGGCTGCCGGCCGGCGCACCGTGGCAGAAAGCCGGCCGGGTGATGGCCGACGGCGGTCACCGTGCGGCGATGCTGGCCGTGCTGCTGGCCGGCGAACCTCGCTGCGTGATCGACCGGCGCGAACTTGAGCGCGTTGGCCCGACCTACACCATTGACACCGTGCGCGAGTTGCAAGCCGAGCGCCCTGGCGTCGAGTGGTACCTTATCCTCGGCCAAGACCAGTACGCCCAATTTCACACCTGGCGAGACGCGCCTGAACTGCTGCAACGGCTGACGCTGGCTGTGGCCGGCCGGGGGGGGCAGGCGCCACAGGCGCCGCCGGCCTTGGCGGGCCTGCCGCAACGCTGCGTGTTGCTGGACATGGCGCCGACCGATATCTCCGCCACCGACATCCGGACACGCGTCGCCGCCGGGCAAACCGTGACCGCGCAGGTCGGTGAGCGCGTGGCAGGCTATATTGAACAACATCAGCTCTACTCACTTCAACCACGGAACACCAAGCACTGAATGGATATTCGAAAACTGCAACGGGCCATCGTTGATGGACTCGAGGACGTCAAGGCCCAGGACATCCTGGTGTTCAATACTGAACATCTCTCAGCGTTGTTTGAGCGGGTGATCATTGCCTCGGGCACCAGCAATCGTCAGACCAAGGCACTGGCCTCGGGTGTGCGCTCCGCAGTTCGGGAGGCCGGCTTTCCGATCCTCGCGACGGAAGGCGGCGAGAACGGGGAGTGGATCATCGTTGACTGCGGTGCGGCGGTGGTACACGTCATGCAGCCGGCGATCCGTGAGTACTACCGGCTCGAAGAGATTTGGGGTGGCAAACCGGTCAGGATGAAGATCGGTAGCGATGCGCCGCGGGGTTTGGTCAAGGCCTCGCAGATCGAGGAGATCGAGCAGGGCGAGCCGGCCGTCAAACGCAAGCCTGCCGCCAAGAAGTCTCCGGTCAATCCTGCTGCGGCCGATGGTGTGCCGGCAAAACGTGCGCCGGCCAAGAAAGTTGCGGCCAAGACCGCAGCCGTCAAACTGGTCAGCGCTCGCAAGCTGCCTGCCAAGAAGGCTGTCGCCAAGCAGGACGTGGTCAAGATCACCGGCGCCGGGCGCGCCGGTGGCAATGCGGCGCGCGCTGCGGCGGCGGCCGCCAAACTCCCAGCCAAGAAGGTGCCGGCCCGCCAGGCGGTCGTGCCTGCCAGCAAGACCATTGTGGTCAAGCCTTTTGTCCGCAAGACGGCCACTGCGGCGACTGGCAAGTCGCCAGCGCGCGACAAGGCCGCGCCTGTGGCGCGCAAGACAGCGCCCCGCAAGCCTGTCCGCGCTTGATCGCGTTTGGTCGCTGACCATGCGTCTGGTCTTGGCGGCCGTCGGCCAGCGGCAGCCGGTCTGGAGCCAATCCGCTTACGAGGACTTTGCCAAGCGCTTTCCGCCTGAGATGCGCTTGGAACTCAAGGCTGTCAAGGCCGAAGCGCGGACCAGTGCCAAAACGCCGACGCAGCTGATGGCGGCCGAGGCGCAGCGCCTGGAACTTGCTTGCCCCAAAGGTGCTCGACGGGTCGTTCTCGACGAGCACGGCAGCCGTTTGACGACGCCGCAATTGGCCGAGCGGCTGCGCTTCTGGCTGGGTGACGGTCGCGACGTGGTGCTGTTGATCGGCGGTCCGGACGGGCTGGATCCAGCCCTGAAGGCCACGGCTGACGAAACTCTGAGGCTGTCCGACTTGACGCTGCCCCATGCCTTCGTCAGGGTTCTGCTGGCCGAAGCGCTATACAGGGCGTGGAGCGTCACCGCTGGCCACCCCTATCACCGGGAATAAATCTGTGCTGCGTTACCAGGATTGAGCAACAGGCATGAGCTTGTCAGACTTCATCTACCTTGCCTCGCAAAGCCCGCGTCGGCGTCAACTGCTGCACCAACTCGGTGTTCGACATGAACTTTTGCTGCCTGATGAGCAAGAAGACGCTGAGTCACTCGAGGCCACACTGCCCGGTGAGTTGCCGGCCGACTATGTTCAGCGTGTCACAGCGCTCAAACTCAAGGCGGCGCGGGCTCGGCTCAAGCGCCGCGGCCTGCCCGCCGCGCCTATCCTGTGCGCCGACACGACGGTCGCGCTGGGACGACGAATCATGGGCAAGCCAGCCGATGCTGACGAAGCGCGTGCGATGCTGACGGCGTTGTCAGGTCGAAGCCATCGTGTGCTGACCGCTGTGGCTGTGACCAGCGGCCGAAGAAGTTGGGCGGCCATCAGCCTGTCGCAGGTTCGGTTTGCGTCCCTGAGCCCTGAAACGATTGATGCCTACATCGCCAGCGGCGAACCTTTCGGCAAGGCCGGTGCCTACGCGATCCAGAGCCAGGCGGCGGCTTGGATCGCGCAGATCGCCGGCAGTTACTCCGGTATCATGGGACTGCCCCTTTTTGAGGCAGCGCAGTTGCTGCGACAGGCTCGCGTGAGTTTCTTGCATTGCGGCGCGCCGCTACCGGAGCTCACCGCGCCATGCATGACATCCTGATCAACTGGACCCCGCAGGAAACCCGGGTCGCTCTCATCGAAAATGGTGCGGTCCAGGACCTGCATATAGAGCGCTCGCTCGAGCGCGGCTTGGTCGGCAATGTCTACCTCGGCAAGGTGGCTCGGGTGTTACCAGGGATGCAGAGCGCTTTCATCGAGGTCGGGCTTGAACGCGCGGCTTTTCTGCATGTTGCGGACTTGCACGGCGGCGGCCACCACAAACACGACATGACGGTGCAGGTGCCGATTGAGCGCCAAGTGTTCGAGGGTCAAACCCTGATGGTGCAGGTCATCAAGGACCCGATCGGTACCAAAGGGGCGAGGCTGTCGACGCAGATCAGCATTGCCGGGCGGCTGCTGGTCTTCCTGCCGCAGGACACCCACATCGGCATTTCGCAGAAGATCGGCTCGGTTGAGGCGCGTGAGCAACTTCGCAGCCGGATGCAGTCGCTCACCGCGACGACCGATGGCAGTTCGCCAGGCGGATTCATCCTGCGCACCAATGCCGAGGATGCCAGCGATGCTGAGCTCGCGGATGACATTGCCTACTTGCGCAAGGCCTGGGCCTCGATCCGCTCTAACGGCCTGTCCCGGCCTCCTGGCAGCTTGCTGCACGAGGACTTGAACCTGGCACAGCGCGTGCTGCGCGACATGGTCAAT
The DNA here is from genome assembly GCA_947448955.1 of Burkholderiales bacterium. Lineage (GTDB taxonomy): Bacteria > Pseudomonadota > Gammaproteobacteria > Burkholderiales > Burkholderiaceae_C > Pseudaquabacterium. The sequence continues at coordinate 6,984 of CANFPU010000087.1, forward strand.
GACAGCACCCAGACGATCCGCATCGACAGCAAGCTGCAATTCGACGACTTGAAGGCGTTTGGTGAATCCTATACGCCATCATCGGCGTCCAAACTCGAGCGCTACCAAGGCGAGCGGCCGATCTTCGATCTTTTCGGTATCGAGGAGGAGATCGCGAGGGCCTTGGCTCGGCGCGTTGACCTCAAGAGTGGTGGCTACTTGATCATCGACCAGACCGAGGCCTTGACCACGGTCGACGTGAACACCGGCGGCTTTGTCGGTGCGCGCAACTTCGATGAAACGATCTTCAAGACCAACCTCGAGTCGGCCGGTGCGATTGCGCGCCAACTGCGGCTGCGCAACCTGGGTGGCATCATCATTGTCGACTTCATCGACATGGTTCGTGACGAGCACCAGACGGCGGTGTTGGCTGAGTTCCGAAAGCAACTTGCGCGCGATCGCACCAAAGTCACCGTCAGCGGTTTCACCGGCCTGGGTTTGGTCGAGATGACCCGCAAGAGAACGCGCGAAAGCCTGGCCCACATGCTATGCCAGCCTTGCCCGACTTGCGAGGGACGCGGTCAGGTCAAGACCGCACGCAGCGTCTGCTACGACGTGCTGCGCGAGATCTTGCGCGAGGCGCGCCAGTTCAACCCCAGAGAATTTCGGGTGATCGCCAGTGCAGCGGTGGTCGAGATGCTGCTCGACGAGGAGAGCCAGCACCTCGCAGGTTTGAGTGATTTCATCGGCAAGCCGATCTCGCTGTCGACCGAGCCGTCCTTCAGTCCGGAGCACTATGACATCGTGTTGATGTGAGTGGTGTCTCGCTCGACGCGCGCCGAACGGTGGGCGCTGCGGCCCAAGCCAAGTCAAAAGGCGCAGTCTGGCCTCATACTCGAGGATCTCCACCGCTTCAGAAGCTGCCCGTTCGGGCTTCGCAAAACTGCGATGCCCGGCTACCAGACCAAGCAAGAATCCATCGCGGTTGCAGGCGTTGCTGATCTGTTGATCCGCTCACTGCTCGATCGGCAGCAGTACGCTGATCCATGGGGACATGCCGAGCGGCTGGGTATCTCTTCGGCCGCCTGGCCGCTATTTGGTTTGTTGTGGCCATCTGGTGCTCACTTGGCGGCGCGTCTGGCGCTGCGGCCAGTGACTGCTGGCGATCGGATCCTAGAGATCGGTTGCGGGCTGGCGCTGGCCAGCCTGGTCGGACACCGGCGCGGCGCCGATGTTACGGCCAGTGACTGCCATCCATTGGCGGGTGAGTTTCTGCTGGAGAATCTGCGTCTGAACGGTTTGCTGCCAATGAAGTATCGGTACGGCCAATGGGGTGCCGCTCGGTCGTCGCTGGCGTCCCATGGGTTGGCGTTGGCACCGGTTGATGGCTTGTTCGACTTGATCATTGGCAGCGACCTGCTGTACGAGCGCGATGCGGGTGGCTGCCTGGCTGGCTTCATCGATACCCATGCAGCGGAGGACGCCGAGGTTTGGATCATCGATCCTGACCGTAGCAATCGGTCGGCATTCAACCGGCAGATGGCGGGCCTGGGTTTTAGGCATCATGAGGAGCGGCTGAGTCATTCACCGGCTTTGCGCGATGCCGGATTGCCTGCCTACAAGGGGCGCATGCTGACCTATCGGCGCTCGGTAGAGCTTGCCCACGGCTGATTTAAACCGCGCGAAAGCGCGTCAGTCCACATCGATGGAGATTGCAAGTGGCGACGTTGCGTGTGCCGGCGTAGGGTGTGCAGGCGATCGCGCAGCTGATCAGTCGACCCAGTCCACCGTTGCCGGCAGATCGGCGCGCCGGGTTCGAAAACCATTGGCGGGATGGGCGCTGTCTTCGAAGCCCAGCGAGATGCCGCACACGACCCGTCGGTCGGGCCCCAAGGCGAAGAAATCACGCACCCGCTGGGGCCGGGAAGCCAGTGCCGCCTGGGCGATGGTGGCGACGCCCATGGCGGTGGCGGCTAGCATGAAGTTGGCCACGTAGGCGCCGCAGTCGACCGCGCCATAGACGCCCAGTGCTTCGTCCGTCGTGATCATGGCCACATGAGGGGCGCCGAACAACCTGAGGTTCTCGCGGGACTGGCGCGCAGAAGCGTCGCGGTCGCCGCGCGCAATGCCGACGCTGTCGTACAGCGCCAGGCCGCATCCGCGTCGACGCTCCTGGTAGACACCTTGGTACTCGCGAGGCCAAGGGAAGTCGGCAGCCGGCTCACCGTCCAATACCGGCGCGAGCATCAGTTCGCGAAATCGCTGGGTGGCCTCGCCCGAGGTGATGTGAACGCGCCATGGCTGAGCGTTGCACCAGGAGGCGGTGCGTTGGGCCAGCGTCGCGATCCTCTCCAGCGTCGCTTTGGGCACCGGTTCTGCCAAGAAGCCGCGGCAGCTGTAGCGCTGTTGCAGCAGTCGGCTGAGTTCGACGGCGTCTTGTTCTGGGTTCATGGACACCCTCTAATGTCGATCATTCAAGGCTGAAATCGATAGATGCTGCCCTGACCGCTACCCCCTAATTCTTGCGGAGTTTTGCGGTTTGGACGGCGGCAGTTAGCGCCTCGGGTTTGGCAATGGTTCAGGCAGACGTCGGCCAATTGGCGCGAAAAGTTGCGGCGCTTCGTCTGTGGTCTTCCGGTCAAGACGATCGACGCGCTGGGACGCTGGTTGCAAAAGCGTCTGCAACATGGCCGGATATGGATGTCAATGGCCTGCTGTTCCTCAATAAACGCCTGGTGGGTCAGCCGCCTCAGGCCATGACTGCCGACGCGGGCCGACCTTGTGGGCCTCAGCCCGGTCGTCCCAGGGATCAGGCGGGCGTGAACATCGGCAGCGTGCCACCATCGACGGATTTGAAACAGACCTTCACGCGCTGGCCAATGCACAAGGTGTCGAGGTCGCAGTCGACAATGTTGGTCAACATCGTCACGCCCTCGTCCAGCGCCACATAGGCGATCGCGTAGGGGATAGGCCCGGCACGCCGGGTCACGCTGACGCTGTAGATCGTGCCGCCGCCGCTGGCGTCGATCCATTCGGTGTCGGCCAGGCAGAACGGGCACAGCGGCCGCGGATACCAGTGCGCTTCGCGACAGGCGGTGCAGCGCCGCAGGCGAAGCACGCCTTGCTTGGCCGCGTTCCAGTACGGCTCGGTGGCCGGATCACTGGCGGGCAGGGAGATTGGGCGATCCTGGTGCATCGTGGTCATCTGGTTACTCCCGTTCCATGATCAAGGTGGCGCTGCCGTGTCTCGAGCCGAGCAGGCCGCCCGTGCCCTGTGCGAGCGCCAGCGTGCAGTTCGGCACCTGGACCTTCGCATGGGCTTCGCCTCGGAGTTGGCGTACCGCCTCGATCACCTTGGTGATGCCACCTCGGTTGGCTGGGTGGTTGTTGCACAGGCCGCCACCATCGGTGTTGAAGGGCAGTTTGCCAACGCCTGAAATCAGGTTACCGTCAGCCACGAAACGTCCGCCTTCTCCCTTCTTGCAAAAGCCCAGATCTTCGAGTTGCATCAGCACTGTGATCGTGAAGCTGTCGTAGATCGATGCGTACTGGATGTCTGAGGGCTTGACCCCGGCTTCGGCAAAGGCGATCGGGCCCGAGACCGCAGCGCCCGACCAACTCAGGTCGACCTTACCGCCGAGCTGGCCCTTGATGAATTCACCGGCACCCAGCAGGTTGACCACCGGGCGCTTGAGCGTGCGTGCGATCTCTGGCCGTACGACCAGCAGCGCTCCGCCGCCGTCGCTGACCACGCAGCAGTCGAGCTTGCGCAGCGGGTCGGAGATCATCGGCGAGGCCAGAACATCCTCGACCGTCACCACATCGCGCAACATGGCATGTGGGTTGTGCTGTGCGTGGTGAGAAGCGGCCACCTTGATCCAGGCCAGTTGCTCGGCGGTGGTGCCGTATTCGTACATGTGGCGCGCAGCCACCAGCGCGTACATGTTGACGGTCACTGGGCCGTAGGGCAATTCCCAAGGCACATCGGGCGTGCCCGGGACGGCCACGCGGGGGGCAACGCCGCTGGAACCTTCGCTGCGCGGACGGCCGGCGAGCGTGATCAATGCGACATTGCACTTGCCCGTGGCAATCGCCTGTGCGGCATGCGCCACGTGGAGCAAATAGGATGATCCGCCAGTGTCGGTGCTGTCGACATGCTTGAGCCTCAGACCCAAGTAGTCGGCCATGTTGATCGGGCCCAGACCTGGGGCGTCACTCGCACAGAAATAGCCATCGACGTCCTGCAGCGTCAGGCCGGCGTCCTCCAAGGCGCCGCGGGCGCATTCGGCATGCAACTGCGCCACCGTCTTGTCGGGGGCTTTTCGGGTGGGGTGCTCGAAAGCGCCTGCGATGCAGGCCTGGCGTCTGATGGACATGGCTGTAATGGGCGATAAAGGTGCTGGAGTATAGCTAGCACCATTGGTTCAACCATGCGCCATACTATGGCCCAACCCAGCCAATATGACTGGCTGCGCTTGCCTGTAGCGCTTGCCAATTGCGCTTGCCTTTTGCGCTTGCCAATTGCGCTTGCCAATTGCGCTTGCCAATTGCGCTTGCCAATTGCGCTTGCCAATTGCGCTTGCCAATTGCGCTTGCCAATTGCGCTTTCCAATTGCGTTTACCTGTCGCAGCCAGCGTCCGCGAGCCAGTGGCGGGAAATCCGCCGCGGCCTCAGGGCAATGTCCCGGCGAGGTCGTTCAGAACGACCAAGCTGCCTGGCTCGACAGAATCCAGGTGCGGCTGTTGTAGTGGCCGCTGAGCAAGCCGTTGCTCTTGCCTGTCGGGTCGCCGCCGTTTTGGTTGATCTGGCCGCGGTTGACCCCAAGGTAAGCCGCACCGACGTCGAACTGGAACGCGTCGCTCATCTTGTATTGGCTGCCCAAGGTCAGCCAGGTTTTGTTGGCGTCGGGCAGGCGTGCGGTCCGGTAGGCGGTCTGCACGGGCGATTGGTCGTGGGCCAAGCCGCCGCGCATGGTCCAGACCGAGTCAAACCGCCAGTTGGCACCCACGGCAAACTTCCAGACGTCCTTGAAGTTCTCAGGCGTACTGGCCAGCATCTCGCCGTTTTTGCGGAAGAAGGTCAAGTCCTGGATCGCCGACCAACCGGTCCACTGGGCGTCGGCCATGATGTCCCAGCGACCCATGGCACGGAAGTAGGAGATGTTGACGATCTCAGGCATCTTGACTTTCGAAGTGATGCCTGCGTTGTTCAGCTTTTGAACGTTGACCGCGTTGGCCAGCCCTTGGGCCAGCGCCGGCAGCGACGACAGCACGGGGTTCGTGAACGTCGCATCGCCGCTGAGCGTGTAGCTCACGCGGGAACGGTAGCTGATTCCGAGGCGCGAGTTTTGGTCCAAATCCCAAAGCATCCCGATGTTCCAGCCCTTGCTGGTGTCGGCGCCCTTGATCATCGCGTTCGATTCAAGCGCCGGTGTCGCTGCCGCGATGGCACTGAAAGTCGGCGACCCCGGCGCGAAGCCGGCTGCGGCGGCGGCGCTGAGCAGTGCACCCGAGTAATTGACGTGGTTCGTGAATTCGCCCTCAATTCGCTGCACATTTAGGCCGAATCCGAGCGCGACCGTGTTCGCTGCCTGCCACGACACCGCTGGGTTGAGGTTCATGGTCTTGATACTGGACTTGACCGCCTGAAATCGGCCTGCCCAGCCGCCTTCGTAGTCGGTCACCAAGCCCCAGGGCGCGGTGAAGCCGACGCCGAACGACCAAGCCTGGTTGATTGGCATTGAAAAATAGAGGTTCGGCACGTAGTTTGACCCGCCAGCATCGCCGCCGGCGCCGCCCAGCGATTGCTGACTGGCGGTAACCGAGGCCTCGTTGTTGAAATTTATCGAGGGCGTGATGACATGGAGTGCACCCACCAGTTGACGGGTGCGAAGGCGCGACATGCCGGCGGGGTTGGACCACAACGTGCTCGCGTCCTCGGCTGCTGCGGCACCGCCCGCGAAGGCATTCCCCAGGCCCGACGCGGAGGACTCGTTGAGCTGAAACCCTGCGCCGAAAGCCGGAGCGCAGGCAAAGGTGGCGCCGGCCATCGTCAGCGCGATCGGGGTACGAAAGAGAGCAATTTTCATGACTGTCCAATTCTTTTCGTGGGTCCGTTGGGGGCCCGGTGTCAAAACCTGCAGGAGAAAGCCTGCAGGTCAGGCACCTTAGAAATTACCGGGCGGCGTCGATTGACTTTGCGCAGCATCACCGCCGTTGGGGCCTCGACGGGTCAACCGGTGCGAGCGACCTGATCGGCCTGACCGGCAAAAGCCCTAGGTTCAGCGCAGTGCCTGCAGCCCAGGCGGCTGTCGGTGTTGTGCGGATTGACTCAGTGCCCGCCGTCGCTCCAGGCCAGGCGCAGGCCGAGTAGCACGAACAGCCCGCCCACGCCTCGGTTCAGCCAATTGCCGACCCGGCGCAGCGCTGGATGCCGATTCAGTCTCTGGCGTAGCGCCGCCAAAGCCCAGGCGATGCCTAAATTGACCAGGGTCGCATTGACAACGAAAACTGTGCCCAGCGCCATGAAGGCCAGCGTGCGCTCGGACGCATCGGGCCGAATGAATTGCGGGACGAAGGCGAGGAAGAACAGCGCCACTTTGGGGTTGAGCGCATTGGTGAGGAATCCTTGCGCGAACATGCGGCGCCAACTGGCGCGGCTGGCTTCAACGCCAACCATCTGCGCCGCTTGCGGGAGGGGTTGTCGTTGGCGCAGCAGACTCCAGTCCAACCACAGCATGTACGCAGCACCGGCCCAGCGGAGCAAGGCAAAGGCGAATTTCGATCCGGCCAGCAGCGCTGACAAGCCGAGTGCGGCGGCGGCAATGTGCAGCCAGCAGCCGGCGCCCACCCCCAGCGCGGCGGCTGCGCCAGCCTTGAAGCCTTGGCTGGCGGCGTTGCGGCTGACCAGCGCCATGTCGGCGCCTGGCGTCAGGTTGAGCAGTAGGCCGGCGCTGATGAACAGCGTCCAATGTTGGATAGCGTCAAGCATCGGCATCGCCGACATCAGGTCAGCGCCAGCGCACCTGCCACCGCGCCCACGGCGATCAACCACATCGGGCTGAGCTTGCCGAGCACGGACATCACGACTGTTCCCGCGACTAAGGCCAGCGCCACCCCATGCTGGCGCACCGGCGCGGTGAGGATCCAACCGGTCGACAGCAGCAAACCCAGCGTCAGCGGTGCCAGGCCGGCAGTGAAAGCCCGCAGCGCCAGCGATTCTGCGCGGCGTCTCCGGTAGCGCCCGATCAGCACCGCGACGATCGACGACGGGCCCAGGATGCCGACCATGGTGGCGATCAGACCGGCAGCGCCTGCCACCTGCCAGCCCATCACCGCGACGAAAAGGATGTTGGGGCCGGGTGCGGCCTGGGCAATCGCCACGCCGGCGGTGAATTGCGCGTCGGACATCCAGCCGTGCTCGGCCACCAGGTAGCGCTGCATGTCGGGCGCGGTGGTGATCGCGCCGCCCACTGCCAGCATCGATAGCAGCATGAAGTGAAGCCACAGCTGCAACAGGTCGGCCCAGGTCAGACCGTGTAGATCAAACCCGATGCCAGCGCTCATCGTCGCGTTGAGCGTCGCGCCTATGGAGGCGCTCATGTTCTGGGTTCTTCGCTTGGGCCGTGCACGGACTGCTCTCGAAGTCGCCAGGCCGCCAGCGCCATGCCCAGCGAGCCCAGGCCGAGCACCACCCAGACCATCGGCCAGCGCAGGAATCCCACCATCACCAGCGTCGCGGCGCCGAGCCCAAAACTGGTCGGTATGCCCAGGGGATTGCGCTTGAGCGAGCGAGCCAGCTTTGCCGCTGTGGCGATGATCAGGCCGGCAGCCACGGCGCCCATGCCGCGCAATGCGCCCGTCACGGTCGGCCAGTCTGCCAGCTGCTGGTAGCCCATCGCCAAGGCCAGCACGATCACCATCGGCAGCACCAGCAATCCGGCGCTGGCGGCTGCCGCCCCTCGCCAGCCGAAAAAGCGGTCGCCAAAGATGATCGCAAAGTTGACGATGTTCGGCCCTGGCAGCACCTGGCTGATGGTGAGCAATTCGACGAACTGATGCGCGTTGATCCAGCGCTCGCGTTCGACCAGTTCATGGTGGGCGATTGGCAGCACGCCGCCAAATCCTTGCAAGGCCAGGCGGTTGAAAACCCTCAACAACTCGGCGCAGGACGCCGGCTGGCGGAGAGGCTTGTCGTCCGACGTGACTTGGGTCAGTGGCTCAGCCAACGCCAGGATCCCACGATGCGCCCGCCAGGCTCAACGGATCACCTTGAGGGCTTCCGGGTTGACGATGTTGCTGGGTTCATTGCGGATGAAATTGATGACGTTCTCGAACGCCGCGCCGAAATACAACTCATAGCTGTCTTGTTCGACAAAACCGATGTGCGGCGTGCAGATGGCGTTTTCCATCCGCAGCAAGGGGTGACCCTGCAGGATCGGCTCGGTCTCGAAGACATCGACCGCTGCCATGCCGGGCCGACCCTTGTTGAGCGCTGAGACCAGCGCGCTGTCTGCCACCAGTTCTGCGCGAGAGGTGTTGACAAATAGCGCCGTGGGTTTCATGCGAGCCAAGTCTTCAAGTCCGATGATTGAGCGGGTCTCGTCGTTTAAGCGCAAATGCACCGACAACACGTCACAGCTTTCGAAAAACGCCGCCCGGCTTTCGGCCCTCTGGTAGCCATCGACCACGGCCCGCTTTCGCGAGGCCTCGCTGCCCCAGATTTGCACTTGCATGCCGAAGGCTCGGCCATAGCCGGCGACGAGTTGGCCGATCTTGCCGTAGCCCCAGATCCCCAGCCGGCGTCCCTTGAGCAGCATGCCCAGGCCGAAGTTGGGCGGCATCGAGGCGGCTTTGAGCCCGCTCTGCTGCCAGGCACCGTGCTTGAGGTTGCCGATGTACTGCGGCAGCCTGCGCATCGCGGCCATGATCAAGGCCCAGGTCAGTTCGGCGGCGGCAACCGGCGACCCAGTGCCTTCGGCCACGGCAATGCCCAGCTTGTTGCAGGTGGCCAGGTCAATGTGCGAGCCGATCTTGCCGGTCTGCACGATCAGCCGCAGTTTGGGCAGCTTTTCCAGCAGCGCGCGTGGGAAATGGGTCCGTTCGCGGATCAGCACCAGGACTTCGGCATCGCGCAGCCGGATCGCCAGCTGGCCGATACCCTTGACGGTGTTGGTGAAGACCTTGGCGTTGTAGCGCTCGAGTTGAGCCGCGCAGCGCAGCTTGCGCACCGCGTCCTGGTAGTCGTCGAGGATGATGATGTTCATGATGTGGTCGCAGATTGTGCCGCTTCCGACCTCCTCGGCATGTCCGGCGCTAGCATGCCGAACCTTTCACAACCCGTTTCGACGGAGAAGCTCATGACGATCGCCTCAAACCTCTCGATGCATTCGGCCAGCGTGCCGGTGTTCAAACGCCAGCTCGGCGCTTTGCTGGTCTGGCTGGACAAGGCTGAAGCCCATGCGGTGGCGCGCAAGTTCGACCCGAACAATTACCTCCAGCTGCGCCTGTCGCCCGACATGCTGCCCTTCGTTTCGCAGATCCGCATCGCCAGTGATGCCGCCAAGGGTTGCGTCGCGCGGCTGGCCGGGCAGGAGTTGCCCAAGTTCGAGGACAACGAAGTCACCCTGGCCGATCTGCGCGAGCGAGTTCTCAAGACCCTGGCCTATGTGGACTCGGTGCCGGCGGCGGCAGTCGACGGCAGCGAGGGGCGCGAGATCGTGATCCCGATGCGAACCCGCGACCCGCTGCAGTTCACCGGCGAAGTGTTTCTCAAGCACTGGGCGCTGCCCAACTTTTTCTTCCACATCACGATGGCTTACGCGTTGCTGCGACAAGCTGGCGTTGAACTCGGCAAGAGCGACTTTCTCGCCACGCCTTAAAGCACGTCCGATCGTCCATCGCTCGAAATCCTCGCTGACCTCGGCACGGAGGAC
>CANFPU010000088.1 GCA_947448955.1 Burkholderiales bacterium
CCTGCGGCAGGATCACATGCCACAGCGCGCGCAAGCGGCCGGCACGGTCCAGCAGCGCGGCCTCCTCCATCTCGTAGGGGATGTCCTCGAAATACGACACCATCAGCCAGATCGCGAAGGGCAGCGAGAAGGTCAGGTAGATCAGCACCATGCCGAAGTAAGTGTCGAGCGCGCCGACTTTCTGCAGTGCCAGGTAATACGGGATGACCAGGCCCACCGGCGGCAGCATCTGCGTGGCGAGCACGTAAAAACCGCTGGCACGCTTGCCCGGGTAGCGCAACCGGGCGATCGCATAGCCGGCAGGCAGCGCCAGCAACATGGTCAGCAGCGTGGCCGATGAGGAGACCACCACGCTGGACCACAGGTTGGGCAGGATGGACGAAGCGCCGAACAAGACCTCGCGGTAGTGCGCCAGCGTCGGCTCGAACCAGAACACCGGCGGATAGGCCAGGACATCTCGCTCGCTCTTGAACGACGTTAGCAACGCCCATAGCACCGGAAAAGCCCACACCGACAACAATAGTCCGGCAACTGCGGCCAAAGCGATGCGGCGCGCCAGCGACGCCTCCGAGGGCCCGTTCATGCCAGCCCTCGGCGCCGGCGGAACAGCAAGTAGGACACCGCGAGCGTGATCGCCAGCAGCACGGTGGCGAGCGACGCGCCGTAGCCGATGTTGAGTTCGGTGAACGACGTCCGGTAGGCGTACAGGTTCAGAATTTCGGTAGACGACCCTGGCCCGCCGCCAGTGGCCGCGAAGATCGCGGCAAACGCTGACAGCGCCGTCATCGTGCGCAGAATGATCACCATCACGATGGCCGGGCGGATCAGCGGCAGCGTGATGTAGCGAAAGCGCTGCCAAGCGCCAGCACGGTCGAGCCGCGCAGCTTCGAACACGTCGGGCGGCAAGGTGGCCAGCGTGGCCAGCAACACCAGGAACGCGAACGGTGTCCATTGCCAGGTGTGGATAGCGATCACGGAGATCAAGGCCAGTTGCGGATCGCCCAGCCAGTTGTGGCTGCCCAGACCCAGCGATCGCGTGACCAGGTCGACCAACCCGAAGTCCGGCGCCAGCACCAGCGTGCGCCAGAACAGCCCCACCACCACGGGCGCCAGCACGATGGGCAAGATGGCCGCGACACGGAACGCCGCTTGGCCTTTCGGGATCTGCAGCACCAGCAGCGCCAGTGACAGACCAACGAGCACCTGCAGCACCACCGTCGACCCGGTGTAGACAAGGGTCAGCACCAAGGCGTTCCAGAACCTCGGATCGCCGCCCATCTTGGCGTAGTTGCCCCAACCGGCAAAGCCCGACATCCAAGGCATGCTCATGTCCAAGCGCTGCACGCTGGCCCACAACAGGTAGACCAGCGGCGCCGTGGTGATGAGCAGCAGCAACAGCAGCGCAGGCGCGAGCAGCGCGAGCGCAAATCGCCGCTCGCGCTGCTCGAAACTCGACGGCAAGGCAGGCATCAAGACGGTCGCGACCGCAGGCAGCCTTCAGCCCTTCATGACCTGTTGGATGCGCGCCTGCGCTTCGTCCAGCGCTTCCTTGGGCTTCTTCTGACCGACCAGTGCCGCCTGGATGCTGGTGGCCATGGCTTCGCCGACCGCTGGCCACTGCGGAATGCGCGGACGCCAGTCGACATCGGTGTCTTGTTCCAGAGATTCAAGCGCTGCGCCGATGAAGTGGTCGCCCGCACCCTGCATGGCCTGCGCAAACTCCGGCGCACGCCACAGCGACGCGCGGTTCAGGCCGGAGCGCTTGCCGGCACCGGCGAACTTCCAGGAAGTCCGCGCCTGCGTCTCGGCCGAGGTGGCCCAACTGATGAACAACCAGGTGGCGCGCTTTTGCTTGTCGGACAGCGCGGCGTTGATCGGGAAGCCCCAGTTCCAGATCGACGTCACGCGCTTGCCGTTCGGCCCTTTGGGCCAGCGGGCGTAGCCGATCTTGCCGACCACCTTGCTCTTGTCCGGGTTGGTGATGACCGCTGCCGATGAGTGCGCATCGATATAGCAAGCCACCGTGCCTTGAGAGAACGCGTCGGCAATGTCGGGCCAGTTCCAGTTGCGGGCGGCGGGCGGCGCGTACAGCGTCATCGCGTTGACATACCAATCGAGTGCCGCCACAGCCTGCGGCGAGTTGACGACCAGGTTGCCGCCATTGAACCAGTTGCCGCCAAAGCTACGCAAGATCGATGGGTAGATATACATGTTCTGCCCGGCGCCAGCAAAGCCGCGAAGGGCCAGGCCGTGCATGCGGTTGGCGGGGTCGGTCAGCGCCTTGGCGTTGGCAAGCAACTGATCCAGCGTCTCGGCAGGCTTCAGGCCCTTGGCGTCGTACAAGTCCTTGCGGTAGACCTGTACCGTCACTTCACCGTCATAGGGGATGCCGTAAGGTTTGCCATCCACCGAGTCGGCGTCGCGCCAGGCTTTCAGGATGTCGTTGTAGTTGAACCAGGCGGCGTCGGTCAGCGTCGGGTCGTTCAGATAGCGGTCCAGCGGCTCGACCCAGCGGTTGGCCGTGTACAGCGGGTAGTACATCGGGTCGGCCGCGTGGGTCGCGAAGGTCGCGGTCTTGGACGACAGGTCGAGCATGGACTTCTGGCGGATCTGCCCCGGCGGCACCTTCTCGAAACGCAGCTTCACACCCGTCAGGGCCTCGAACTGTGGCGCCAAGGTCATCAAGTTCTCGAAATAGCCGGCCGGGATCACCGCCACGGTGATGGCCTCGCCTTCGGCCTGACGCCAGTTGATCTTGGCCGCACGATACGGGCCCAGATCGTCTGCTTGAGCAAAGGCCGAGTTGGTCAGCCAGGGCGCGGTCGCAGCAGCACCCAGTGCCAAACCACGTTGCAGGGCGCCGCGGCGCGTCGGATCTTGTGCTTCGGTCATCGGTCCATCTCGCTGGATGTATTCGTTTTCATCGATCATCCTATCAGCCCGATCAAGGCTCTGATGGCCTTGATTTCTAGGTATTTATCCGGTGTCATGACGCTGTTCTCGATGCACGGATGAAATCGATTTCGTCGCTATCATCCGAGCATGGAGGACAAACCACAGGCTGCCAAGGTCGGCCGCGCCAACGCAAGCGATGTCGCCCGACTGGCCGGAGTGTCCAGTGCCACCGTCTCGCGCACGCTGAACCAGCCCGAGCAGGTCGACCCCGAGACCCGAGCCCGCGTACAGCAGGCCGTGACCAAGCTGCGCTACCTGCCGCACGGCGCGGCGCGCAGCCTGCGCAGCCACCGCACGCGAATGATCGGTGCGGTCGTTCCCTCGTTCGACTACGCGCTGTACGCCCGCACCACCAGCGCATTGCAAAGACGGCTGGACGCCAGCGGCTACTCGCTTGTGCTGGCCGAACACCACTACGACCTGGCTGCCGAACTCCGCATCACCGGGCAGTTGGTGCAGCACGGCGTCGATGCCTTCATGTTCGTGGGGCTCGACCACGAGCCGGCCTTGTTCTCGATGCTCGAGGACTATGGCCGCCCCTACGTGCTGACCTGGGGCGTGGACAGCGGGCGCCAGCACCCGAGCATTGGCTTCGACAACCGACGCGCCACCTGCGAACTGACCCGCCACCTGCTGGCCCTGGGCCACCGCCGCATCGGCCTGCTGAGCGCGGCGGTCGAGGGCAACGACCGGGCTCGCGAACGCGGCGCCGGCGTGCGCGATGCCTTGGCGGAGGTGGGGCTTGAACTGCCCGCAGAGCGGGTGGCCTACAGCACCATTGCGCTGGACTCGGCACGCCTGGCGATGGCGCGCCTGCTGGCGCTGCCCCCAGAACGCCGCCCGAGTGCGGTCGTCGCGACCAACGACGTTTTCGCCGTGGGCGCGATGATGGCCTGCCGCGAAGCCGGCATCGACCTGCCTCGGCAGATGTCGATCACCGGCGTCGACAACACCGACCTCGGCGCCACCCAGACGCCCGGGCTGACGAGTGTGCGCACGCCAGTGGTCGAAATCGGTACGGCCGCCGCCGAACAACTGATCGCCAGGCTCGAAGGCCGTGAGCACATGCCGCAGCAGTGCCTCCCATTCAAGATGGTGATGCGCGGCAGCACGGCCGCTCCAGGCTGACCGACGGGCATGCCTGCGAGCCTTCCGCCAGGGCAATCGATGCCCGAGCCATCGGTCCATGATTCGGCGCCGGCGCGTCGCCTTGAAGGCCAACACCGAACTGCGGTTCGGAACCCACTTGACCAAAGTTGAAGCCACTCACCCCGCTGCCTGGTATCTGGCGAGCGTTGTCACGTTCATGATTCCGGCGGGCATCCAGATGGTGCTCTTGCCCTACTTGCTGACGATCGAGCTGAACCAGTCGGCGGCCCGATTTGGCATGACGCAGATGTTCGGCCAGTTGCCCATCCTGGTGTTTCTGCTGGTCGGCGGTTGGCTGGCCGACCGCGTCGATCCGCGCCGCTTGTTGATGGGCTTGCACGGCGTGGCCATCCTGATGCCGCTGACACTCGCCTTCGCCTTGTGGCGCGGGCAGCTCAGCGAAGCCCTGTTGATGCTCTACGCGCTGGCCTGGGGCCTGGTCACGGCATTTGTGATGCCTGCCCGCGACGGCATGCTCAAGCGGGTTGCCAGCGGCAATGTGCAGCGCATGGTGACGCTCGCCATCGGCGTGCAGTTCGGCACCCAGATGGTGGGCCAGGCGCTGGGTGGCAGGGCGGGTCCCTGGGGTTCGATCAGCATGCTGCTGGTGCAATGCTTCGTGCTCGCAGCAGGCATCTATGTCGCCAGTCGGCTGCCACCTGGCCAGACGTCCCGCGGCGGGCAGGTCCGCGAGTCGCTGCTGCGCGAGTTTGGCGGCGGCTTGTCACTGATCTTTGCCGACGGGTCGCTGCGGGCAACGTACTTGCTGACCATCGGCATGGGGCTGTTCTTCGGCGGTGTTTATGTGGTGCTGATCCCGCTGGCGATCCGCGACCTGTTTGCCGGCGGTGCCCAGGACATCGCGACCGCATTCATCGTGTTTGGGCTCGGCACGGTCCTCAGCATCGCAGCGCTCACGCGCAGCGGCGGCGTCGCCATGCCCGGGCGAGCGATGGTCATCGCGTTGCTGCTGGGTTGCTGCTCGCTGGCACCCATGGCGCTGGCGCCGCCGCAGTGGCTGTTCTACCTGTGCATTTTCTGCTGGGGCATGTGCGCCGGCGTTTCGATGTCGATGTCGCGAAGCATCCTGCAAGAGGGCGCGCCCGCCACGCACCAGTCACGCGTCATGGCGGCGCAGTCACTGGCGACCGTTGGCGGCAACCCGCTGGGCGCGCTGATGATGGGCTTGGCGGTGAGTGCCTTCGGCGTTCGATGGGCGGTCTTGTTGCCGGTGCTGGGGGTGCTGGTCACCACCTTCAGCGTGCTGGCCACCCATTCGATCTGGCGGCTACGCTCGGGCCACCGATAGACCGGCGGCGGCTCAGCTTGGCCCAGTCGGAGACCCAGTCGCAAGGGGTTTCCACCCGAATCCAGACGACGACAGCGATGGCAAGATGGCGTTGGCCCCCAAGACTTCTAGACGTCATGACGTCTTACCGTCTTTTTCTGAGGTGAATCGAAGCATGAGTATCCTGATACGCCGAACCACCGGTTTGCCGGTCAACCTGGCCTACCTCGACGCAGGACAAGGCAGCCCGGTGATCTTCGTGCATGAATTTGCAGGCGACATGATGAGCTGGCTACCCCAGGTCAATGCGCTGTCGCGTCGATTCCGCTGCATTGCCTACAGCGCGCGCGGCTACACGCCCTCCGACATTCCGACCGACCCGAAGGCCTACGGCTGGGAGTTTTCGGTAGTGGACCTGATCGCGTTGATGGACTTCCTGAAGATCCCCAAAGCCCATATCGTGGGCCTGTCCATGGGTGGCTACGCGGTGGTGTCAGCGGGTTACCTGCATCCCGATCGCATCCTGTCGATCACGCCTTGCAGCGCGGGTTCGGGGTCGGTCTCGAAGGGACGCAAGGAAATGATCGCGTCGAGCCGCGCCCTGGCCGACCGGATCGAGCGCGAAGGCACGCGCAGCGCGGTGGCCGAGTATGCGAAAGCCGCTTCGCGCCTGCCCTTCCTGGAGAAAGACCCGGTCGGCTTCGACACCTTCTTCGAGCAATTCTCCAGCCATGATGCACTCGGCTCGGCGCTGACACTGCGCGGTTTCCAGGCCGCGCGCCCGTCGCTGCTGGACAAGGGCCAAGAGCTGTCAACGATCAAAGCGCCGGTGATGATGATGCTGGGCGACCGTGACAGCGGCTGCGTGGAGCCGACCTTGTTCATGTGGCAAACCATTCCGGGCGCGACCTTGGCGGTGTTGCCCAATTCGGGCCATTGCATCAACTTGGAGGAGCCCGAGGTGTTCAATCGCCTGCTGCTGGACTTCATCGATCGAGTCGAGGGCGTTGGCGCCGAGTCGACCTGAGCGCCCCAAGGCCGGCCGAAGCCGGCCGCCATCCGTGAGGATCAAGCAAAGTGGCCAAGCCACATTTGCTTGATCGCGACGGGCGCAAGCCAGCACTTGCACAGTGGTTGCCGGGCCCAGTCCCTCGGGTAAAGTCGAAGATTCCCCGATGAGCATTGACCCATGTCCGCTGCGTTCCCAGTCGCTTTCTTGACGGCCAACCGATGAACGCCAAATCCGGCGGGCCTGAGACCCCCTCCACACCTACAGACGCCTCAGCGGCCTGGATCGGCGGGGGCAGCTACGTGTTGGCCTGCGTGTTCTGGGGCATGAACATCCCGCTGACCGCCACCCTGTTCCAGACCTACGACCCGTATTGGCTGGCTTTCATGCGGGTCAGCTTGGCGGCAATATTGCTCGCTGGCGTGCTCGGTGTGACCCGCGGCTTGGCGGCCTGGCGCTCACCGATCCCGATCTGGCGCATTGTCGTGATGGGGGTGTTCGCCAGCACGTTCTTCGCGATGTACAACATCGGTCTGCGCCACACCAACACCATCACCGCAGCGGCCATCGTTGCCGGCACGCCGGTGTATGGCGCGGTCGTGTCGCGCCTCATGATCGGGGCCCGGCTGGAGAAGGGTTTCTGGGGTGCTGCGTTGTTGACCCTGTTGGGTGCCGGCATTGCTATCTACGGCCGGGCTGGGGCCACTGGCCAGTTCTTAGCCCTCCAGGGTGGCGAGATTTTGCTGGTGCTGGGGCTGGGCTGCTGGGCGGTCTATTCGATCCTGTCGCAGCGCTGGTTCACGCTGGAAACGCCGCAATTGCAACGCACCTTCCTGGGCTTGGCCGGCGCATCGCCGTGGCTGCTGGTGTGGTGGTTCTTGGCCAGGGCGGCTGGCATGACCGAGACGATCAACCTGCACCCGAATGCGACCGCGCTGACCTATCTGCTGGTCACGACGGTGTTCGCCACCGCGCTGGGCGGGGTGGTCTGGAACATCGGCGTGGCCCGACTGGGCGTCAATGCCGGCATGATGTGGCAGAACACCGTACCAGTGTTTGCGGTGTTGATCTCGCTGCTGTGCTTCGGCGTCCAGCCGCTACCCGAGCAAGTGGCCGGGGGCGTGACCGTGCTGGCCGGCGTGTTCTACATGCAGTGGCATCGGATCCAGGCGGCGCGCGCCGTGCCAGCCGCCCGTCCCTAAAGGGCTAAAGGGCTAAAGGGCGATGATCCCGCCAAAGGTTGATGCGCTCAGCTGAGCGATTGCCTTGCCGCACCCAGCGCGGCCCACTGGATCGGGTCATGCCCGTACAGAATTTGGCTGCCAGCCTGTTCACCCATCGCACGCAGACGCCGCATCGAATCCAGCATCTGGTCGCCTTGCCAGACCACCGAAGGTAGCAACTCGCGCGCCATGTGTTCACTCGAATAGCAGGCGTCAGCGGTCAGCACAAAGCGCGAGTCTCGCGCCACTTGCACCACCAGTGATTGATGGCCCGCGGTATGGCCAGGGGTGGGCACCAACAGCACCGTGCCATCACCAAACACATCGTGCTCACCATCGATCAATTGGTAGTCCAGCGGGTGCTGCCAAAGCCGAGCATCGTAGCGCCCACCGGGGGTCTGCGCGGCCTGCATTTCGGCACGCTGGATCAGAAAGGTAGACCGACCGAACAGCGGGTTGCAGCCGCAGTGGTCGAAGTGCAAGTGCGAGTTGGCCACATACCGGATGTCGTCGGGAACGAGTCCCAGGTGCGCGAGTTGGCCAGGGACGTTCTCGTCCGGCGCACCGACCATCTGAAAGGTGGTGGCGAGACGCTGCCCGAGCACCGCGACAGGATCGGCAGCCGCCTCGCAGGCCACGCCGGTGTCGAACAGCAGCTTGCCTTTGGGGTGGATGACGAGAAAGCCCGGTACCGGCACGGTGGTGCGCGTGCCAGGGCTGGCGTCGGGAAAGAAGACGCTGCGGTCAAAGCGCAAACGTCCACAGCACAGCGGATGAAGAGCGGGCATGGTGTCGATCCTGGTCAGTCTGCAGCGGATTGTCAGGCGGACAGCGCAGAGCCGCCACCCTCGGGTATTCACCCATGACCAAGTCGCCACAGCTGGCATGATCGCTGTGGAGGCTTGGTCTGCGAACGGGCTCATGGCACAAGTCGCAGTCGGCAATCTCACCATCTCAAGTTGGCCGAGTCCATGACACCGGACCTGCGATTTGCGCGGCACTGACCGCGAATGCAGCACGGCACGCTGGTTCAACCTAGACAGTCGCCATGGTTCGAACGAACCCCTTGGGGTTCATCTCAGGAGGAGAACGGAATGACAAGCATCGATCACAGCACCCTTGACGACACCACCGGCCGATCAACCTCGCCAGCGAATGAGTCGACGCCAGCACAACGCGGTCGGCGGTCGGCGCTGGCTCGGATGGGTGCGATCGTGGGCGCGCCGCTGGTCATCGGCAGTGAGGCGCGCGCCCAGGCGGCTTGGCCGACACGCCCGGTGAAATACATCAACCAGTTCCCAGCCGGCGGCGCGACCGACACACTGTCTCGCCTGTACTGCGCCAAGATGAGCGAGTTGACCGGACAGCAGTTCGTGGTCGAGAACATCGGCGGCGGCGGCGGCGATCTCGGTGTGTCCGCGATTGCACGCGCCCAGCCCGATGGCTACACGGTGGGCATGGGCAGCGTCTCGTCACACGGCATCTCGCCGACGCTGAAGGCCGGCAAGCTGCCTTTCGATGCAGGCAAGGACTTCACCTTCGTCACCAATCTGTGGTCGCTACCGAACTTTCTGGTCGGTTTCATGGGCTTGCCCGTCAGCACCGTGCCCGAGCTGATCACGCTGCTGCGCCGCAATCCTGGCAAGTACAGCTATGGATCCTCTGGTTTGGGAACCACGCTGCACATATCGGGTGAACTGTTCAAAATACTGGCCGAGGTCGACATGGTCCATGTGCCGTATCGCGGCGGTGGGCCGGCCATGGTGGATGTGATCAGCGGGCAGGTGCACATGATCTTCGACAACATCCCCGGGTCGCTCGCCCAATTCAAACCCGGCAAGGTCAAGGGGTTTGGCGTGACCAGTGCGACGCGCAGTCCGGTGGTGCCTGAGATGCCGGCATTGGCTGAGTTCTTGCCGGGTTTCGACATCAATTCCTGGGCCTCGCTCTGCGGTCCGGCCAAACTGCCGCCAGCGGTGGTCGAGAGAATGTCGATGTTCTCCAAACAGGCGCTGGAGAGCCCGGACTTGAAGAAAGCGTTCTTCGATCGAGGGGCTACCGCGATCTACTCCACCCCGCAGGAAGCGACGGCGTATCGGGCAAGCGAAGAGCGGCGTCTGGGCGACATCATTCGCAAGGCCAAGATCACGCTGGAGTGAGCGGCGCCCAGGGACTCGAGCCTGAGAGAAATCCGAAAGCGATGAACACCGAAACATCGATCCGGGACGCTTTCGCCAACCAGGCGCACTGGGCCCAAAAGCTTGGTTCGCCTTTCACCGCACTGGTTTGCCGCTTGTTGGGCGAGCGGCTCGACGCGACCACCGATGTCGGCAGCAAGGTCATGTGCTGGATGGGAGACCCCACGGCACTGGCCGACAATCTGCCGCTTCGCTTGGCGGGATCGATCAACGGTCTGGTGCTGAACGGTTCGGCGCCAACCTTGGCGACGCTCTATCCACCGAACCCGATGCCCGACCCCGAAGTCCTCTGGTTGGCGCTGGACGAGACGATCAGATCCCATGGGCCAGCGCTGTTGCGCCGCCTGGACAAAGCACCGCAGACCAATGAGGTCGGCCGCTCGGCGGCGCTGATGACGGGCTTGATGACCATCGCCAGCGTGTTCGAGCTGCCCTTCGAACTGTTCGAAACCGGCTGCAGTGCCGGCCTGAATCTCAACCTCGATCGGTTCTGCTACGAGTTGGGTGGCGTGGCTGCCGGAACGCCCGGGTCAGCGGTCCAAATTGCACCGGTCTGGTCGGGCCCGCCACCGCCAGCGGCAACGGTGAAGATCCTCTCGACGCGCGGCGTCGACATCTCGCCGCTGCGGGTGGCCGACCCTGTCGACCGCGAATTGCTGACCGCTTATGTCTGGCCTGACATGGCCGCGCGCCTTCAAAGAGTTCGGGCCGCGATCGCGATCGCGCTGGACCACCCGCCTCAAATCGACATCGAGGACGCCGCTGACTGGGTGGAAAAACGGCTCAGCGTGGCGCCGAAAGCAGGCGTCACTCGGGTGCTTTATTCCACCGTCGCCTTCCAGTACTTTCCAGCCGCGAGCCAGGCACGCATTCGAGGTCATGCGGCGAAGATTGGTGCGAAGGCCCACCATGAAGCGCCCTTTGCGTGGCTGCGCTACGAGGTCGATCCGGCACAAGGCAACAAGACCAGCCTGCGCCTCACGCTGTGGCCCGATGGGTCAGAGCGGGTGCTCGGCGTGGGCCATCCTCATGGCTTGACTTTCCACCACTTCTGAGGCGGTCGCGGGGACGACGAACAGACAAGGCGACGACCGCTTAGACTCGAGATCGACATCCGTCTTGGCGCTGCGAATCGATGTCAGGTCGCAGCAGATAAAAATTTGAAGGAGAACCAAACCATGAAAATCGACGCTAGCACCAGCGCAGTTGTTACCGGAGGCGCTTCGGGCCTGGGCAAAGCCACGGCACAGGCCTTGGCCGCTGCCGGCGTGAAGGTCGCAATCTTTGACGTGAACGAAGCCAAGGGGCTCGAAGTCGCACAGTCCATCGGCGGCGTCTTCTGCAAAGTCGACATCACCAACGAAGACAGCGTCATCGAGGGCTTTGCCAAAGCCCGCGCCGCCAACGGCCAGGAGCGAATTCTGGTGCACTGCGCGATGACCTCACGCCGCGGCAAGACCCTGGCCTGGGACAAGACGGCAGGCAGGCTCAAACGCCTGCCAACCGCCGACTATGAGTACGGCGTGCAGGGCATTCTCGTGGCGAGCTATCGGGTGGCATCACTGTCGGCCGAAGGCATGGCAACCCTGGAGGGTCTCGAAGATGGCGAGCGCGGGTGCATCACCCTGACCGCATCGGTCGCCGCACAGGACGGGCAAATTGGCCAGCTGATCTACGGCTCAGCAAAAGCCGGCGTGAATGGCCTGGTACTGCCCATGGCTCGGGACCTTTCGGACCTCGGTATCCGGGTGAACTGCATCATGCCGGGCATCTTTGCAACACCGCTGATGCTGGGGGCTGCGCCTAAAGTTCTCGAAAGCCTGAGTGCGTCGGTGCCGTTTCCGAAGCGCCTGGGCAAGCCAGAAGAATTTGCCAGTCTAGCGCTTGAATTTGTGCGGAACTCGTACTTCAATGCCCAGTGCATTCGACTGGACGGCGCTATTCGCATGGCGCCACGCTGAGTCCATGGTGCGAGGGTGACGCGTCGGTGGCGCGTCAATGGCGCGGCACTTCGACGCGTCGCGCCCAGTTTCAGCGAGCTAGGGCATCACGCTTGGAGTCAGCCTCATGAAATTTCCCCGCCGCACATTCCTGCGCCTGTCCATGGGCGCCGCTGCTTTGCCGGCCCTGCCCCGCATGGCCAGCGCGCAAGCCTATCCGTCACGGCCCGTACGCATCGTTGTCGGCTTTCCGCCAGGCGGGTCCACCGACATTCAGGCTCGCTTGATGAGCCAGTGGATGACGGAGCGCCTGGGCCAGCAATTCATCGTCGACAACCGCCCCGGCGCCAGCGGCAATATCGGGACCGAAGCGGTCGTCACGGCCCCTGCAGATGGCCACACGCTGCTGCAGATCGTGACTCCGCATGCCATCAATCCCACGCTCTACCCCAATCTCAATTTCGACTTCATCCGGGACATCGCGCCGGTGATTTGCGCCGCGCGCTTGGCCTACGTGGTGGTGGTGAATCCGTCGGTCCCCGTGGCGACGCTGCCTGAGTTCATCGCCTACGCCAAGGCCAATCCGGGCAAGATCAACTATGGGTCGGGGGGCCCGGGCACCCCGCAAAACATCGCTTGCGAACTCTTCAAGATGATGACCGGGCTGAATCTGGTCCACGTGCCGTACAGGGGCGGCGCGCCGGCGGTCGTCGATTTGATCGCCGGCCATGTGCAGGTGATTTTTGCGCCGATCTCGGAATCGCTCCAACAGATCAAGGCCGGCAAGCTGCGGGCACTGGCGGTCACCACCGCGAACCGTTTGGACGTGTTGCCCGAATTGCCCACCGTGGGAGATTTCGTGCCGGGGTATGAGGCCAGCGGGTTTGCAGGCATCGGTGCGCCCAGGAACACCCCGGCCAAAATCATCACCACGCTGAACGAGACACTCGAAGTCGGCCTCGCCGACAACAAGATCAAAACCCGAATTGTCGATTTGGGCGGCACAGTGGTTGGCGGCTCTCCTGCGGAATTCAGGACGATCATTTCCGAAGCCACCAAGAAATGGGCCAAGGTGATCAAGTTCGCGGGCATCACCGCTGAATAGCCAGCGTCCAGTTCGCGACGGCCGGACACCATTGCGCGCGCTCGAGCTCAAGACCGAAACTGTCCACGCTGGACCAACAACCCAGGACCTTCCAGACATGTCATCCCCCGCGAACCCCGATCTGTTGCTGCCCGAGCGCGCCCTGCGCATCCAGTCCGCGTTCGAGCGTGATGTCGAAAAAGGCTCGATCCCAGGCGCGGTCGCGCTGATCGCCAGAAGAGGTCAGCTGGCCTACCTCGAAGCCTTCGGCTACCGCGACCGGGAAAAAGGGCTGGCGATGGAAGTCGACTCGATCTTTCGCATCGCCTCGATGACCAAACCGATGGTTTCGGTGGCGGTGATGATGCTGGTCGAGCAAGGGCTGGTGCGCTTGGTGAACCCGGTCTCGACCTACCTGCCAACGCTCAAAGACCTGCAGGTCGGTGTCGAATCGATCGATGCCAAAGGCACTTCGGTGCTCCGACTGGAAGCGGCCAAACGCGAGATCTCGGTGCAAGACTTGTTGCGCCACACCTCGGGCATCACCTACGGACACTTTGGCGATTCGCTGGTCAAGCAGGCCTACCGCGCGGTGGATCCAGCAGACCGTCACCAGACCTCGGCGCAGTTCATCGCCAAGCTCGCCGCGCTGCCACTGCAATACCAACCCGGCAGCACCTGGGACTATGGCATGTCCACTGACGTGTTGGGCTGCCTGGTGGAAGCGGTGTCAGGTCTGGCGCTGGACCAGTTCATCGCCGAGCGCATCACCCAGCCACTGGGCATGAAGGACACCGGCTTCGTCGTGCCCAAAGACCAAGCCCACCGCATCGCCGAAGCCTTGGTCGATCCGGCAACGGGCGAACGCCCGCCGATGGCGCGTGAGCTCACCATCCAACCAAATTTCCTGTCGGGCGGCGGTGGCATGGTCTCGACCGCACCCGACTATCTGCGCTTCGCGCAGATGTTGATCAATGGCGGCGAACTCGATGGCGTCCGACTGCTCGCGCGCAAGACCGTCGAGCTGATGTCCTGTGACCACCTGCCGCCAGGCATCGCGGTGGCGGCCACGGCGCGTGCGCAGTTCGAGGAATCGGCACCTTTGCCTGAATTCGGACAAGGTTTCGGGCTTGGTTTCTGCGTCCGCAATGAACCCGGCTGCAACCCGGTTCCGGGCTCGGTCGGCGAGTTCTACTGGTCGGGCGTGTTCGGCAGCTATTTCTGGATCGACCCGGCCGAGCAACTGGTCGCTGTGCTGATGCTGTGCGCACCTGAGCTGCGCCGGCATTACCGAGCATTGATGCGCAACCTGACCTATCAGGCGCTCGCGGATTGAGCGCAACCCTGACCCCTTGAGCTTGGCTATCTGACCGCTCGAGCGCAGGCTTGGACAGATAGCATCACGGCATTGGGTTTCCCATCTGAATACCGATCCCTTGGAGTAGCTTCATGCCCACCCAACGAACGCTCTCGCGACGACAACTGATGTCGGCCGTCCTGGCACTGACTGCAACCGGGCTGGCCGGCAATGCTCAGGCTCAGGCGCCAGCCCAAACGCAGACACAGACGCAAACACCAACACAGGCTCAAGCTTGGCCGACCAAGCCGATTCGCATCGTCGTCGGATTTCCTGCCGGCAGTTCGACCGATTCGATCGCCCGCGTACTGGCCGACCACCTGCGCGCCAAACTGGGCCAGACGGTGATCGTTGAGAACAAGCCCGGCGCCAATGGCGTGCTCGGTGTGACCGAGGTGGCCCGTGCGCCGGCCGATGGTTATACGATCCTGGCGACCAACTCGAGCAGCATCACCGTCAACCCCCAGATCTACCGCAAGATCAGCTACAAGATGGCCGACTTCGCACCGGTCAGCATGGTCGTGTCGGCACCCTTCGTGCTGACGGTGAACGCTACCGGCGAACGCACTGCCGCCGTCAACACGGTCGCCGATTTGGTCACACTGGCGCGGGCGCTGCCAGGCCAGCTAACCTACAGCTCGGGCGGCCCAGGCAACCTCGCCCATCTGGGCTTCGAGATGATCAACAACCGGGCCGGGATCAAAACCATCCATGTGCCGTACAAGGGCGGCGTGGCGGCGCAAATCGGGCTCTTGGGCAAAGAAGTCGATGCCCAACTCGACACGCCGATCGCGGTGCCTCATGTCAAAGCTGGCCGGATCAAGGCGCTGGCGGTGACCACGGCGAAGCGCTGGCCAGATCTGCCCACGGTGCCGACGATGATAGAGGCCGGCTACCCGGGGTTCGACGTGTCATTCTGGCTGGGCGTGCTGGTGCCCGTACAAACGCCGCCCGCGGTGATCCAGGTGCTTTCCAACGCCATCCGTTCGGTGCGCGAAGATGCCAATGCCATGAAGATCCTGCAGTTGCAGGGCACTGTGGAGTTGAACGATCCGGTAGCCTTTAGCGCCCAGATTCGCGCCGAAAGCGCGAGCTGGGGTGAGGTGATCCGGCGCGAGAACATCCAGGTCGATTGAGTTGCGCGGACGCCTGGGTTGAGCGCACAGCGACTACAGCGGCCGGTCGCCCGATTCAGGCTGACGCTTGCGGCCTGTGAACATCGCAAGCAGCAGGTTCTCGCGCTGCATCAAAGAGGTCAACACGACCCCGCCGATGTGCAGCGGCACCAGCACGGCGAAGCTCCAGCCGGCAATGCGGTGGATGCCATAGACGAGATTGTTGCCCCAGAAATAGTCGGTGGTGTAGATCGCGCCGCTGCACGCCGTGACCACCGCGGCCAACAGCAGCGCCACGATCATCCAAGCGCCCAAGGGGTTGTGGCCCAAGTGGCGTGGCTCGTTGCCCGCCCACACGGCGCGCGCACTGGCCCAAGTGGCCACAGGTCCCCGCACGAAACCAGTAAAGCGCACATGGTGCGCCTTGGCAAACACACCCAGCGCCACGCGCCAAGCGGCCAGCGCCAGTGCGGCATAGCCCAGACCCTCATGCCAGGTGCCGCCCTCGTGCAACAGCAGGCAAGTCAAGATGCAGGCCGCCAATGCCCAATGGCCCCACCGTAGGACAGGGCTCCAGACTGAAACCTCGGGCTTGCGCGTGGCTTCAGGCATCCAAGACAACGGGGCGCTCGACGCTTACTTCTTGGTCGGCACGGGTGCCAGCGTTACCGGGTGGAAGTAGGCTTCGACCTTCTTGCCCTTGTCGTCCAGCCCGTAGACCTCGTAGCAGCCGCCATCAACCTTCACCTTGCGCACAGTCCAACCCTGACCCTTGAGTGACTCTTCCAGCTTGGCCTGCGGCTGCCAGCCTTGCTTGGGGCCTGAATCGCAAGTGACCTTGCCGCTGGCATGGGCGCCGCCGCAAGCCAGGACCAGCCCGACAGCGAGGATATTGAGCAGTTGACGCATGAATTTCTCAGATCTGGAATGAATCGACCAATAGATTATCGTCGTCGCGCCCAAGGAACCCGCCCGATTCCCACATCGCGGCTGGTGTCATCCAGGCATTCGTCCCGATGCCGCAAGCCTGTCCCAGGGTCGGCCCACCCATGGTGCAATCACCAATGGACTGGCGATGGCACGCTGTCTAGGCTGAGTACCTTAGGCGCTGCCGCGAGGAGCCGGGGGCGGCCAAGGTCGGGTAGGCGCCAGTGCTTTGAGATAATTTCATCCGCGTTGCCTCGCGCTTTTCTCAAAGAACAACGAGGGAGAAAATTAAATACTTAAGTCCGCACATCATGTGCATTTTTCCTATTTCCATAAGCTCTTCCCATCAAGTTATTATCATCAAAAGCTGAACTTGTAGGTTGTTCCGAAATTCGAAATGATGTGATCAACATCCGCCTCTAGCTCTACAGAATTTCGACATTTGACAGCCATCCAAGTATATTTCATCTTGTGCCAGAGC
>CANFPU010000089.1 GCA_947448955.1 Burkholderiales bacterium
CAGGCCAAGGAAAACCTGCTGCACCTGCAAGATGCCGCTTTAGCGAAGGCCAAGGCCGCTGGCCACGCCGCCGACGACTATGTGCACGACAACCCTTGGCGCGCGATAGGCGCTGCGAGCGGGATCGGCTTGGTGGTGGGCTTGCTGATCGGCCGCCGCTGATGCGCCCAAGCCGATGAGCGGTCCGGCGGCGGCGCCTGGGCTGCTGGCGTCGCTGCGACGCTTGGTCGCCACCTCGATCGAGATCGCCCAGGTCAGGATCGAGTTGCTCGCGGCCGAGTTCGAACAGGAAAAGCTGCGTGTCTTCGACAGCTTGCTGTGGGCGGCGCTGGCCCTGCTGCTGTTGGCCGTGGGCCTCGGCTTGGGCGCCGGGCTGCTGCTGATGCTGTTCTGGGACGGCTACCGGCTGCCAGCGCTGGCCTTGTTGTGTGGGCTGTTCCTTGGCGCCGGGGCCTGGGTGGCTCGTCTGGCACGGCGCCACTTGAGCAATCCGGGGGGCAGCGCTTTGGACGCCAGCCTGGGCGAACTGACCCGTGACCGCGAATCACTGCGAGGCCGCGAATGAACGGCAGCGCCCTGCAATCACCACCTCGACTGCGCCTTGAACAACTGCTGATCCGCAGCACCGCGCTGCGCCTTCAACTCGCGCAACAAGCCCAGGTGCTGGCCGGACCGTTGACGATCGCCGACAGCCTGTGCAATGGGCTGCACTGGCTGCGCCGGCACCCCGAATGGCCGCTCGGCGGCCTGGCGTTGCTGGCGCTGCTGCGCCCGCGTCGGGCTTGGCGCTGGGCGTCGCGGGTCTGGTGGGGCTGGCGGCTGTGGCGGCGCGGCAGCCGCTGGCTAGCGGCAGCGAGGGATCGTGTCCCAACACGGCGCTGATCCGTCAAGCTTTCAGCGCTTGGATGGCCGCGAATTTACGCATCAGCACATACTCGCCCTGGCTGCCCATCGCGGTCTCGGTCTCGACCCAGCCGCAGCGGGCGTAGAAAGCGCGGGCCGGTGTATTGATCGTCACGCACTTCAGGCGCCAAGGCTTGGGCAACCAGCTCTCGAGCGAATTCAGCAGCGCCGCGCCGACCCCCTGGCGCTGGCGACCCGCCTCGACATAGAGGTGGTGGATAAATTTAGCGGGCGTGTAGAGCGACAGAAAACCTGCGACCTCGCCCTGCGGCGACAGGCCGACGTATACCGTCTCGCCGCCTGAGTTGCGCAGGAAGTCGGTGTCGGGGTCAGCGCCTTTGGGCAGCCAGTCAGCTTCGCGCAGCGTGCGCTCGAAGATGCGTTGGATGTCGGCAGCGTCACGGGGCTCGGCGAGTCGGACTGTGATCATGTTGAAGCAAGCTGGCGTTGAGCGGCAGGCCGCAGGGGTTGAAACAAGCTGGCGTCAGCCCCGAGCGCTTGAAGGGCGAACCACTCGGCTGGGGGCCGCAGCAGCAAAAGCCAGCGCGAGGTACTCGGTGACGTTCTTGTTGAACAGATCAGCCCCGACCTCTAGCCGAATGTAGCGCCGCTTCTTGCCATCGCCTTCGAGCACCTTGTGCTTGTCGTTCAGCGTTGCCCCCTGGCTGAATTCCAACGCCACATGCTTGGCATAGGAAAAGATCGCGCAAAACGGCGGGCCAGCCGAAAACAGCAAGCCGCCATAACGGACCTCCTCGGTCACCCGAGGTGCGAGCGCCAGTACCAGCCTGCGCAAGCGCTCGACGAGCAGGTAGCGATCCTGGTCAAGGCTGCGGATGCCGGCCAGCAGTTCTGCGACGGGTTCTGAGGTTCTGGCGGGCGTCTTGTTGGGCGTCTTGGTAGGCGTCTTGTCGGGCGTCCTGTCTGGCTTGGGCATGGTCAACGGCATGAAGGCACGGAAGTGGCGCGCCGAGGTTACACGAGACCGCGCTCAGGCGAACAAGCCTTGCAGATACCAGCCCGACTCACCCGAGCCCGCCTCCGGGTCCGGCAGTCGGTGACGGTAGATCCACACCAGCGTGCCGCTGGCCGTCCGGGCGATGAAATAGTCGCGCACCGCCGGGCCTTGCGCGTCCCACCAGCCGCTTTCCAGCCGGTCGGGGCCGGCCAGCAATTGCAGCGTCCGGCCGTCGAGCAACGGACCTTGGCCGCGTTCGACCAGCGCCCGCGGGACCGGCAGCAACCACAGCGGCTGGGCCGCCAAGGCTTTGCCATGAACGTGCACAGCAGCCTGTGCACCCAGGCGCGCCGGGTCGGCACTCTGCCAGCGGGTGCCGCATTCGGGTCGATGGTCTGGCACAGCGGCCAGGCTTTGCACCTGCGCGGGCCCCAACCTGGCCTGCAGCCGCTCGACCAGCCGGGCCAGGCCTTCGCGCTCGCTGGCCTGGCTGGCAAACAGCTCGCGGTTGGGCGGCTCGCCTGCGCACCATTGCGCGCAGTGCAAGCTGAGTTCGAGCGCAGGTGCTGCCAGAGGCAAACGGCCCAGGCGCTCGGTCAGCAGGCTGAGCAAGTGCCCGGCGTCGGTGGCGGGCTCGGCCGGGGCGATCTCCAGCGTGGTTTGTCCGGGACTGTCTTCGCCGCAGGGGTCGCGGCGGCGTCTGGTCTCGTGGTGCATCACCAACGTGAAACGAACGATGCGAGCCTGCCGTGCGGCGGCCCAAACCATCAGCCGGGCCAGCAGCAACTGAGCGCCGGCCAGCACCTGGGCGCTGGTGTCGGCACGGCACAGCAGCTCGATCCGGCTGGCAAAACGCTGCGGCAAGGTCAGCCATGCCTGGGCCTCGGGCGCCTGGCCTCGGGCGCGGTCGACCTTGGCCAGCAACTCGGGGCCGAAGCGCCGCGCCAGGCCGGCGCGTGGCAGCGCGCGCAGGTCGGCCAGACAGTGCAAACCCATGGCTTGCAACGCGGGCTGCAAATCGGGGGCGAGCAAGGCCAGCGGCACGGCGTCGAGCAGGCCCTGCAAGCCCTGCATCGGATCGGGCCCTGGCGGACCGAGTGCCAGGTCGTCGCGCCAAGCCGCCAACAAGGACGCGCCCAGCGCTGTCGGCGCGCTGGCGATGCGCACCTGGTGACCCAGCGGCGCCAGCGCGGCGCGCAGCCGGTCGAGCAGCGCGGGCAAGCCACCGAAGTAACGCAGGCAGGACTGCACCTCGAGCTGAACGCCCACCAACGCCGGGCTGTGCGCCGGGTTGGTGTTGACGCCGCGCAGCTCGGCCGGCGTCGCCCAAGCCACCGAGGGGCTGAAAGCCAACGCCACATGGGCCACCGCGCGCAAGGCCTGAACGTCGCGCCGGACATCGGCGACGCCCAGCAACAGGTCGGGCGCCAGCGCCAGCGCGGTGGCGCGCTTCATGCCGGTGCGCACGCCGCAAGCCTGCGCCAGCGCATCGGCATGCAAAACCTGCTGCGCATGCAGCAGCGCCAGCGGGAGGCCGGCCTGCTCGGGTCCACGCGTGGCAGCCCAGGATTCGAGCGACAGCGCAGGCAGGTGCAAGGTAATCCACAACATGGTCGATGGCGATGAAAGATGGCAAGAACCCGCCCGCAAGGCCGGCACGGCTCAACCGTCAGAACCCCCAGGAGACTCGCCAGGAGAAGCAACAGGCTCTAGACGTGATCCGGCCAGCGTCGTGGCGCGGCCGGCGTCTGGCGCTGCTTGAGCCGCCACCGCCTGAAGGCTCAGGTCGCGCGCCTGGGCTTGCTGGCGCGGTGTCAACGCGGAGGGCAGTGTCAGGCGCAGCGGTTGGGCCAACGATGGCCCCCGGCGCTTGAGCAAGCGCAGCGACAAGCCGTCCACCCCCGAGGCTTGCAGCAGCAGGCGCAGCGGCGCCGGGCTGGGCTGACTACGGGCCTGGGCGTCGCGAAAGACGAACACCGGCCCGTCCTGCGCCTGGGCCGCGATCTGCAGCCGGCGCAAGGCATCGGCGCCCAGTTTGAGCGGTAACCAGGCCAGGATCGCACCGACATGGCCGCTCTTGAGCGACTGCTCCAGTGCCCACAGCAGATCGGCACCTGGCAGCAGCGGCGCCAACCGGTTGGCGCTGCGCGGGACGCCTTGCTGCAGCCCGGGCGCAGGCCGTCCCAGCGGCACAGGTGATGGCGCAGGTCCCTGGCCCGCACGCGACTGCACCACCAGCCAATGCCGGCTGTCGAGCCCGCATTGCAGCAGCGCCCAGGCGCTGAGCGAGGCGGGCGGGTCGAACAGCATCACGCAACGGCCGGGATCGCTCGGCGCCCGGCGGCCAGAATTCAGCGACGCCAGCGGTGCCGCGCGCGACGCGGCGCCCTGCCCGCCCGCGTCCAGCGGTGCCACGGCGGCCAGCGCGGGCGCCAGCAGGCGCAGCTCGCCCACGCCGGGCTGGGCCAGCAGCAACTCGGTCAACACGCCGTGCGGCCAGCCACCACCGGGCAGCTCGGCGTCCAGCGCGTCGAAGCCACTGGCAGTGACACGCCCGGGCGCGCCGCCGATCTGGCTGGCGCGCCACAAGCCGGGGTGCAACACGGTGAGCCGGGTGGCGCGCTCGATCGCACGCTCGGACGACGCGCAGGCCACCAATCCGGCAGGACCATGCGGCGCGGGTCTGTGGTTCGGAGCGTCGTTCGGAGCGTCGTTCGGAGCATCGTTCAATGCGTCGCTCGATGGGCTGAACAGGGGCAGTGACAGGTTCACATCGATACTGTACTTTCATACAGTATTGCTGGCAAGCCAAGCCGGGTTGTCGGCACGCCACCACAGCTGGCCGCTCGGCGACGCACAGCGGGCCGGATAATCCGGTTCCAAACAGGCGCCAGCCCAGGCTGCCCGATCCTTGCGCGCTGCCTGCCGAGTTCGCCCCAGCCCATGTCCAACTTGTTGCAGCGCTTTGCCCGCGTCACACCGTACTTTCGCCACGGCCGGATCGGCATCGTGGTGGCGTTCGTCGGCTCGCTGGTCGGCGCGGCCACCGAGCCGCTGATCCCCGAACTGATGAAGCCTTTGCTTGATCAGGGCTTCCATGCCGGCAAGCTGGCGCTGTGGATGGTGCCGGTGGCAATCGTCGGCATCTTCGCGCTGCGCGGCGCGGCGGGCTTCATCGCCCAGTACGCCTTGTCCTGGGCCGCCTACCGCGGCGTGCAGTCGCTGCGCGAAGCACTGTTCCAACGCATCCTCAACGGCCAGCCCGCGATGTTCGGCCTGCGATCGGCCAGCAGCCTGACCAATACCTTGGTCTACGAAGTGCAGACCGGCGCCACCCAGTTGGTGAACTCGATCCTCACGCTGGTCAAGGATTCGCTGACGCTACTGGCCTTGCTGGCCTATCTGCTGTGGCTGAACTGGCGGCTCACGCTGTTCGTCGGCGTGCTGTTCCCGGCCGTGGCGCTGCTGATGCGCAGCGTGGGCAAGCGGCTGCACCGGCTCGCGCGTGAGGGCCAGGAGGCGACCGATTCACTGGCCTATGTGGTCGAAGAAAACGTGCTGGCCTGGCGCATTGTTCGGCTGCACGGCGCGGCGCAAGCTCAGGCCAATCGTTTCGACCAGCATGCGTTGACACTGCGCCGGGTGCTGCTGAAGATCGTCGCGGCCAGCGGCGCGATGACGCCAGTGACCCAGTTTTTCACCGCGATGGCGCTGTCTGCGGTGATCATCGTCGCGCTGTGGCAGAGCAGCGGCAGCGGCACCACCGTCGGCGGCTTCGTGGCCTTCATCACCGCGATGCTGATGCTGGTTGCGCCCGTCAAGCACTTGTCGGACGTGATGGCGCCCATCACCCGCGGCCTGGTGTCTATCGAGCGGGGGCTGGAACTGCTGGACGACAGCCCAGCCGAGCAAGGCGGCTTGCACCAGGCGCCGGGTGGCCGAGCACAGGGCCATCTGGTGCTCAGCAATGTGCTGCTGCGCTACCGCGACGACCAGACCCCGGCGCTCAACAGCCTGTCGCTGGACATCGCCGCCGGGCAGACCGTCGCATTGGTCGGCCCTTCAGGTGCCGGCAAGTCGTCGTTGATCAACCTGCTGCCGCGCTTCATCGACCCCACGTCCGGCCGCATCACGCTCGATGGCGTGGCGCTGGCCGACTGGCAGACCGATTCGCTGCGCCGGCAGTTCGCGCTGGTCAGCCAGGACGTGGTGATGTTCAACGACAGCATCACCGCCAACGTCGCGCTGGGTGACACGCCAGGCGACTCGGTGGACCCGCTGCGGGTTCGCGCCGCGCTGGACGGTGCCCACCTGCTGGACTTCGTCGACAGCCTGCCGCAAGGCGTGGACACGGTGATCGGCCACAACGGCGGCCAGCTCTCAGGCGGCCAGCGCCAGCGCCTGGCGATCGCCCGCGCGCTGTACAAGGACGCGCCGATCCTGATCCTCGACGAAGCCACTTCGGCACTCGACAGCGAGAGCGAGCGGGCGGTGCAGGCAGCGCTCGAGACCTTGATGCGGGGTCGCACCACGTTGATCATCGCCCACCGCTTGTCAACGGTCGAACATGCCGACCGCATCGTGGTGATGGACGCTGGCCGCGTCGTCGAACAAGGACCGCATGCCGCGCTGCTGGCGGCAGGCGGCCTGTACGCGCGCTTGCACGCGCTGCAGTTCAGAAGCTGAAAGCGCTGTCATTGCGCACGCTATGCTGACCCTCTACCGGACTTCAACCCATCACCATGACCAGCCACCCGACCAGCCCCCTGACCAGCCACCCAATCAGCCACCCAATCAGCCGCTACCCCGTGCCCGAACTCAAGGACCTGCCCGATGACCTGCGCGAGCGTATCCTCGCGGTGCAGGAAAAAGCCGGTTTCGTGCCCAATGTGTTCCTGACATTGGCGCACCGGCCCGCAGAGTGGCGCGCCTTCATGGCCTACCACGATGCGCTGTTGGTCAAGGACAGCGGCTCGCTGACCAAGGGCGAACGCGAGATGATCATCGTCGCGACCTCGGCCGCCAACCACTGCCTGTACTGCGTGGTCGCGCATGGCGCGATCCTGCGCATTTATGAGAAGAAGCCGATGATCGCCGACCAACTCGCGGTCAACCACCGCAAGGCCGACATCACGCCACGCCAGCGCGCGATGCTCGACTTCGCGATGAAGGTCTGCCAGCGCTCGCACGAAATCGATGAAGCAGATTACGTGGCGCTGCGCGCGCACGGCTTCGACGATGAAGACATCTGGGACATCGGCGCGATCACCGCGTTCTTCGGCTTGAGCAACCGCATGGCCAACCTCAGCGGCATGCGGCCCAACGATGAGTTCTACCTGATGGGCCGGCTGCCGAAAACCAAGCCCTGATCCCGCCGGTGGCGCTGATGCACAACCCGGCGGCACTGTCACCGGTCATCGCCGGCGCCTGGAGACTGGCCGAATGGTGTTGGACCGCACAGCAGCGCCTGACCTGGATCCAGGGCAACCTCGATCTGGGTGTGACCAGCTTCGACCATGCCGATCTTTATGGTGGCTGCAGCGTCGAGTCGTTGTTCGGCGAGGCGCTGGCACTGCACCCTTCGCTGCGCGACCGGATGCAGTTGGTCAGCCAATGCAGCGTCGGGCTGGAGCACCCGGCCCGGCCCGGCGATCCGCTGACAACGTGGGCCGCGCCATGCGACCACGTGGCCGCGCAGCTCCGGGCGTCGGTCGAGCAGTCGCTGCGCGCGCTGCGCACCGATCACCTCGACCTGCTGCTGATCCGCGGGCCAGAAGCGCCGGTAGCGATCGACGCGCTGGCCGAGACCCTGCAGACACTGCGCGCCGAAGGCAAGGTGCTGCACTTCGGCGCGTCCAAGCTCAAGCCGACGCAACTCGCGCTGCTGCATCGCCGCATCGCGCTCGCAACGCACCAGTTCGAGCTGTCGCCGCTGCAGCGCAACTCGCTGCACGACGGCACGCTCGACCAATGCCTGGAACTGGGCCTGCGTCCAATGATTTGGTCGCCGCTGGCCGGTGGGCGGCTGTTCACCGCCAACGATGCGCGAAGCCACAGCCTGCGCAACACGCTCGAGACCCTGGCGGCCGAACTGGGCGTGACGGCGACCACCGTGGTGATCGCCTGGGTGATGCGCCACCCGAGCGCGCCGCTGCCGATCCTGGGCTCGCGCCGCATCGCAGTGGCCCGCGAAGCGATGGCAGCGCAAGGCTTACCACTCGACGACGCCGCTTGGTGGCGGATCTGCGCTGCGGCCGCGGAGCCCGCCGCGGTCTGATTCGCCCGGCGCAGCCCGGCGTCAAGCCAGATCGCGCTCGGGATAACAGCGAAAAATGCCCTGTTCATTGAACGGAATACGTCGCTCACTTCGCAGGTATTCTGCCAGCTTGGGCAGCGCTGCGACACGGTCGTGCAACTGCACGATCTCGGGCGTCTTGGCCAATGCTTTCCTCGCAGCGTTCGGGAAAGCGTAGCGCAGGCCTTCGATCAACTGGAACAGCGACAGGTCCGCGTAGCTGAGCTTGCCACCGGCGAGTTGCCGCGGCCCGGCAGGGTTTCGCACGATGAGGCGTTCGAACCACTGCAGATATTGGGGCATGCGAATGCGGCAGAACTCGTCGGTTCGCCGCAAGGCCTCGGGCAACGGGTCCTCGTCGTTCAGACCGCTGCCCAATGGATGGTGGGTGTCGTGAGCTTCGATCACGGCGTCGTCGATGGCGAGCTGGATCTGGTGTGTCCAGACCCGCAGTTGCTCGCTGCGACCCACCAGCTTGAGCGTAGGGGCCAGGTACAGCAAAATCGCTGAGGTCTGCCCGACCACCAGCGCACCATCCTTCAAAAAAGGCGGCGCGAGCGGTGGATGGGGCAGCTTGCTGTCGTTCAGACAGCGCAGCATCGCCGGCACGCCCTGCCCTGCGGTCTCGGCGCCACGCGCCACATCAACATACGGTGCACCGGACGCCTCCAGCGCCAGGCGAACAAATTCGCCTCGGCCCTGGATGCCCGGCCAGTCATGCAGTTCATAGGCCATGAAGCGGACTGTATAGCTTGAGGCCCTCGGCCCCTGGCTTGCAGCCCTGGACTTTCAGCCCTGGACTTCCAGCCCTGGACCGGCAACCCTCGATCGCGCCTGACCCCACACAGGCTGTCGACACGCCTGCCAACACAGCTGCAGTCGCATGCACGAGAATGGCCATCTCACGCTTGACCCAGGAGACATGATGATCGAACAGAACGGCGCCGAATCGCTCGTGACGACACTGGCTGCCAGCCATGTCGAACTGTGCTTTGCCAACCCAGGCACCTCGGAGATGCACTTTGTCGCGGCGCTCGACCGTATCCCCGGCGTGCGCTGTGTGCTCGCGCTGTTCGAAGGCGTGGCCACCGGCGCTGCCGACGGTTATTGGCGCATGGCCGGCAAGCCCGCTGCCACGCTGCTGCACCTGGGCCCTGGCCTGGGCAATGGTTGGGCCAATCTGCACAACGCCCGCAAGGCGCGCTCTGGCATCGTCAACGTCGTCGGTGACCACGCGACCGGCCATGTGCATTTCGAGTCGCCGTTGAAGTCCGACTTGAACGGCATCGCACAGTCGATCTCGCACTGGGTACGCAGCTCACAGCGCGCCACCGATGTCGGCGCCGACGGGGCTGCGGCGGTGCAGGCAGCGCGTGACGGCGCGGTTGGGCGCATCGCCACCTTGGTGCTGCCGGCCGACACCGCATGGGGTGCCGGTGGCCAGGCGCATCAGGCGGTAGCGCCGGAAGCCGCGCAAGTCGTGCCACCAGCGGCGGTCGATGCAGCAGCGCAGATGCTCAAATCCATGGGGTCGCGGGCGATGCTGCTGCTCGGCGCAGCCGGCTCTCGCGACGAGCGCTCGCAAATGTTGGCCGCGGCGATCGCTGCCAAAACCGGCTGCAAGCTGATGGCAGAGTTCTACAACGCGCGCATGCCGGGCGGGCGTGGCCGGCCGCGGATCGCCCGGCTGCCTTACGCGGTCGATCCGTCGGTGGCCGCGCTGGCCGGTGTGCAAGCGCTGGTGCTGGCGGGCAGCGTCGATCCGATCGGCTTCTTCGCTTATCCCGGCAAGCCCTCGCAGCTCAAGCCGCCAGGGGCTGCGTTGCTGACGCTGGCCGAGCCGCGGCAGGACGTGCCGGCGGCGCTGCAGGCGCTGGCCGATGCCTTGGATGTTCGCGTCGAGCGCGACCTGGTCCTGGCCGCGCCTGCCGGCGTCACCGCCCCCAGTGGCGCACTGACACCCGAGTCGGTGGCCGCGGCGATCGCCTTGACGCTGCCAGCGAACGCGATCGTGGTCGACGAGGCCGTGACCACCGGCCGCGCCTTCGGCCCGCAGATGGCCGCAGCCGCGCCACACGACTGGCTGCAAGGCATGGGGGGAGCGATCGGTTTCGGCCTGCCTTGCGCGGTCGGCGCGGCCATCGGCGCACCCGGCAGGCCGGTACTCTCACTCGAAGGCGACGGCAGCGCGATGTACACGCTGCAAGCGCTCTGGACCATGGCACGTGAATCGCTGCCAGTGGTCGCGGTGGTGTTTGCAAACCGCCGCTACGCGATCCTGCAGGGCGAGCTCCAAGGCGTGGGCGCACAGATCAGCGGCCAGAAGGCCGTCGACATGCTCACGCTCGACCGGCCAAACCTGGACTGGGTGGCGCTGGCCAAAGGCCATGGCGTCGCAGCGGTGCGCGTCGAGGACGCTGGCGCGTTGGTGCAGGCCTTGCAGCGCGGCTTTGCGAGCCAGGCGCCCTGCTTGATCGAGGTCGCGATCTAGCGCCAGCGACTGCCGTCAAGCAGCGGCGTAGACGGCCAAAGCCGCCGCCAGCCGCCGCTGCACCGCCTCACGCAAGCTCTTGGGCGCAAGCACCTGGACTTGCTCGCCCTGGCGCAACAAGTCCATCACCAGCTCAGTCTCGTCGACATAGGGCAGCTCAAGCTGCCAGCTGCCATCGGCGAGAAACCTTCCCTGCTGCTCGGGGTGCCATTCCTCGCGGCTGATCCAGGGTGCGGCCTGCGCCGAGAACCGCAGCGTGGCGAGTTGGCGTGTGCCACCGGCGTAAACGCCATAGCCACCGTCCATCTCGGCCTGCACCTGGCGCATGGCCACATCCTTGGCACGGGATTCGAGCACCCGGGTCTCTTGCACCGCGTCGAGCGCGAAGCGCAACAAGCGCTCACGGCTGTGACACCAGGCGTCCAGGTACCAAGTGTTCTTGTAATGCACCAAGCGTTGTGGTGAAACTTCGCGATCACCCACCTCCCCTCTGGCGCGGGTCAGGTAGCGTATTTGCAGCCGGCGACGGCGCATCAGCGCCTCGCCCATGCGCTCGAAACAATCAGGTGGCACCGGGCGGCGCAGTGCGCTGATGATCTTGACACGCTTCATCAGCGCCTTGGCATCGGTCTCACCGCCCGGCCCCAGCAACTCGTGGATGCGGTCCAGCAGCGGCTGCAGATGGCGGCTGAGCAAACCTTCGGCACCGAGCCCGCTGAGCAACTGCTGCGCCATCAGCAGCGAATAAAGCTCGGGCTCGCTGAACCAAAGCCCCGGCAGTTCGTGTCGCCGACCGGACCCTGTGCCGCTGATCCCGGCGGCAAAGCGGTAGCTGTTGCTGTCGCGGTCATATTCGATCGGTGCACCAAGCTGGCCACGCAAGTACTCCAAGTCCCGTTTGAGCGTGGCCGGTGAGACCTCGAGCGTCTCGAGCAGTTGGGCAAAGCTGACCTGACCGCGGTGACGGATCAGCAATTCGATCTTGTAGATGCGGTCAGTCTTGGCCATCAAGGCAAGTGTGACATGAAATGCGCCAGTGCACGAAGCTGGTCGTCAACCAGCGGGTAGACCGCATCGCCCATGGACGCCACGCCGTTGCCGATGCGCGCGCCGGACTTGAAGTCGCGCAAAGACTTGAGCAGGTAGTCCTCGCGCTGCTGCGCGGTTCGCGCCGCGGCTTGGGCGCCGGCATAACTGTCTTGGTGACAGGCGGCACACCGATGTTGCTGCGCGATCTTGCGTCCACTCGCAAACAACTCGGGGTCGACAGCACCCTGGTTGCCGGCCTGGGGCGGCGGTTGAGACGAGAAATACGCCGCAAGATTGCGGATGTCATCGTCAGAAAGGTCTGCCGCCATCGGCTGCATCACCGGATTCTTGCGCCGGCCACCGCGAAAATAGACCAGCTGCCACTGCAAGAAGCCATCCGGCTGACCCGCCAGAGAGGGCGTGTCGACCATCTGAGAAACACCTCCGGCACCGTGGCAGGCGACGCAGGCAGCGGCTTTCGCGGCGCCGGCTGCCCGGTCGGCAGCGCCAGCGAAACTGGAGGCAAGGCACCACAGCGTGCAGATCAGCAGTTTTCTCATGAAGCGACAACGCATTCAAAAAGGAATGCCCGCCGCTGGCAGGCGGCGGGCATGGTGGTTTCGCTCTGAGATTACTTGGCGTAGCTGATGCGATAGATCGCGCCGGCCCAGTCATCGGCCACCAGGATCGAGCCGTCCGGCGCGAGCAGGATGTCAGCCGGACGACCGGTATAGCTGCGGTCGCCGTTGATCCAACCGCTGGCGAACACCTCATGCTTGACGTTCTTGCCGTTCGCGTTAGCCACCACGCGCACGATCCGACCGCCCGTGTACTTGTGACGGTTCCAGGAACCGTGTTCGGCGATCAACATGCTGTTGGTGTAATCGGCAGGGAACTGTTTCCCGGTGTAGAACTTCATCCCCAGCGGCGCCACATGCGCCCCGAGGTTCAGCGCCGGCGGCGTGAACTCAGAACACTTGTGACCCATCGCGTATTTCGGATCCGGCAGATTGCCTTGGTGGCAATACGGGTAGCCGAAATGCTGACCTATCTTGGAGATATGGTTGAGTTTGTCGCTCGGCAGGTCGTCGCTGATCCAGTCGCGGGCGTTCTCGGTAAACCAGTAATCGCCGCTGCGCGGGTCGATGTCGCCGCCCACGCTGTTGCGAACACCGATGGCCATGATCTCAGCCTCGCCGGTGTTGGGGTTCACGCGCCGGATCTGCGACACGCCAGTCGGCGGCAGGCAGATGTTGCAAGGCGGGCCCAGCGGCACGTAGAGCCAACCGTGCTTGTCGAAGGTCAGGTACTTCCAACCGTGTGGAATGTACGAAGGCATGTCGTCGTAGACCACTTTGGCCGCAGGCATGTTGCCAACGTTGGCTTCGGCGTTCTCGTATTTCAAGATCTTGCCAATGTCTGCCACGTACAGCGCACCGTCGCGAAATGCGATGCCGGTGGGCATGATCATGTCCTTGAGGATCGTCTTGACCTCTTTCTTGCCGCCGTTGTCCGTGATGGCGTAGACACTGCCCGCACCGAACGAACCCACGAACAGCGTGCCTTTGTCGCCCCAAGCCATCTGACGCGCACTCGGCACGCCGCTGGCGTAGACGCTGATCTTGAAGCCCTTGGGCAGCTTGATCGCTTTCAGGTTGGTTTCGAGTTCGGCCAGCGGTGTCGGCAGCGCCGGTCCAG
This sequence comes from Burkholderiales bacterium, assembly GCA_947448955.1. Classification (GTDB taxonomy): domain Bacteria; phylum Pseudomonadota; class Gammaproteobacteria; order Burkholderiales; family Burkholderiaceae_C; genus Pseudaquabacterium. Next base: position 13,375 of record CANFPU010000089.1, read on the forward strand.
CCGGAGGCGCCAGGCCTTTCTGGGCTTCGGTCTCGTCACCCAGAAACCAGTCCGGCGGTGGCTTGCTCCAGAATTCCTTGGTCGTCGAGTCGTACTTTTTCAGCGCCTGCGCCTGCGCCACGGTGCCCATCATCAGCGCAGCAACGACGGCACAACCCAGCACCGTACGGGCTGGCGCGGATTTCAGAAAGTTCATGTCGATGTCCCCAGTTTGAATAAGTCCAAGCTATTCAATCACGCCAACATCGCTCGCGACCTAGGTTATTCCCTAGGCGGCAAGGCTGGCAGCGACCGCCTTTGGACCATCCGCACGAACCGCTCGCGCCAAGGATCTTTCGGACATCCGCTCATGCAGGCTCAGACCGGTCGGTCGCCTCGCAGCGTGATCCTGTGCATCACTCGGCGATGCCCGTGGTAGTCGTTGATCGGGTTGTGCTGGGTGCAGCGGTTGTCCCAGAAAGCGATTGCGTCTCGATCCCAGACAAACCGGCAGGTGAACTCAGGCTTGATCTGGTGCTGGAACAAGAAATTCAGCAGCGGCGCGCTCTCTTCGTCTCGCATCCCGACGATGCCGGTGGTGTGCGCGACGTTGACATACAGGGCTTTGCGGCCGGTCTCGGGATGGATGCGAACCACCGGATGCTCGGCACGGTATTCCTGCGCTGCGCTGGACTTGCCATCGGACTTGATGCGGTCCTCGCGGGTCTTGGACACATCGGCCTTGGCCGAACTGCTGATGCCGGTCAGACCGTCAAGCAAGCCGCGCATCATCGCTGACAGCGACTCATAAGCCAGCGACTGGTTCGCGAACAAGGTATCACCACCTTGCGGCGGCACCTCGCGCGACAGCAGCATCGAACCCATCGGCGGGCAGTCGAGGTAAGTCGTGTCCGAATGCCAGATGCCGCCAAAGTTGTTCCGCTCGTGCTCGAGTTTCTTGACCTCGATGATGGTCGGATAGCCCTCAATCCCACCGACGAACGGATACTCGATCGGCTCACCCATCGCGCGGGCGAAGTCCAGGAACTGCTGCGGGCTGAGGGGCTGTTGACGCAGGAAGATCACCTGGTGCAGCAAGAACAATTCCCGAATCTCGCTGGCCATGGCCGCCGAAACACCGCCGGCAAGGTCGATGCCCGAGATCTCAGCGCCCAGCGCACCGGCAATTTTTTTGACTTTCATCTTGCATCGCTCCTGATCCACCCTGGCCGGGCTGTCCCGATCCTAATACCCACCGCCGGACAAAAGACGCGCGCAGCGAGTTTGCCACAGGACTGGCTCAAAGGATGAGCCAGCAAGACCCTGCGGTACAAAAAAATAAATGAATGAACTGGCTCATTCTTTGAGCTAGCCAGGCCAGACACTTTGTGCACCGGAGATGTCCCGGCGCCCAACAGATGGAGCACAACATGGCCCAAGCTACTTTTGAGTTCAGCCCCGAAATCGATGTGAGTCAACAGGCCGCTGTGCGCACCAGCCACCGGTCCTGGACCCCCGAAGCGCGCGGCGCCGCCTCGACCCAGGACCCCACCGGCTTCGAGATCGGTTGGGACCATGCCCACCATCGGATCACACCACCGCTGCGCCACCTGCACGACCACAACCCAGTGCGCCAGGGCTGGGACGCGGGCCGCGCCACCTTCGGTGGCCGAACGCTGCCAGCCACCGCTGCCGTACAGCAATGGCTGGCGCTGCGCCTGCAGGCCTGGCAGCACGGCCAGTTGTTCGAGGGCGTGCAAGTCAACCCCTATTTTCTGACGCGCCTCGATACCCAAGTGTGCCCAGTGAGTCGCCGCGCCTTGAGCGGCGACGCTGCCGACAGCGTGACCCGGCTGAACCAGGCGGCCGCCTACGCCGCCGGCAACTTGGCCGTGTTGAGCCACCAAGTGGCCACAGCGCGCGGCGCTGCCGATTGGCAACAAGCGATGGAACGCGCACAACGCGTCGCCGCCGGCCAGCCCGGCGATGGCCTGACCGCCGACGACTGGACCCGGCTGGCGGTGTTGATGAGTTTTGCCACCCCGCTGCCCCATGCCCAGGCTGCTGCGCTGCCGCTTCGTGTGCTGCCACCGAACCGAGTGCGGGTGATCAACCCGGTGCAAGCGTTGCAGGTCATGCTGACCTTGCAGTTCACCCAGGCGGGCTATGCGCGCAGGCTGCTCGGTCTGGCTGCACTGATGCCCAGCAGCGCCGCGCGGCAGGCGTTCCAGATCTTCATGCACACCTTGCTGGCCAGGCGTCTTTCGGCGGGCCAGCACGCCAGCCTGGCCGAGATGCGCCGGGCGATGGAGGACAGCTGGGCCGACGTGCTGGTCAACCGGCGCTGGCAGCACCTGGCCGGGTTGTTGAGCGCTGCGGCATGCGAGCGTCTGCTGCAGCGCGCCAGCCAGCGCGATCTGGTGGTAGGCGGCAGTCGCTGGGTCAGCAGTGACAGCGCCACAGAAGGCTGGGCGTTGGCGGCCAGCGGCGGATTCACGGCCGCGCAACCGACAACCCCAGAAACACCAGACTCACGCCGGGCCGGACGACGCTTGACCAACGCCACCGCTGCGCCAGCGCATCAGCTCACGACATAAGCGCCGGACGCGGTCGCGATCAGCAAGCCCTCGTCGTTGTGCAGCCGCATCTGGGTCGAGCCCACGCGGCTACCAAGCCGGGTGATCTCAGCGCTGGCGATGAAGTGCTGGCCCAGCCCTTGGCGCAGAAAATCAACCCGCAAGTCGATGGTGCCAATCCTGAGGAAGCGATGAATCACCTGGTCAGCACTCTCGTGGGCGTGTTTCTCACCCAGTGCCGCGAGCAAGATGCAGCCCCCCAGCGAGTCGAGCACCGACGAGATCACCCCGCCATGCAGTCGGCCATAGTGGAAATGACCGACGAGTTCAGGCCGCATCTCGAAGCGCAGCACCAGCTGTGGCGTCAGCGTCTGCACTTTCAGCCCCAGCAGGCGGTTGAAGACCATGCGGTGCTCAATCAAGTCGATCAGCTCGCTGTGGAGTCGGGCTTGTTCTTCAGCGCTGCGACGCGCTGGCAAGGAGGACATCATGGGCGCAAGCATAAGCGTGCCTATCATCGCGGTTCGCGTTGACCTTGCCCGCACCCGCCCGCCAACCCACCGCCATGGACTTGCGACCCTGCCCCATCACCCTGCCCACTCTGGCCTTGCTGCTGGGCTGGGCTTGCACCAGCACCTGGCCCCAGCGCGGCGATGCCGCGCCCCGTGCGATTGCCCCACGCGGCGCACTGGCAGCCGATGAACTCGCCAACATCGAGGTCTTCAAGCGCTTGTCGCCCTCCGTGGTTCACATCACCACCTTGGCGACCGAGCGTGATTTTTTCAACCGCAGCCTG
>CANFPU010000090.1 GCA_947448955.1 Burkholderiales bacterium
CCCAACAAATCTCCGTTGTCCAGAACGTAGACTTCCCCCAGATTCATGCCGAAGCGCCAGCGCATCGGCAATTTGCCGGGTAGCTTGTTTCTGGCGTGAAACTGGTTTTGGCACTTGACCGCAAAATCGATGGCGCCAACCGGACTGTCAAACTCTGCGAGCACCGCATCGCCCGCCGTGTTGAAGATCCGCCCGCCATGTGACTGGATCAGCGGGTCCATGATCTTGCGGCATTCCTGAAGCGCAACGATGGCGGCAAGTTCATTTTCCCCAATCAGTTTGCTATAACCGCAAACATCTGAAGCCATGATGGTGGTTAGTTTGGTGTTGGGGGTCATTTTAAATTCTCACTGATATCAAAATCTAGAACCTGAAATTGTCCACCGATACCAGACTGGCATCCTGCCTCCGCACATCGAGGCGACAGTTCAAGTGGTAAAAACGTTGGTAAAAACGTTGGCAGAAACGTTGGCAGCAACAGATTTCTGGCCGGCCGATCCATTCGACTGCGCCATTGAGCTTGTCACGGTGCAGAGCGATTTTAGTCGCGACAACTTGTTTGTTTTCGACAATATCTATATAAGAAAATCATCGTCGAAAAATTTGCCTGGTATTATAGGGCAACATTTTCTCATTGTCAATACTGCCATGGCGGTATTCAATATTTAATATGTTTGCCGCCAGCGTCGCGCCCTATCGCTCGGATGGGTCATGCCAGCCCGCAGCGTGCGCGCTGGTGTGAAAACCCTCAGTCGACCGCCACGTCAGCGCGTGCGGCGGCCTGCGGGACCTGCTTCAGTGGCCTGCCCCTTGTAGCGCGCGCAGATTCCAAGGGCACAATGAGGCCGCATGCTGCGCTGCGGCAATCGGGGATTCTGCCCCGATGCGTTGTTCGAAAGGATGGATCAATGAGTTCCCATACCAGCGCCAGCGCCGTCCAAAGCCGCGCAGCGGTGACCCTGCCCAAGCTTCGCGAGATGCGAGCGCGTGGCGAGAAGATCGTCATGCTCACCTGCTACGACGCCACATTTGCACAAGTGCTCGATGAGGCCGGTGTCGACACGCTGCTGGTCGGCGACTCGCTGGGCAATGTGCTGCAGGGCCGCAGCAGCACACTGGCCGTGACCCTGGCCGACATGATTTATCACACCGAATGCGTCGCTCGGGCGCAACCAGCCGCTTGGCTGGTGGCGGACCTGCCGTTCGGCAGCTACGAAGCAGGCAAGGGCCAAGCACTGGAATCCGCCGCCAAGCTGATGCGCGCCGGCGCACAAATGGTCAAGCTCGAAGGCGGCGGCTGGACCGCCGAGATCGTTGCCCATCTGGTTGCCCGCGGCATCCCGGTTTGTGCCCATCTCGGCCTGACGCCGCAGCGTGTGCACGCGCTGGGCGGCTACCGGTTGCAAGGCAAGGATGCCGACGCGGCGTCGCTGATGAAGCGCGAGGCGCGTGAGCTTGCCGAGGCTGGCGCCGCAATGATGGTGCTTGAGATGGTGCCTGGCCTGCTGGCCGCCGAGTTGAGCGCCGAGAACCCCGAACTGATGACCATCGGCATCGGCGCCGGCGCTGCCACCTCGGGACAGGTGTTGGTGCTGCACGATATGCTCGGTTTGGGCGCCGGCCGCAAGCCGCGATTTGTACGCAACTTCATGAGCGAAGGCGGGTCGATCGCTTCGGCTGTCACGCGCTATGTCGCTGCCGTCAAGGACGGCTCATTTCCTCAGGACGGCGTTCACACCTACTGACATGCGGGTCATCCATTCCCTTGCCGAACTGCGCGCCGCGCTGGCGGGCTCCGCTACCACAGCGTTCGTGCCCACGATGGGTAACCTCCATGAAGGTCACCTGGCGCTGGTTCGGCAGGCGCGTCAGCTGGGTTCGCCCGTCGTGACCAGCATCTTCGTGAACCGGTTGCAGTTCTTGCCGAACGAGGATTTCGACCGCTACCCACGCACGCTGGCACGCGATTGCGCGTTGCTCGAAGGCGCAGGCTGTGACATCGTCTTTGCGCCTGACGAAGCCGAGCTTTATCCCGAGCCCCAGACCTACAAGCTCACGCCGCCGGCGGTCATCGCAGATCTGCTTGAAGGTGAGTTTCGACCGGGATTTTTCACCGGCGTTTGCACCGTGGTGCTCAAACTGTTCCACTGCGTGCAACCTGCTGTGGCCTTGTTTGGCCAGAAGGACTATCAGCAGTTGATGTTGATCAGCCAGATGACTGCGCAACTCGCGCTGCCCATCCGTGTGATCGGCTCGCCGACAGTTCGCGCGGCCGACGGTCTGGCGCTGTCCTCGCGCAATGCCTATCTCAGCGCGACCGAGCGTGCCGAGGCGGTGGCGCTGCCGCTGGCGCTGCAGGCGATCGCTAGCGCGCTGCGGGCAGGCGCCACCGACCTCGCCGGCGTGGAACGGGCACAGGTCGACGCGCTGCGCGCACGCGGCTGGCAGCCTGATTACCTGACCGTGCGCCGCCGCAGCGACCTGCGCGTGCCTAGCACGGCGGACCTGACCGGTCGGGTCCCGTTGCTGGTGCTGGGCGCGGCCAAGCTGGGAGCGACGCGCTTGATCGACAACCTCGAATTTGACCGGTGATGAGCGTCGGTCATGAACCTCGAAAGCGCGGTCAGTAGGTCGCGATGACGCGAGCCGCAGCGGCACCGGCATTGGGCGAACAGAACCCTCGTTTTCACTTTGCGCACCCAGGCAGGACATGACCAACGCTTCCAACTTTCCGGCTTACCAGACGCTGATCCTCCAGCAGGATGACGACGGCGTGCTGACCGTCACCCTGAACCGTCCGGACAGGCTCAATGCGATCAACACCCAGATGGGACGCGACACGCTGGATCTCTGGACCCGGCTCGCGGCCGAACCAGGCGAGGTCCGTTGCGTGGTGCTCACCGGGGCCGGCGAACGTGGTTTCTGCGCCGGGGGTGACCTCAAAGAACGCGACGGGATGAGCAACGAGGTCTGGCGCGCGCAGCACGAATTGTTCGAGCGCTCGTTCATGACGCAACTCGAGTGCCAGGTCCCGGTGATCGCTGCGGTCAATGGTCACGCCTATGGTGGTGGCTGCGAGATGGCACTGGGCTGCGATTTCGCCTATGTGGTGCGAAGCGCGCGCTTCGCGCTGTCCGAGACACGCCTGGGCATCATGCCTGGCGGCGGTGGCACCCAGACCCTGGCGCGCGCGGTCGGCGAGCGGCGTGCCAAGGAATTGATCTTCACGGCCCAGGCTTTCACCGCCCAGCAGGCGATGGATTGGGGCATGGTCAACGGCGTGCTTGAGGACAGCGCCCAGTTGATGGCCCGCGTTCAACAAGTCGCGAGCACGATTGCCGGCAATGCGCCGCTGTCGATCCGCCAAGCCAAGAAGGCTATCCACCACGGGCTTCAGACCGATTTGCTGACCGGTTACCGCTTCGAGATCGAAGCTTACAACCGGCTGGTGGTGACCGAAGACCGACTCGAGGGCGTCCGCGCTTTCAACGAGAAACGCAAACCCAGGTTCCAGGCGCGCTGACCTGCCTAGGCATTGACCAGGGCTGCTGCGCCTGCCGCGCCGCAACCGCAGGGCCCGAGCCAGTACCCGGCTTTGCAACAGCACAAGCCGTGACCGGCCACAAGGTTAGGACCGCGCGCGCGACAGCATTGCCTTGTTTCCCGATGCGGGTATGGCCAGAAAGCGCTCGCGATGACGCGCCCGGCCAGTGGGTTCCTGCGATACCCTCATGATTCCAGCGAGCCTCGATCATCACCGCGCTGCGCTGGCCATTCAAACTGAGGAGACTTGGACCATGAGCTACACCGAAATCCTGTACGACGTTGCCGATCGCATCGCGACCATCACATTGAACCGTCCGGACCGGCTCAATGCCTACACCGGCACGATGGGTGAGGAGTTGCGCGCTGCGATGCGCGTGGCCAGCGACGACCCCGGCGTTCGGGTGATCGTGCTGACCGGTGCCGGCCGGGGTTTTTGTGCCGGTGCCGACATGAACAATCTGAACACCATCAGCAACCGGGGCCGGGCGGCAGGTGCCGGCGGCAACAGCGCTGAGGCTGCCGCTGGCGCACCTTTTGACTCCAGCTCCAGCCCGGATTACCAGACCCAGCACTCGTATTTCCCGGCGGTGCCCAAGCCCATCTTGGCAGCGATCAATGGCGCTTGTGCCGGGCTCGGTTTGGTTTACGCGCTGTACTGTGACCGTCGTTTTGCCGCGACCGAGGCCCGCTTCACCACCGCCTTCGCGCGCCGCGGTCTGATCGCCGAGCACGGCATCAGCTACACGCTGCCGCGTGTGGCAGGGCTGGCGAACTCGCTGGACCTGTTGATGTCGGCGCGCAAGTTCGACGCCCAGGAGGCGCTGCGCCTGGGTGTGGTCGATCAGGTCATGCCGGCTGCCGAGCTGATGGCCGCGGTGCGCGCTTACGCCACCGATCTGGCCGACAACGTCTCGCCGCGCTCGATGGCGGTGATCAAGCGCCAGCTTTGGGCGGTGGGCCAGTTGTCGATGCGCCAGGCGGTCGAGGTCGGCAACCACGAGATGCTGAGCAGCTTTGGCAGTGAAGACTTCAAGGAAGGCGTGGCCCACTTCGTCGAGAAGCGGCAAGCCAATTTCAGCGGGCACTGAGCGCCCCGAGGCTGGCCGAAGCCGGCCGCCTTCCATGGGGGTCAAACAAAGTGGCAAAGCCACATTTGCTTGAGAGCCCAGCCGGTGGCGCCGGTTACCCTCAGCGGATGTTGATTGGAACCTTGTTTGCGCTGGCTGCGGGCCTGATGTGGGGCCTGGTGTTCATCGGCCCACTGCTGCTGCCCGACTACCCACCGGCGTTGCAGTCGTTTGGCCGCTACCTGGCGTTTGGTCTGATTGCGTTGCCGCTGGCCTGGCTGGACCGGGATCGGGTGGCCCAGCTCAGCCGGGCCGACTGGATCGAGGCGGCCAAGCTCGGGCTGGTCGGCAACATCCTGTATTACCTGTTGCTGGCCAGTGCCATCACACAGGCCGGCGGTCCGTTGCCAACGATGATCATCGGCACGCTGCCGGTGGTGATCGCGGTCTGCAGCCAGCTGCGCGATGGTCTAGCGAGGGATCGGCGCGATGCGGGCTTGCCCTGGCGGACGTTGGCACCTTCGTTGCTGCTGCTCGGCGCCGGCATCGCCTGCGTCAACCAGTCCGAGTTGGATCGTGCCGGTCCGGCGGCTGATCTGGTGGGCCATTCGCTCGGCGCGCTGTTGGCGCTGGGCGCTGTGGCCTGCTGGACTTGGTACCCGATGCGCAACGCCGATTGGCTGCGCCACCACCCTGAGCGCAGTCCCCGCGCCTGGGCCACGGCGCAGGGTGTGGCGACGCTGCCGTTGGCAGTGCTGGGCTATGGCGGGTTCTGGGTCTGGAATGCTGCCAGCGGTTTGGCGTTCGAAATGCCGCTCGGGCCGCGGCCAGCGGTCTTTGCGGGGCTGATGCTGATGATCGGCCTGTTCGCCAGCTGGCTGGGCACGCTCTGCTGGAACGAGGCCAGTCAGCGTCTGCCGACCTCTGTGGTAGGCCAGTTGATCGTGTTCGAGACCTTGTCGGCATTGGCCTACGCCCAGTTGTTGCGCGGTCACTGGCCGCCGTTGCTGACCGGCGTCGGCGTGCTGCTGCTGATCGCCGGTGTCAGCTGGGCGCTGCGGCCGCAGCCCACCGTGATGCTGCGATAGCGATCCGCGCCAGGCCGTGGCTGGGTCTGCCACAGAGCGGTCTAATCGTCTCGGGTTACTTGTCCGTCTAAGAAGCAGGCTGTTCGTCGACGCCAGCATGGCGTCGCGAGTGGATTGCCGCCCGTCGCACAACCGGAGCTGTTCGCGATGTCAAGATTCCTCAACGCGTTGCTGGTGACCGCTGGTCTCTGGGCCTGCAGCGCCGCCAGCGCTGCGGCGCTGAACGAGCGCGACGCCAGGCGATTCCTGGCCCAGGCCAGTTTCGGCCCCACCGAGGCCAGCACCCAAGACTTGATGGCCATCGGCAAGGCCGCTTGGCTGCAGCAGCAGTTCGCGATGTCGTCGTCGGACTACACCGGCCTGCCCTATGTGGACGCGAACCGCAAGGTCGGTTGCCCCGCCGACGCACTGCCGACCTGCCAGCGTGACCACTACAGCCTGTTCCCCTTGCAGCGGCAGTTTTTCCAGAATGCGTTGAACGGCCCCGATCAACTGCGCCAGCGGACCGCCCTGGCCTTGAGCGAGATCCTGGTGGTGTCTGGCCAGCAGATCAAGCTGCCCTATGCCATGGCCAACTATGAGCGCATCTTTTTGGCCCAGGCCTTCGGTAACTTTCGCCATGTGTTGCGCGAGGTGACGCTGAGCCCTGCGATGGGCAAGTTCCTCAACATGGCCAACAACGACAAGCCAAACGCCGCCAAAGGGATCGAGCCCAACGAAAATTACGCCAGAGAAGTGCTGCAGTTGTTCAGTATCGGCCTGTGGCAGCTCAACCTGGATGGGACGCCCAAGCTCGACAGCCGAGGCCAGCCGATCCCAAGTTACGACCAGGCAGCGGTCGAGGGGTTTGCCCATGTGTTCACAGGCTGGACCTACCCGCCGCGGCCAGCCGGCCCCAACCGGTTTCCGAACCCGGCGAACTTTTCCGGGCCGATGGTGGCATTTGCTGCTCACCATGATTTGGGTGCCAAGCGTTTGCTCAACGGTCTGACATTGCCGGCAGGGCAGAGTGCTGAGGTCGACTTGGAGGCCGCCATCGACAACATCTTCAACCATCCCAACGTCGGTCCCTTCATCGGCCGGCAGTTGATCCAACAACTCGTCACCGACAACCCCAGCCCTGGCTATGTGGCGCGGGTGGCAGCGGCTTTCAACGGCAGCACCGGCGCTGCGCGCGGTGACATGAAGGCTTTGCTGAGCGCGATCCTGCTCGACCCTGAAGCCTCCAATCCCGCAGCGCCGCAGCGCTTTGGCAAGCTGCGTGAGCCCATTCTCCAACTCACGCACCTGTTTCGCGCACTGGGCGGTGTCAGCGACGGGGTCTGGCTGCGGGCCCAGGCTTCGGCCTTGGGTCAGCCGATCTTCAGCCCGGCATCGGTGTTCAACTTCTTCCCGCCAGACTACGACTTACCGGACGATCCCAGCCTCGATGGACCGGCTTTCGGGGTGTTCAATGCCGGCACTGCTTTCAAGCTCAGCGCCGTGTTCGCTACCGCGCTCGACGGCCAGGGGGTGGCGGCAGACGCCAGCGTGTTGGGCAGCGTCGGCAGCAAGATTGACCTGACCCGTTGGCAGGCTTTGGCCGCCGACCCAAGCGCACTGGTGAGCGAAATCGATCGGGTGTTGTTGTCGGGTCGCAGCAGCAGTTCATTGCGCCAAGCCTTGCTGAAGGCGGCGCAGATCGCCCCGGTGAGCCGCCCTCTGGAGCGGGCCAAGGCGGCGCTCTTCCTGGCAGTGATGTCACCCGAATACCTGGTGGAGAACTGAGATGAGGGCACGCACAACCACAAGGCGTCAGTTCCTCGGCAGCGCAGCAGCGCTGGCCGCCGCCGGACCGCTGGTGTCGGGATTTGCCGCGCCGCTGCTCGGCAGCGATTACCGCGCCTTGGTCTGCATTTTTTTGTATGGGGGCAATGACGGCAACAACATGGTGGTGCCGCTGGACTCGACCGGCTACGCGGCCTATGCCAAGGCCCGTGGTAACCCTGGGGCTGGTGGCTTGGCCCTGGCGCAGTCGAGTCTGGCCCCGCTCAATGGCTCGAGCCTTGGACTGCATGGCGCGCTTGCGCCGCTGGCCGAGGTCTGGAACCAGGGCCATCTGGCCGTTCAGGCCAATGTCGGCACCCTGGTGCGGCCGCTCAGCAAGCTCGAGTTTGGGGCTGGCGGTGCTGCGGTGCCGGGCAATCTGTTCTCCCACAGTGACCAACAGTCGCAGTGGCAGCAGGGCGGTTCTGGGCTGGCGCAGGCGACAGGCTGGGCGGGACGCATCGCCGACCTGCAAACGCAGGCTGCGGTGCCTGTGGCGATCTCGTTCAGCGGCAACAGCGTCTTCATCAACGGTGCGTCAACCGACGGCCTGGCGCTCTCATCAAACGGTGGCTTTGCGGTCAAGGGCTTCGGCGGCAATCCGGCCAGAAACCCGCTCTACAGCCTCTACACCAGCTTGCTGCAGCTGCCCTATGCCAATGCCCAGCAGCGTGCCACGGCTGCGGTGCTGAACCAGGGCTTGCGCGCGAGTGAACTGCTGAACAAAGCGCTGTCGGCGAGCAGCAGCGTGGCGGGCTTGTTTGCCGGACAGAGCAACAGCCTGGCCCAGCAGCTGCTGGCCGTGGCCAAGGTGCTGGAGGCGCGCACCAGCCTGGGGGTGAACCGGCAGATCTTCTTCGTCTCGATGGGCGGCTTCGACACCCATAACGACCAGTTGTCGCGGCAGAGCGCGTTGTTCGGCCAACTCGGTCCGGCGCTCAAGTCCTTCTACGATGCGACGCAGCAACTGGGACTGGGGTCTCAGGTCACCAGCTTCACCGCGTCGGACTTCTCGCGCACGCTGCAACCCGCTTCGGGCGGTGGCACCGATCACGCCTGGGGCAACCACCAGTTCGTGCTCGGCGGCGCGGTCAAGGGCGGTCTGTACGGTCGCATGCCGCAACTCGCACTCGGCGGGCCTGACGATGTCTCGAGCGAAGGCCGTTGGCTGCCTAGCACCGCTTCAGACCAGATGAGCGCCACGCTCTCCGCTTGGATGGGCGTGGGCCCTGGGGATCTGGCCGGGCTGTTTCCGCATCTGGCCAACTTTGCCCAACCGAATCTGGGCTATTTTGGCTAACCTCTTCTGCCTCAGCCCTGGGTCAGCGCCTCGTCCAGCGCCTCGACCCAATGCTTGACCGGTGTGGGGGTGCCGCTCTGCAGGTGGCTGATGCAGCCGATGTTGGCCGACACGATGGCGTCGGGCTTCAGCTCAGCAAGGTTGACCAACTTTCGGTCGCGTAACTGGTGCGCTAGCTTGGGTTGCAGCACACTGTAGGTGCCGGCCGAGCCGCAGCAAAGGTGGCTTTCGTTGAGTGCGACCGCGACGTCGAAGCCCAGTTCTCGCAAGCCAAGTTCGACGCCGCCCCGCAGTTGCTGGGCATGTTGCAGCGTGCAAGGCGGGTGGAATGCCAGGCGGGTGGTCCCGACATGGCCGGCTTTAAAGTTCGGCTTCAAGGCGGTGACGATGTCGGGCAGCAGTTCGCTGAGGTCGCGGGTGAGTTCGGCGATGCGGCTGGCCTTGTCCGCGTAGGCCGGGTCCGCCGCCAGCGCATGCCCGTAATCCTTGACCATCGCGCCGCATCCCGATGCGTTCATCACGATGGCCTCGACCGCGCCGGCGCTGACCAGCGGCCACCAGGCGTCGATGTTGCGCCGCATGTCGGCCTGTCCACCGGACTGGTCGTTCAAGTGGGTCTTGAGGGCGCCGCAGCAGCCGGCCTCTTCCGCTACCAGGGTTTGGATGCCGGCGGCGTCCAGCACTCTGGCGGTGGCGGCGTTGATGTTCGGGCTCATGGCCGGCTGCACACAGCCCATCAACATCAAGACCTTGCGAGCATGCTCGCGCTTGGGCCAGAGCTGCTCGCGCGGGTGGCTCGCTTGAGGCACCTTGTCCTTCAGCGATTTGGGCAGCAGCGGCCGGGCCAGCTTGCCCATCGCCATGGCCGGCTTGAACAGTGGTGAGCTCAGGCCTTGCTTGAGCATCCAGCGCACAGCGCGCTCGGGGGCTGGGCGCTTGACCTGGGCATCGACGGCGCGACGGCCGATTTCTAGCAGCGCGCCGTACTGCACGCCGCTCGGGCAGGTGGTCTCGCAGTTGCGACAAGTCAGGCAGCGGTCCAGGTGCAGCTGCGTCGCCCGGGTCGGCGCATGGCCTTCGAGCACCTGCTTCATCAAGTAAATGCGGCCGCGCGGCCCGTCGAGTTCGTCGCCGAGCAACTGGTAGGTCGGACAGGTCGCGGTGCAGAAGCCGCAGTGCACGCATTTGCGCAGGATGGCCTCAGCCGCCTCGCCGTCGGCGGTGCCTTGGTATTGAGGGGCAAGTGCGGTTTGCATGGTGGAGGCTTTGGGTGAAGGCTAGGCGTGGGATGGCATCACAGATCGGCGTAGAGCCGCCCGGGATTGAAGACCCGGTCCGGATCGAAGGCGGTTTTGAGATCTCGGTGGATGCGCATCAGCGGCGCCGATAAAGCGCCGAGTGCACCGCCCGTCTTGGGTCCGAGGTAGGCGGTCGCATGACCGCCGGCGCGGCTGACGGCGCTGCGCACCTGGGCCGCAGGCGCACTGCTGACGAGCCAGCGCTGCGCGCCACCCCATTCGACCAGTTGTTCGCCGGCCGGTGCCAGCGGCGCAGCGGTCTGGGGCAGCGACAGCCGCCACAGTGTCGCGCCGCTGGCCACGGCCTGGCGGGCTTCGACGAAGAACTCGTCGGTCTGGTCGCGCAGGCCGGTCCAGAAGGCCGTGGCCAGCGCCGGGACGACGGTCTCACCGCCCAAGGCTTGGCTCAACTGCTGCGTGGCCGACTGCACGGCGGTGGCCGCACCCGACAGGCGCAGCACCAGCATGCCGCGCCACCAAGCACTGGCGCTGATCGGCAGCGGCTGGCCGCCCCAGCTGTTGAGCTGGCGCAGCGCGCCGGCCTGGTCGATCTCGAAGCGCAGCGTCGCGCTGGCCATGGCCATCGGCAGCACCTTGAGCGAGACCTCGCAGATCACGCCCAAAACCCCCATCGATCCCGCCAGCAGCCTCGAGACATCGTAGCCTGCGACGTTCTTCATCACCTGGCCGCCAAAGCTGAGCAGCTCGGCGCGACCCGTGAGCAAGCTTGCGCCCAGCACATAGTCGCGCAGCCCGCCGACCGTCGCCCGCGCGGGGCCGGCCAGGCCGGCAGCGACCATGCCGCCGACGGTGCCGCCGGGGCTGCGGGCGTCGGCCGGGTTGTCGAAGCGTGGCGGCTCGAAGGGCAAGTGTTGCCCTTGTTTGGCCAGTACGGCCTCGAGTTCGGCCAGCCGGGTGCCGGCTCTCACGGTGACCACCAGCTCGCTGGGCTCGTAGCTGCTGATGCCGGTCAAGCCGCCGATTTCGAGCGCCTCGCCGCGCGGCGTTTCACCGTAAAAGGCCTTGGTATTGCCACCGCGGATGTTGAGCACGGCCTTGTCGGCGCGGGCAGCACGAACGCGGTCCGTCAGGGCTAGGAGCGCGGCGTCAGCCATGGTCTGCGCGCTGGATTGAAATGGCTTGGCCCGTCATCAGAAGCGCTCCAGCGCGGGGAAGTTGAGCAAACCCTTCTTCACGTGCATGCGGCCGTATTCGGCGCAGCGGTGCAGGGTTGGGATCACCTTGCCAGGGTTGAGCAGGCCGGCGGGGTCGAAAGCGCGCTTGACCGCAAACATCTGCTCGCGCTCCTCCGCTGAGAACTGCAAGCACATCGAGCTGAGCTTTTCGACCCCAACGCCGTGCTCTCCGGTCACGGTGCCGCCGAGCGCAACGCTGGTCTCCAGGATCTCGGCGCCGAACAACTCGGCGCGGTGCAATTCGCCGGGTTGGTTGGCATCGAACAGAATCAGCGGGTGCAGGTTGCCGTCCCCAGCGTGGAAGACGTTGCAGCAGCGCAGTTGGTACTTCTGCTCCATCTCGGCGATCGCGATCAGGATGTCGGCCAAGCGCTTGCGCGGAATGGTCGAGTCCATGCACATGTAATCGGGGCTGATGCGGCCGGAGGCCGGAAACGCATTCTTGCGGCCGCTCCAGAATTTCAGCCGCTGGGCTTCGTTCTCGCTCACCGCCAGGCGGCTCGCACCGTGGGCCCGCAGCACCTCGAGCATGCGTTCGATTTCCTCGGCCACCTCCTCCGGCGTGCCGTCGCTCTCACACAGCAGGATCGCCTCAGCGTCTAGGTCATAGCCGGCGTGGACGAAGTCTTCGACCGCGGCCGTCATCGGCTTGTCCATCATCTCCAACCCGGCCGGGATGATGCCGGCCGCGATCACCGCTGCGACCGCATCGCCGGCGCGCCGGATGTCGTCGAAGCTGGCCATGATGCAGCGCGCGAGCTTCGGTTTGGGGCAGAGCTTGACGGTGACTTCGGTGGTGATTGCGAGCATGCCTTCGCTGCCGACCACCACGGCCAGCAGGTCCAGGCCGGGCGCGTCGAGCGCGTCGCCGCCAAACTCGACCGGCTCACCTTCGACGGTGAAGCCGCGCACCTTGAGCAGGTTGTGCAGCGTCAGACCGTATTTCAGGCAGTGCACGCCGCCTGAGTTCTCCGCCACGTTGCCGCCAATGGTGCAGGCGATCTGGCTGCTGGGGTCGGGCGCGTAGTACAGGCCATGCGGCGCTGCTGCCTCACTGATCGCCAGGTTACGCACGCCGCATTGCACCACCGCCGTGCGCGCCAGCGGGTCGATCTTGAGGATTCGGTTGAACTTGGCCAGCGAAAGTATCACGCCCAAAGCGTGCGGCATGGCGCCGCCAGATAGACCGGTGCCAGCGCCTCGCGCCACCACCGGCACGCCGAGCTCAAAGCAAGCCTTGAGCACCGCTGAGACCTGGGCTTCGGTCTCGGGCAAGGCCACGGCCAGCGGCATCTCGCGGTAGACGGTCAGGCCGTCGCATTCATAGGGTGTGGTGTCCTCGCCGCGGTACAGCAGCGCATGGGCGGGCAACAGCGGGCCCAGTGCAGCGACCACCTGGTCCTGGCGCACGGCTCGCTCGGCCGCCGGGGTCGGGGCTGGCGGCGGGCTGGCGGTCTGGAGGGCGTTCATCGGGATTTCTCCGTGCGTTGAGCTGCAACTGTAAGCACAAAGCAGCCGGTCGGGCTGCTGAAGGGCGTTGATCGGCATCGCCTGGCAGGCAGGCTTGGCGGCTTCAGTCGGCCACGAACACGGTCAGCACCCCGGTGTAGCCATAGAGGTGGTGGTGAGCGATTTCGCCGCCGGCAAAAAATCCGATCAGCGGCACATCGCCCAGCGCATGGGCGACGATCTGCGCTTCAGCCGAGGGTGCACCGAAATGCGGCCCGCCGCGACCCGAGCAGGAGACGTAGATCGCGCCGGCGATGCGGCTGGCCGCAGCGGCCCCCAGAGGCTCGCCCCCAGCGGTGACGGGCGCCTCGACCTCGAGCTCGTCGCGGATCTCGGCGCAGATGCGCACCAAATCTCGGCGCGCTGCTGCCACGTCGCGGCGGCAGAAAGCGAGCTGCTGGCCGACCTCGGCTGGGTCGGCGATCGCGACGCCCTGTCGCGCTGGGTCGATGCCGATCAAGTGGCGGACTCGGGTGTCGGCGCCGAATTGGCCACCGCGCGACAGCATCGCCTCTTCGCCATTGGTCAGCCCGACCAGCGTGGCGCGCAATGCCGCCAAGGCTGTTTGGGGCTGGTCGAGCGTGACGCCCAGTTCCGCCAGCAGCAAGGGCAAGGCGGGCTGGCCGTCGAGTTCAAGCACCAGGTTACGGTCGGACGCCGTGATGCGCCGCACCGACCCCAGCGGCTGGCAGCCCTGGGTCACGCGAGAGACCAGCCGCATGCCGGCACCCGGCGGCGATGGCGCGAAGGCCACCCCTGACAATCCGCCCTCGAATACCCCGTCGGCGATGTGGAACTGGCGACTGCGAGACGCGGCCAAACCGCCGAACAGGTAGCCACTGCTGGTGCGGCCTGCCAACTCTGCGATCAATTCTTCAAGGTCATGGGTGCTGGCGTCGGCATGCACAAGCGCACTGAGGGCGAAATTGCCCTGGATGGGCTGGCGGCCGTTGAAGACCTGGAAGCTCGCGGGAGGCAGGTCGCAGAGCATCAGCACCAGGGCAGGCTCGTCGAAGTACTCGACGTTGCCGACCAGCACGCCGACCCCGACGTTGCCGGCCCATTGCACGCCGGGCCAGCGTTGCCGCAATTCGTCGAGCAGCGCATCGGCTTGCGGCGCGAGCCGGTCGCTGAGGTAGACCAGGCCCAGCGTGGCGTTGAACAAGGGCTCGCGTGCCGCCCGTTGGGCGTCGACCTGTGCGGCCGCAAGTGCCAGCGCCATGTGGGCATCGGGGTGGGTGGCGTGGGCTGTGATGAAGCGTCGCATGGGCTAGTGGCGCGGCGCAGGCGCCAGGGTCAGGTGGTTCAGGTGGGTCTGGAGGTCAACCGGCCTTGCGGCGGCTGGTTTTGGTCGCGGGTTGGGCTGGCTTGCGCTGGGCGGTGGCTGGTTTGACACCGGCCAGATCCTGCGCGGCTGAGGCTGCGCGCTGGGCCGCTGCCATCGGCATGGCCGCGGCTTTTTTAAGCGCTTGACCGGCGGCGTCAACGCCTTGCTGGACCATCGCGCCCGCAAGGTTGCGAGCGGCGTCGGTGCCGCCCTCTTTCAAGGCGTTGGCGGCGAGCGCGGTGAACTGCTGGGTCAGCGCGCCCCACCATTGCATCGGATCGACCACGCCTGGTTTGGCGGCGGCGCTCTCAGGGCTGGCGGCAGGTGCCGCCTCGGGTGAGGTGCTCGGCTTGGGTTCGGGCGCGCGGACCTTGAGCGATTCGGTCAAATCGCCCAGTGAGACGTTCATGGTCTTGAGCGTAGCCAAGGTCATGCGCTGCACTTCGAGGGCCTGGATCGTGGTGCCCAGCAGCCGGGCGTTTTGCTCGAGCCAGAACTGCACGGTGCGCAACTCGCCGATGCGTTTTTCCAACTCCTCGGGGTCTAGCGTCGGCGCGACCCACTGGCCAACATGGGGCATGGCGGCGCCGGCGTTCTTGACCAAGCCAGCGAGGAAGTCGAAGCCTGGCACCATCTTGGTGAATGCGGCAGTGGGATCGTTCACAAGCGTCTCCTCGCGGTGGGTTGATGTGTGGCTGGATGGTAGTCGCAGCGTCTCGGTTTGGGCTGTGGATGCGGTGTCGAATCAGACTCAGCACGGTCGCGCGCAGTGCGCGGGCGCTTGCAGCTTCAGCACACCACCCTGCTGGTTGAATTGGAGCTTGCCGAGCACGTCCATGCCCAGCAGAGGCGAGCCCAGTGCCGGCAGCACGGTGATGGGCAGCCGGTCGAATCGCAAGCCGCCCTCGAGTTGCAGGTCCGCGCGGGCGGTCCAACCCTGCACCGTGCCGCCGGCCGTGGACGACTGCACCCGCCCTTCTTGCACCAGACCAGCGGCCAGCGCCAGCGCCTGAGGGAGGGCACTGCGGGTCGCACCGGTGTCCACCAGAAACGCCAGCGTCAGCCCGTTGACCTGGCCCGGCCAGTGGAAATGGCCGTCCGACCCGCGTCGCAACTCGATCACGCCGCCGTTGGCGCTGAACTGGCTGCGTCGCTGCTGCGCTTGCCAGGCCTGCAGCGCCAGGAACAAGCCGGTGCCCAGCAACAGCCAGCACGTGACATGCTTGAGCATGCGCGGGAAGTCGGTCATGCCGCTTCGCCGGCCTGGCTTGCTGCGTCGGTTGTAGAGGGGTCTCCGCTCGAGTCCGCGGGGCCGCTCACGCGTTGCTCGATGGCGCCGAAAACGCTCAATCCGTCTCGGCCCTTCATCTCGATCCGGATCGTGTCGCCTGGCCGCAAGTAGTCGCTGCGGGGCTGGCCATGCAGCAAGGTCTCGGCCGCGCGTTTGGCCGCGATGCAGCTGTAACCCTTGGCGCCGTCGCGGTTGCTCACGGGACCCGTGCCGACGATGCTGCCCGTTCGCAGCCTGCGGGTCTGGGCCAAGTGCGAGATCAGCTGACCGAAGTGGAAGGTCATCTCCGGACCGGCCTCGCACAGGCCGACCTTTTGACCGTTCAAGGCCGACTGCAGCGTCAGGTGCACCCGGCCGTGCTGCCAGGCCGCCCCCAACTCGTCGGGCGTGACCGCCACTGGGCTAAAAGCCGTGGCTGTCATGCTGTGCACCTGGCTGCTGCCGACCGTCAGATCTGCCGCCAACCGTTGCCGCAAGCGCCAGCTGTTGGCCAGCATCACCAGCCGCACGCCGTCGAGTCCCTGGTCAGGGTCCGCACCGCTCGCGACGTCGTCGGTGATCACGGCCAGCCCGGCGCCAAAGTCCGCGCCCCAACGCTCGTCGCCGAACCATGCCGGATCGCAAGGCCCGAGAAAATCGTCGCTGCCGGCCTGGACCAGCAACGGTTCTCTGTCGTCACCCATCGGCGGCGCGTGTTCCGCTGTGTTGGGCAGCACTGCGGCCTGGGGTGTGTAGGCCGAGCCCTCGACCCATTGGTAAGCGCGAGGGAGCGGCGCCATGCACTGCCGTGGATCGAAGGCGAAGGCATGGCGCGCGCGCCCCTGGTTCAGGCTGGTGTAGAGGTCTTGCAGCTGGGGCGACAGGAAATTCCAGTCGTCCAGCACTTGCTGCAACCGGGTGGCGGTGGCGGTGGCGAAATGGGCTTGGCGCAGGTCGTGCGAGACGACGACCAGTTGGCCATCGCGCGAACCGTCTTTGTAGGTGGCGAGTTTCATCAGTGTTCGGGCCTGCGTGCTTTGCGTCGCCGGGGCGTCGGTGGCAGCATTGTCGGATGCGCGCGTGGACGGGTTTCCCTCACCGTGACGGCATGCCGGCAC
>CANFPU010000091.1 GCA_947448955.1 Burkholderiales bacterium
CGAGTCGGGCCTGATCGGCGAAGACCCGCGCGGCACGCCCAACAACCTGATGCCCTACGTGGCGCAGGTGGCCGTGGGCCGCCGCGAGCGGCTGAGTGTCTATGGCGACGACTACGCCACGCCCGACGGCACCGGTGTTCGTGACTACATCCATGTGACCGACCTGGCCGAAGGCCATGTCGCAGCGCTGCGCCGCCTGCTTGATCACCGCGGCTCGGTCACCGTCAACCTGGGCACAGGCCGCGGCTATAGCGTACTCGAGTTGGTCGCGGCCTATGCAGCGGCGAGCGGCCGCGAGATCCCGCATACCATCGCTCCGCGCCGCGTCGGTGATATCGCCGCCTGCTACGCTGATCCGACGCTTGCACGCAACCTGCTGGGCTGGCAGGCAAGACACGACCTGAACCGCATGTGCGCCGACAGCTGGCGCTGGCAAAC
Organism: Burkholderiales bacterium; assembly: GCA_947448955.1. GTDB lineage: Bacteria > Pseudomonadota > Gammaproteobacteria > Burkholderiales > Burkholderiaceae_C > Pseudaquabacterium. The sequence continues at coordinate 439 of CANFPU010000091.1, forward strand.
GAACAACCCAAGAGGATTTGGCACGTGAACATTCTGGTCCAACCCGTCATCATGGCCGGCGGCTCCGGCACCAGGTTGTGGCCCCTGTCGCGGGCGGGTTACCCCAAGCAGTTTCTCGTGCTGTCGGGCGATCCTGCGAACCAGCGCAGCCTGTTCCAGCAAGCGGTGGCGCGGCTGCGTGGCCTGGCGACCGAGGGCATCACCGTCGCCGGGCCAGTCATCGTTGGCAACGAGGAACACCGCTTTCTGGTGCTCGACCAGTTGCACGCGCTGCGGGTCGAGCCCGCCGCAGCACTGCTCGAGCCGGTAGGCCGCAACACCGCGCCGGCCGTTACGCTGGCAGCGCTGGCAGCGCTCGAGGACGGCCGGGACCCAGTGCTCGTGGTCACCCCGGCCGACCAGACCGTGACCGATGAGGCGGCTTTCAGCGCCGCACTGCAACGTGCGGTGAGCGTGGCCGATGGCGGTGCGATCGCGATCCTGGGCATCGCCCCCGACGCCCCTGAGACCGGCTACGGCTACATCCGGGTCGACGCCAGCGCCACCGACCCGGCGCCACCGGTGGTGCAGTTCGTCGAAAAACCTGACCTGGCCACTGCGCAGCGCTATGTCGCCGATGGCGGCTATTTCTGGAATGCCGGGATGTTCGTGCTCAAGGCCTCGGTATGGATGGCGGCGCTCGAGCGTTTCCGCCCCGACATCGCAGCGGCCACGCGCAAGGCTTGGGCGGCGCGCAGCAACGACGCCAAGTTCGTCCGACCCGGCCAGGCTGAGTTTGCCGCGGTGCCGAGCGAGTCGGTCGACTATGCGGTGATGGAGCAATGTCCGGGCAGCGAGTTCGAGATCCGAATGGTCGCGCTGAACGCTGGATGGAACGACCTCGGCGCCTGGGAAGCGGTCTGGCAGGTCGCGCCCAAGGACGGGTTCGGCAATGCCAGCGTGGGCGACGTGATCGTCAAGGACTCAACCAACACCCTGGTCCACGCCACCAGCCGGCTGGTCAGCACCGTCGGCCTGGACAACGTGATCGTGATCGAGACGCCCGACGCGGTGATGGTGGCCAGCCGTGAGCGCAGCCAAGACGTCAAGCTGATCGTCAACCACCTGGGCGCCGAGCAGCGCAACGAGCACACAGTGCACCGCAAGGTGCATCGGCCCTGGGGCTGGTACGACAGCATCGACAACGGGCCGCGCCACCAGGTCAAGCGCATCATGGTCAAGCCCGGCGCGTCTTTGAGCCTGCAGATGCACCACCACCGCGCCGAGCACTGGATCGTGGTCAGCGGCACGGCCGAAGTCACGAACGGCGACAAAGTGATCCTGCTGGCCGAGAACCAGAGCACCTACATCCCACTGGGTCAAACCCACCGCTTGGCCAACCCCGGCAAAGTGCCGCTCGAGATCATCGAGGTGCAGTCGGGCAGCTACCTCGGCGAAGACGACATCGTGCGCTTCGAGGACACCTACGGCAGGTCATGACCCACCCCCGAAGCCGACACGGCTTTGCAGGCTGCGCGAATCGCAGCCAAGGACTTAGAGCAACGACATGACCCTTCTTGTCACCGGCGGTGCCGGCTTCATCGGCAGCAACTTCGTGCTCGACTGGTTCAAGGCCAGCGACGAGCCCATCGTCAACCTCGACGCGCTGACCTATGCCGGCAACCTGGCCAACCTGGCCAGCCTGCAAGGCGATGCACGACACCACTTCGTCAAGGGTGACATCGGTGACCGCGAGTTGGTCGACAGCCTGCTCGCCACGCACCGCCCGCGGGCCATCCTGCACTTCGCGGCTGAAAGCCATGTCGACCGCAGCATCCACGGCCCGGCCGCCTTCATGAAGACCAACGTCGAGGGCACCTTCACACTGCTCGAGGCCACCCGCGCCTACTGGGTCGCCATGACCGGTGAAGCCAAATCGGTATTCAGGTTTCACCATGTCAGCACCGACGAGGTCTACGGCAGCCTGAAGCCCGACGCACCCGCTTTCACCGAGGCCCATCCCTACGAGCCCAACAGCCCGTACTCAGCCAGCAAAGCCGCCAGCGACCACTTGGTAAGGGCCTGGCACCACACCTACGGTCTGCCAGTGGTCACGACCAACTGCAGCAACAACTACGGGCCCTATCACTTTCCCGAGAAACTGATCCCGCTGATGATCGTCAACGCGCTGGCCGGCAAGCCGCTACCGATCTACGGCGACGGTCAACAAGTGCGCGACTGGCTCTTTGTGAGCGACCACTGCAGTGCGATCCGCGCGGTGCTGGCCGGCGGAAGGCTGGGCGAGACCTACAACATCGGCGGCTGGAACGAGAAAACCAACCACGAGATCGTGCACCGGGTTTGCGCGCTGCTTGACGAGTTGAGCCCCAGTGCGGCCGGTCCGTACACCCGGTTGATCACCCATGTGACCGACCGCCCAGGCCACGACCGCCGCTACGCGATCGACGCGCGCAAGATCGAGCGCGAACTGGGCTGGCGCCCGGCCGAGACCTTCGAGACCGGCATCCGCAAGACGGTGCACTGGTATCTGGACCATGCCGACTGGGTGGCTGACGTGCAGAGCGGCGCCTATCGCGCCTGGGTCGACAAACAATACGGTTGAGAGGAAGACCCATGCAACGCAAAGGCATCATTCTGGCCGGCGGCTCAGGCTCGAGGCTGCACCCCGCCACGCTGGCGATCAGCAAGCAGTTGCTGCCGGTCTATGACAAGCCGATGGTGTATTACCCGCTCGCCACGCTGATGTTGGCCGGCATCCGGGACATCCTGGTCATCAGCACACCGCAGGACACACCGCGATTCGAGGCGCTGCTAGGCGACGGCAGCCGCTGGGGCTTGAACATCGGCTACTGCATCCAGCCCAGCCCCGATGGCCTGGCACAGGCCTTCATTCTTGGCAGGGACTTCGTCGCCGGCCACCCCAGCGCGCTGGTGCTGGGCGACAACATTTTCTACGGTCACGACTTCCAGGCCTTGCTGCAGCGCGCCGACCGCCAGACCAGCGGCGCCACCGTGTTTGCCTACCACGTGACGGACCCTGAGCGCTACGGCGTGGTCGAGTTCGACGCGCACAAGCGTGCGCTCAGCATCGAAGAAAAACCTCGGCAACCCAAGAGCAACTACGCCGTCACCGGCTTGTATTTCTACGACCACCAAGTCTGCGACATCGCCGCCGGTATCCAACCCAGCGCGCGAGGCGAACTCGAGATCACCACCGTGAACGCCCATTACCTGGCGCAGGGCCAGCTGGACGTCGAGATCATGGGTCGGGGTTATGCCTGGCTAGACACCGGCACCCACGACAGCCTGATGGAAGCCGGCCAATTCATCGCCACCCTGGAAAAGCGCCAGGGCCTGAAGGTATCTTGTCCTGAAGAGATCGCTTACCGCAGCGGCTGGATCAGCGCCGAGCAACTCGAGCAGCAAGCCCAGCCCATGCTGAAGAACGGCTACGGCCAGTACCTGCTGCAAGTACTGCGCGAAAAAGCCTTCTGATCCCCTGGGCGGGTGACGGCGCGCAGCGCCGCAAGTCTTCTCCACAATCGCTCTCGGGCAAACGGTCCGCCACAAGCCCGTTTGCACGGTGTTGTCATCAAAGAGCGGCATGATGATCCATCAGCGTCAGAGCGCAGCGGCAAATCAAAAGGTGAACGAGCATGAAGGTGACGGTGATCGGTACAGGTTATGTGGGCCTGGTGACAGGGGCTTGCCTGTCGGACATGGGCAACCATGTGGTCTGCGTCGATCTGGACGAATCCAAGATCCGCACACTCAATGAAGGCGGCATCCCGATCCATGAGCCCGGCCTGAAGGACATCATCGAGAAGAACGTCAAGGCGGGCCGACTCGAGTTCACCACCGACCTGAAGTGGGCGGTAGGCCATGGCACGCTGCAGTTCATCGGCGTGGGCACGCCGCCCGACGAAGATGGGTCGGCCGACCTGCAGTATGTGCTGGCCGCTGCGGCCAGCATTGGCCGCCACATGACCGACTACAAGGTCGTGATCGACAAGAGCACGGTGCCGGTGGGTACCGCCGACAAGGTACGCGCTGCGGTTCAGCAGGCCATGGCCGAGCGCGGGCTGGACATGGAATTCGCCGTCGTCAGCAACCCAGAGTTCCTCAAGGAAGGCTCGGCGGTGGCCGACTTCGCCCGCCCCGACCGCATCGTCATCGGCGCCGATGACGACCGCGCGGTGCTGCTGATGCGCGCCCTCTACTCGCCCTTCATCCGCAACCACGACCGCTTGATGGTGATGGATTTGCGCAGCGCCGAATTCACCAAATACGCAGCCAACGCGATGCTGGCCACCCGCATCAGCTTCATGAACGAGTTGGCGCTGCTGGCCGAGCAAGTGGGCGCCGACATCGAACTGGTGCGCAAAGGCATCGGCAGCGATCCGCGCATCGGCACCCACTTTTTGTACGCCGGGACTGGATACGGCGGATCTTGCTTCCCGAAGGACGTCAAAGCACTGGTGCGAACCGGGCGCGACAGCGGCATCGAACTCGGCGTGCTGCAGGCCGTGGAAGACGCCAACGAACGCCAGAAGCTTGTGCTGGTCGACAAGGTGGTCGCGCGTTTTGGCCAAGACTTGCACGGCCACTGTTTCGCGCTCTGGGGCTTGTCATTCAAGCCCAACACCGACGACATGCGTGATGCTCCCAGCCGCGTGATCGTTCGCGCGCTGGCCGAGCGCGGCGCCACACTGCGCGCTTACGACCCAGTCGCGATGGACGAAGCCAAACGAGTGCTGGGTGATGTGCCCGGTCTGCAGTTCGTCAACAGCCAGGCCGAGGCACTGGAAGGCGCCGACGCGCTGCTGATCATCACCGAGTGGAAAGAGTTCAAGAGCCCGGACTTCGACCTGATCCGCAGCAGCCTGAAGCAGCCACTGGTCTTCGACGGCCGCAACCTCTACGAGCCCGAGTTGATGCGTGCCATGGGGGTTGAGTACGCCGGCATCGGCCGCGGCACAGGTCCGCTGGCATCAGACCTGGACGCCAACAAGCAGCGCACGCCCCCGCCGAAGCTGGACTGGTGAGCCCTGGCTGCGCTGAGCCCGCTCAGCGCGCGCAACCCAAGCCCGCCGCGAAAAAGTGCGGGTTCTCGAAACCCGGCTTGCCATAGCGCAGCGGCTCGCCATCATCGGCCCGGCACACCCGGCCGCCGGCAGCGGCCAGCACCGCATGACCGGCAGCGATGTCCCACTCCATCGTGCGGCCCAGGCGTGGATAGAGATCGGCCTGGCCAGCAGCGAGCAGGCACAGCTTGAGCGACGAACCGGCATTGCCCATCTGGGCCACCCGACGCCCGGCCAAGTGGTGCGCCAGGAAAGCCTCCAGCGCCGTCGCATCACCGTGCGAGCGACTGGCCAGCACCGTCAGCCCTTCGACAGGCTCGGTCCGGCAGTGGATCTCGCGGCGGCCATCCGCGTCCTCGACCCACGCACCCTGCCCGACGATGCCGGCATACAAACAACCCAACGGCCCGCCGAGCGCCGGCGCCAGCACCACGCCCATCACCGGCACGCCTTGCTCGATCAACGCGATGTTGACCGTGAACTCACCGTTGCGGGCGACGAACTCGCGCGTGCCGTCGAGCGGGTCGACCAGCCAGAAAGGCCCGCCACCCGCCACCAGCGGCGCCAACCCGGCGGCGGCCTCTTCCTCCGCGACGATCGGTACATCGGGCGTCAGGGCACGCAAGCCGGCCAGGATCACCGCTTCGGCGCGCTCGTCGGCCTCGGTGACGGGCGAGGCATCGCTCTTGCCGCGAACGCTGAAATCAGTGGCGTAGATCGCCATGATCACCGCGCCAGCCTCACGGGCAAGGGCAGACAAGGCGTCGAGCAAGGCGGTGGTCTTGGGCATGGGTGCTGTAGAAAATGGAAGTGCCCGACGACGGGGTCCGCCATCAGCAAGGCTGCAGCCAGTGTTCGCCAAAACCTGAGCAAATCCGAGCTGGTTCAGCGGGTCGTGACGCACAGGCATGGCCGAAAGGTGATACCGATGCCGTGCCCTGGATGAGCGTACCGCCCAGTTACATGCCGACGCTGCTGTGGCGTCGGCATTCGACGCCTACTTCAGTGGCGGCAACGGGTTGGGCTGACCTGCCGGCAGCTTGACGTCGGCGACGTTGAGTGTCATCGACACCGCGGTGTAATAGCCGCTGACGCCAATCAGGTCCATCACACCCTTTTCACCAAACATCGCGGCGGCGCGCTTGTAGGTCGCGTCGCTGACGTTCTTGTTGCGGTGCAACTCGGTGCAGAAGTCGTACACCACCGCCTCATCGTCGCGCATGTCGGACGGGCGCTGGTTCTGCGCCAATTCGGCAGCAACCTTCGGGTCAAGTCCGGCCTTCAGCCCCAGTGGCAGGTGCGCATACCACTCGTACTGAGAGGTCCAATGCCGGGCGGTGATCAGGATCGCGAACTCGTTCAGACGCAACGGGATGGAGGTGTTGAAGCGGATGTACTCGCCCACCTTCTGCAACCGGTCGCCCAGGTCCGGGCTGCGCGCCCAGGCATTGAATGGCCCGTTGGTCATCAGGTTGGTCACCGCAGCGGCGCTGTTGTCGCCACCGCCACGCGGACCGGCCAGCAACTGCTTGACGAGCTTGGCTTGATCGGCTGTCAGCTGCTCCTGGGTCAGGATCGGGAACCGATCCGAAGCTTGCGAAGTGGCACTAGCAACGGTTAGAACAGCCATGGCAATCTTTCTTTTCATCAAAGTCTCCTGGATCAAAGTAAGGTGTCTCAAGCACTTTACCCGCATTCGCAAATCCATATCAGGCGGTATGCATGCGCCAACGACTGCAGGCTGTGGACTGACCGGCCCAAGTGGCGCAACGTAGACTGCCTGCGGCGGCCAACCTGGCAGCGGGCCACCTCGGCTGCTGCGCAAATGCCGAGGCTCTGACGCGGCCCCAGGCCAAGGCGTTGATGCCCGTTGCGGGGCCGCGTCCACAACAGCAGTTCAAGGATCAAGCGACATGACATTGGCGATGAGTTGGGATGAGTGGGCCGCCCACGACGGCGTGGCGCTGGCCGAGCGGACACGCAAGGGTGAGGTGACCGCTGCCGAATTGGCCGCTCAGGCCGCCGCCGGGGTTGCGCGGGTCAATCCGATGCTCAGCGCGGTGGTTGAAGTCTTTGACGACGCCGTGGCCGACCCGTTCAAGGCCGGTACCCGACCGGACGGCTTTTTTGCCGGCGTGCCGTTTCTGGTCAAGGACCTTGGCCCGACGCTCAAAGACCGGCTGCAAGAGATGGGCTCGCTGTTCATGCGCGGCAACCGGTCAGCCGAAGACAGCTTTCTCGCTCAGAAGATGCGCCAAGCTGGGCTGAATCTGATCGGGCGGACCACGACGCCAGAATTCGGCGTCTGCTCGTCCGCTGAAAACCCTGCGGTCTACGTCACGCGCAACCCCTGGGATCTGGCCTACACCACGCTGGGCTCATCGGCCGGCACCGCGGCGGTCGTCGCCGCCGGCGTGCTGCCGCTGTCGCATGCCACCGATGGTGGCGGGTCGATCCGAATCCCTGCTGGTGCCAACGGCAACATCGGGCTCAAAGCCTCACGCGGCGTGTTCTCGATCGCGCCCAAGATGTCAGACCTGAGCGGGCTCGTCTCAACCCAGGGCTGTCAAAGCCGAAGCGTCCGCGACACCGCCGCATTTGTCGATCACTGCCGCGGCGGCGCACCCGGCGAGTTCATGCCCTACTGGATGCCCGCTGAGCCCTACAGCCAGCTGATCCAGCGCGACCCAGGGCCGCTGCGCATTGCGCTGTCGCACGAGTGGGGCGACTACCACGCGGTGCCGCACTACGTGGCCGAGCTGGCGCGCGTCGGACGCTTCCTGGAAGGGTTAGGTCACCATGTTGAATGGGCCGAGCCAGCGGTCGACTTTCGAGCGGCCTTCGCCGCCCAGACCACCTGCTACATCAGCAACTTTGCACAGACCATCTCCGGCCTGCTCGCGTCGGCGGGTCTGGCGCGCCCTCCCGCCGACCTGATCGAGCCGATCAACATCAAGATCTGGGAGGCCGGCCTGCAGACCAGCTACACCGAGCGGGCAAAGATGCAGAGCGTCTTCAACACCACCTCGCGCGCCTTCGGTGAGTTCTTCGAGGCCTGGGACATCATCCTGACGCCGATCACCGCGCTGCCCACGCCCAAGCTGGGCACCCTGCAAAACCTGACCCTCAGCGACAACCCATCGGTGCTCGATTGGTTCGACAAACTGTGGCGCAACTTTGCCTACACGCCGCTGACCAACCTGTGCGGCATCCCCGGCATTTCTTTGCCGCTGGCCACGCAAGACAACGGCCTGCCGCTGGGCATCCAGGCGCAAGCCCGCCAGGCCAATGACGGCCTGCTGCTGCAGTTGGCCGCACAGATCGAGCGAGCGATCGGGGGCCGCTGGAACTCAGGCCGCATCCCGGGCATGCATGTCACGCAGGCCATGCCAGAGGCTGCTGCGGCGACCCTGCGACCATGAGCCAAAGGCAGCCACGATGGGCCGCCTCGATAGGCCGCCTCACCAACGGTCAGGCCATCGCCTTGAGGTCTGGAACACCCGCGCCGAAACGCTCGATGACGGCGCCGCGCACTCGATACGACACGAAGTAGCGCGTCTTCAGCATCACCCGTTCGCGCGTGCCCCGGGACGCGCCCTGGCCGACCCAGACCGGGTTGCGCAGGCAGCAGCGCCAAAGCAAACAGCACGCGCTTGACCACCAGGTGGGCAGCGGCAGCGCCGTCCGCAGCAACATCGGTGTACGTGGCACCGGACGACTGTCAGGAGGAGTGTCCGCACTTTCATGCGGACTGCAAACTTCACTGGTGCCGAACAGTTTCGGGTTGCGCGGTAAATGTCAGCGCCGGCGCCGCAGTTGCCAACCCATGATGACCAGGCCCAGCGCCATCATCATGTAGGTGCTAGGTTCAGGTACAGCCCCGACCGTGCGGGTGAAGTAGCTTTGATTCGCGCAAGCGGCCACTGAATCACCGTTGCAGGTCTGCGTCAGCCACGCAAGTTGCCTGAGGTCGTTGCCCGCGGCATCAAGCCCGTTCACGTCGATCGAGATCAACGAGCGGTAGAAGTAGTAGTCGCCTGCAGCAACGGGGCCGGCGCTCGGTATGAAGCTGCCATGCAGGTAGTCGAGCGTCTGGCCTGGCGCCAGCGAGAACGGAACAGCTAACGGAATGCCCGACGCAAAAGTGAAGCTGTAGGGTGGGCCATCGGTGCAGCTTTTCGTGAAATTGCCACTGCAACCAAACCAGGTCGCCAGAGAGAATTTCGAATAGCTGGCAAAGTCAGCGTAGAAGGGCGTGCCACCGGCATCGGTGCCCCAGCCTTGCGTTGGCAGGTCGGCCGGGTTCAGCCCGCCGTTGGGCAGATTGTTGTCGACCGTGAACGCTGCGGTCAGATCGGTGTTGGCGAAGCGCAGCCAGACATCAATGCTGTCGCTGGGGCCAACGACACCCGCTGGCTGCAAGAAAGTCAACGACAGCGATGACCACCGGGCCGGTGGCACCTCGGCCGAGGCTTGGGCGGTTACCAACAGCCCGGCAGCGGCGACCAACGCGATGCGCGTCAGGGCGCGGCACAAACTGGAGCGCATGTTCATAAGGTTCTCCGTTGAGGTTGACGAACCCGGTGTTTGTAAATGGGCTAGGGCTTCAGTGAGTTCACGTAAATCAAGTCCGCGTCCGACTTCCGAGAGTGAGGGGCGGACCCTAATCACAGCTTGGGTGTCAAAGTCGCCAGTCGACCCCAAATCGACGGGGTTTTTCGGGCAACGCACTTTGGCGAGACGAACGGAACCTGAATGTCACGATAGAAGGCCAGGTTGACTCAAAGCAAACGCCGACTCGGCGTCTGTCATTTGACCGTAGGCCTGCTCGAGCTTCCTGAAACCAGCGAGCTCATTCGCATCAATATTGGCCCGATCCTTCTTGGCAAACGGATCAGCAAACGTCCTGTGCAATTCACTCGTTGACAAGAAGATGTTGCCTTACAGGTTCTCGTTGAGCCGCTTCTTGAAATCGCCTCATGTCCCAAACAGCGCACTTTAGGGCTGCATCACTATTCGCCTGACTGCGCGAGCACTGCCTCGAACAAGCGGTCGTTCAGGAAATTGCCATCATCGCGCAGCGCCAGCAACAGCGGCCTGACCTTGTCGACCGCGCCGGCCAGTTTGGCCCGCACCAACAAGCCCGCCGTCCCGATGATGGCCACTTTGCACTGCTAGCCTGCCTTCCGCCCGCGGTGCCCGTCGGTGTTGGCGCAGCAACTGGCGGCCCAGGGCTCAGAGGCCTTGCTGCTGATCGGTGTGTTCATTGAAATCCCATTGCCCCCTGTGCTGTAGCAAATGTCAACGCCAGGTCAGGCTTGACTCGGTTCGCTGCGCGGCTCATAACTTCAATGCTTTTCCAGTGAATTATTCATCGAATTGTCTCGTTCCGGCAGTACCGAGAAGAAGTAAGCTGATACGGCGTTGGTACATGATCTCGTAACGTTCTAAACCTCTAAAAAATCAATAATTTGTCTGCCATGACTACCTCAATTTCTCTGGTGGAAAACTATTTTTCTCATCGCATAGACATCTCATATGTCAATCATTAAACAAGAATTAAAAATTCCTGGAGTGATTTTTTACCCAATTCTAGGTCACGCGTGCCGACCCGCCAAATGCACGAGCGCAAGACAAAACTTGTGGTTCGTTTAGCAAATGATCGCAATTCAACGTAAACCTTTCAAGTAGCCAAAATTGAGCAACACATCTCATGTCATAAATTCCCTGACGGTTGCCAGCGAAGCGATCAGCGGGATCTTGGCTGACAGCAATCGCGTGCAAATCATCGCCAATGCAGGCAGCATTCTTTCAACGGCTATTCACAACGGAGCACGCGTATTTTCCTGCGGTAACGGTGGATCGATGTGCGACTCGATCCATTTCGCCGAGGAACTCTCTGGCCGTTATCGAGATGACCGCAAAGGCCTACCAGCGATCGCAATTTCCGATCCCGGCCATCTCAGTTGCGTGGGCAATGACTACGGCTATGAGTTCGTTTTCTCACGCTACCTAGAGGCGCAGGCGAAGCCCGGTGACGTTCTACTGGGAATCAGCACCAGCGGCAAAAGCGCCAACGTCATCAAGGCCGCTGAACATGCCAGAGCAAACGGCATGAAGATCATTACTCTTACCGGGCGACCGAACTCAGCTCTGGGAAAGCTGGCAGACATTGACGTGTGTACACCAGTGGGAAAGTACGCGGACCGAGTGCAGGAGTTACACATCAAAGTCATCCACATCTTGATCGAGCTGGTTGAGCGTCACCTGTTCCCGCGCAACTATGCACAAAGCACCGAAACCACTTCGGGGCGCAACTGAACCCATGGGCTTGACGCGATGACCACCCTGAACTCCAGCGACCGAATCCTCGTCACCGGCGGCACCGGTCTGATCGGCACCAATCTCAGCAACCGCCTTCGCGCGCTGGGCTACGAAGTCTTGGCCACTGGCAGCGAACGAGATTTGCGCAGCCAATCCGTGGTGGAAAAACTATTCCTTGAATTTCGTCCGACTGTGGTGTACCACCTGGCTGCCAAAGTAGGAGGCATATTTGCGAACTCCAACTACAAAGTCGACTTTTACACTGACAACGTGTTGATCAATACACACGTAGTGAGCGCTTGCGCGGCGGGCGACGTGCGCTATGTGTTCACAATGGGCACTGGCTGCGCTTACCCCAAGCGCCTTGAATCAGAAACATTGCATGAAGCAGACTTCCTGGATGGCGTTCCCGAAGTCACAAACGACGCCTACGCCTACGCCAAGCGAGGGCTGCTTGTTCACCTGCAAGCACTGGCCGAATCGCGGCAGCTGCCCTATGTGTACTGCCTGCCGGCAAACATCTACGGCCCGCATGACAACTACCACCCCAAAAATTCACATGTCGTGCCCGGGCTGATCCGCCGCTTTTGTGATGCCGTAGAAAGCAATGCGCCAGAAGTTGCAATCTGGGGTGACGGCAGCGCGCGCAGGGATTTTCTCTACATCGACGATTGCCTCGATGCGATGCTTCTGCTGACCGAATCAGGTGAGCAAGGCGTTGTCAATGTCGCCACAGCCGAACTTACCTCGGTGCTCGACCTGGCTTTCGCTGTCAAAGACGCGAGTGGATTTTCGGGCAAGGTCACCTTCGACACGTCGCTGCCGGCTGGCCAAATGCAGCGGATGTTCGATTCATCGAAGATGACCCGCCTCGGCTGGTCTCCAAAGACCGGATTCGCTGACGGTGTCGCTCGAACCGTAGATTGGTTCCGCAGCCATCGCGCTGAAGCGCGCGAGCGCTGAATCCGGTGGTCAGGCAGGCCATCATCCTCGCCGGGGGACTGGGAACCCGGCTGGGGGAACGTTCTATGGGCATACCTAAGCCCATGCAGCCGGTAGGCGGACGGCCCATGCTTGAGTACCTGCTGTGGAATCTGAAGCGGCATGGGGTGACGGACATCGTCCTGTCCGTTGGACATTTGTCTGATGTGATCGTCGATCACTTCGGCGATGGCAAGCACTTCGGACTGTCCGTTCGGTATGTGCAAGAAGACTCGCCAGCCGGAACGGGCGGGGCGCTGGCGCTGTGCGCGCCGCTGCTGCAAGAGCGCTTTCTGTTCCTCAACGGCGACACGATGTTTGATTTCAATGTGCTAGACCTAGCACTTGCCGCAGCGCGTAGCGATGCCCTTGGGTGCCTTGCTTTGCGCAAAGTGGATGATGTCTCACGCTACGGCGAAGTGGTACTCGACGGGATGACGGTGAGGCGGTTCGCGGAAAAGCAGGCAGCGCAGCCTGGCCTCATCAGCGGCGGCGTTGCACTGCTCAAGCGCGAGATCGTGAACCGCATACCTGCGCCTGCCTGTTCGTTGGAGAAGGATGTCTTCACGCCACTGGCTGAGGCAGGTCTATTGGCCGGCAAGGCCTATGGCGGTTTCTTCATCGATATTGGCCTGCCCGAGACGCTGGACGATGCGCAGATCAGCGTACCGGCTTGGCAGCGTAAGCCGGCACTCTTGCTTGACCGAGACGGTGTGCTCAACATCAACCACGGTTACGTCTGTAGCCCCGATCGCTTTGAATGGACGCGCGGCGCTGTGGCCGCTGTGAAGGCTGCCAACGACGCAGGCCTGCTGGTCCTGGTACTGACGAACCAAGCAGGCATCTCGCGCGGGTATTACACCGAGCTGCAGTTCCAGGCCTTCATGGCATGGATCAACGATCAGTTACGCGCTGAAGGCGCCCACCTGGACGGCTGGTACCACTGTCCGCACCATCCGACTGAAGGTCTAGGCGACCTAAAGACGGATTGCGATTGCCGCAAACCAAAGCCGGGCATGGTGCGCCAGGCCATCGCGGACTGGCAATTGGACCCGCAACGCTGCTTGTTGCTTGGCGACAAGCGCTCCGATCTTCAGGCTGGCGAAGCTTGTGGTGTCAGCGGCGCGCTATTCGACCCCGGTCACGACGATCTGCTTGAGGCAGTGCACCACTTCGTTCTGCCTCGCTTGTTGGCAACACCGAAGCATTCAAATTCCTATTCTTGAGAAATGACCCCATGGCTAGAAAACGTGCGCTGATCACTGGGCTGACCGGCATGGTCGGCTCGCACCTTGCGGACTACTTGCTCGAACACACCGACTGGGAAATCTATGGCATGTGTCGCTGGCGCAGTCCGTTCGACAACATTCAACATCTGGTGCCTCGCATCGAAGGCAAAGACCGCATCCACCTGCTCTATGGCGATTTGAACGACTACATCTCGCTTCAGCATGTGGTGGAGAGTTGTCGACCCGACTACGTGTTCCACCTCGCTGCGCAAAGCTACCCGCGCACCAGTTTTGACGCACCGCTCGACACCTTGAATACCAATATTCTGGGAACTGCACGGCTGCTGGAAGTGATCTATCGCGCCAAGTTGGATGACCCCGTGGTGCACGTTTGCGCCTCGTCAGAGGTGTTTGGCCGCGTGCCGAAAGAAAAGACACCGATCGATGAGGACGTGACTTTTCATCCAGCGTCACCGTATGCAATATCCAAGGTCGGTACCGATTTGATTGGCCGCTATTACGGCGAGGCCTACGGCCTGAAATCCATCTCGACGCGGATGTTCACCCACACCGGCCCGCGCCGCGGCGATGTGTTCGCTGAGTCTACGTTTGCCAAGCAGATCGCGATGATCGAAGCCGGCTTGATGCCGGCGGTTGTGAAGACCGGCAACCTCGACTCTCTGCGCACATTTGCCGACGTGCGCGATGCCGTGGATGCGTATTACACCCTGGTGACCGTGAACCCCATCGCTGGCGAGTACTACAACATCGGCGGCACACATACCTGCACGGTGCGAGAAATGCTCGATACGCTGATCTCATACTCCACCGTCAAGGACATTCGAGTCGAGACCGACCCTGAGCGCCTGCGTCCGATCGACGCCGACCTGCAGGTCCCCGACACCAGCAAGTTCACGGCGCACACCGGCTGGAAACCTAGGGTCCCGTTCGAAACAACGATGCGCGACCTGCTCGACTATTGGCGTGAGCGCATCGCTCGCGGTGAACGATTCCTTAGTCGCTGAGGGCGGCTCGCATGATCATCACCCGAACACCGTTTCGCATTTCATTCTTCGGCGGTGGCACGGACATCCCCGGCTACTTTCGTGAAGAGGGTGGACAAGTGCTGTCGACCACGATCGACAAGTATTGCTATGTCACTGCACGCAAGCTTCCACCGTTCTTCAGCCATTCAGTTCGACTGGCCTATTCACGTATGGAAACCTGTAGTTCGCTGGACGAGATTCAGCATCCACTGATTCGGGTCGCGCTGCAGGAATTCAAACGCAACTGCATCGAAGTCCACTACGATGCCGACCTGCCAGCCAACAGCGGACTGGGCAGCAGTTCGTCATTCGGCGTTGGATTGGCTTCTTGCTTAACGGCAATGGACGGACGCACTGCCTCGAAGAAGGAACTCGCTGAGCGAGTGATCAATTGGGAACGTAATGTCCTGGACGAGGCCGGTGGTTACCAAGACCAGATTGCCGCCGCGTACGGCGGCATGAACCACATTCGATTCTTCGGCAACAGCGAATTCGCAGTACACCCCTACCCGCTGACACGCGCCCTGCGCGAGGCCATGCGCGAGAGGATGGTGCTGTGCTACGTGCCAAAGCAGCGCCTTAGTGCTGGCGTGTCTGTGGCGCGGGATGTGAATAAAGCGGTCATTCGCGAGAACCTCCGCTTCATTGGTGCCTCAGTTGAGGAAGGCTTGAAACTACTTCATTCTCCTGATCTCGACGGCTTCGGCCGATTGCTTCATGAAACCTGGTTGCGCAAGCGCGCATTTTCCGGGGTGACCGACGACGATATCAATGGCGCGTACGATCGCGGCATGGCTGCCGGCGCGCTGGGCGGCAAACTGTTGGGCGCAGGTGGTGGCGGTTTCATGCTGATGTGGTGCAGAGAAAGCGAGCGTGCCCGCCTGGTTGAGGCGATGGCCCCGCTGTTGGTGGTGCCGTTCGACTTCGATGCAGACGGGACTCGGATCATCTACTACAGCGATACGGTGTGAAAGCGGTTGATCGTAGAACTGATTCACCGGGACTTTCGTAGCGCCGAGTTGACGCATGGCATATGCCTCCGAGCCATGCTGAACTGGCAGC
>CANFPU010000092.1 GCA_947448955.1 Burkholderiales bacterium
AGGATCGGCAAATCAACAATTGGCAACCAACCACCTAAGAACATAGTGGAGGCTAACGCAGCAATCAAGATCATGTTGGCGTATTCAGCCAAGAAGAACATCGCAAACGACATGCCCGAGTACTCGATCATGTGGCCGGCGACGATCTCGGATTCACCTTCAACCACGTCGAACGGGTGACGGTTGGTCTCTGCCAAACCGGCGATAAAGTAGACGATGAACACCGGGAACAGTGGCAGCCAATTCCAAGACAGCAACCCCAGTCCGGCGCTGGCCATCATGCCTTTGCTCTGACTCATCACGATGTCGCTCATGTTCATCGAGCCTGCGACCATCAGCACGATCACCAGCGCAAAGCCCATCGCGATTTCGTAGCTCACCATCTGTGCTGAAGCCCGCAACGCGCCCAGAAAAGCATACTTCGAGTTCGACGCCCAACCCGCGATGATCACGCCATAGACCTCGAGCGAGGTAATCGCCATGAGGAACAGCAGACCCGCGTTGATGTTGGCGAGCGCCACCTCCGGACCAAAAGGCACGACCGCCCAGGCGGCCAGTGCCGGCATGATGGTCATGATCGGGCCGAGGAAGAACAGGCCCTTGTGTGCGGCGGTCGGCCGGATGATCTCCTTGAAGATCAGCTTCACCGCATCTGCGATGGGCGTCAGCAGTCCGAACGGGCCCACCCGGTTCGGGCCAGGCCGCACCTGCGTCCAACCGATGGCCTTGCGTTCCCACAGGGTCAGATAGGCCACGCAGATCATCAGCGGCGCGACCACCGCAATGATCTTGATCAGGCTCCAGATCACCAGCCAGACCGTGGGCCAGACCGGGCCGCTGAACAGCGATGCACCGAATTGGTTGAAGTCATTGATCATCATCAGACCTTCTCGGCCATGCGTTCATGCACCGACTCAACCGTGATCGCGCCGAACATCGAACCCAGCGCTGCCGTGTCGCTGTGGCCAGCAGGCACGCGGACCACGTTGGCCGCCAGGCTGGCGTCTGGCTGCGCCGGCAACAGCACGCTGGCAGCCCCTTGCGAGACGCGCACCAGATCGCCCGCTTGCAAACCCAGTTGTTGCCACAGCACGCTGGGCAGGCTCGCCATCGGTGCTTGAGCATCAGCCGTTCGCTGCAGCGACGCGGCTCGCCGCACCAGCGCATCCGCAGCGTAGATCGGCACATCGGCCAGGCGCTGCAAGCCAGCAGCAGGCGCCTGCGCGACCATCGAAGCCGTGCAACTGTTGTCGAGACGGCCGGCCACAGCGCTCAGGTCGCCCAATGCTTCGTCTCGAACTTGCTCGGCACTTTCCTGCTTGAAACCCGGCAGATCGAGCAAATTGCCCAAAACGCGCAAGACCTTCCAGGCCGGTCGGCTCTCGCCGACGGGTTGGACCACACCGTGGAAGCTCTGCACCCTGCCCTCGGCGTTGACAAAGCTGCCGGCAGTTTCGGTGAAGGCAGCGATGGGCAAGAGCACATCGGCATGGTCCAGCACGGCATCCTTGAACGATGTCAGTGCCACCACCAAGCCCGAGCCCGCCAGTGCCGCCTGCGCCGCTGCGCTGTCCGCAGCGTCGTACATGGGCTCGACATCGAGCAGCAAAAGGGCCTTCATCGGACGGCTGAGCATCTGGCCAGCATTGAGGCCGCCCGCGCCCGGCATGGCTTTGACCAACTGTGCCCCCACGGTGTTCGCATCGGCCGTGAGGTAACCGACCGAAGCGCTCGTTTGGGCTGCAATCCACTGCGACAGTGCCAGTAGCGTGGCGGCCTGAGGATGCTGGGCTGCCGAATTGCCCAACAGCAAAGCCTTGTGCTCGCCCGACATCAGGGCCTGGGCAATTCTTTCGGCGTGTTGATTGACCTGCGCCTGGGCTGGCGCGGTCACAGCATTTGCGCTGGCGATGTAGCCCGCCACATCGGCCAAGACCTGAACCCAGTCTTGCGGCGCTGCGGTGATGGTGGCGGCAAGTGGCATGGCCCAGTCATCGTGCGCAGCATTCAGGCTCATCAACAGCCCACCTTGGCGCACCGACTGGCGCAGTCGCAGCGCGAACAAGGGATGGTCCTTGCGCAAAAAACTGCCGATCACGAACGCCCGGTCCAAGGTCGACAGCGATGCAATCGGCATCCCCAACCATTGCGCACGGCCCAGCGGCGCGGCATTGGCAAAGTCGGCGTGCCGGGTACGGAAGTCAATGCTCTCGCTGCCCAGACCGCGTACCAGTTGGCCCAGCAAATGCAGTTCTTCAACCGTGCGATGGGCCGAGGCCAATGCACCAATGCCCATCACGCCATGCTCCGCCTTGATTCGCCTCAAGCCGTCGGCCACGTAGGCCAGCGCGACATTCCAATCGACCGAGCGCCATTGACCGTCCTGCTTGATCATCGGGCTGTGCAAGCGCTGATCGCTGTTCAGCGCTTCGTAGCTGAAGCGGTCTCGGTCGGCAATCCAGCATTCGTTGACATCTTCGTTTTCAAGCGGTACGACACGCAGCACTTTGTTCGCTTTGACCTGGACGACCAGGTTCGTACCTGTAGAGTCGTGCGGGCTGATGCTCTTGCGCCGAGACAACTCCCAGGTGCGGGCTGCATAGCGGAAGGGCTTGCTGGTGAGCGCACCGACCGGACAGATGTCGATCATGTTGCCCGACAATTCGCTGTCGATGGTTTGACCGACAAAGGTGGTGATCTCGCTGTGCTCACCTCGGTGCTGCATGCCGAGTTCCATCACGCCGGCGACTTCCTGGCCGAAGCGAACACATCGGGTGCAGTGAATGCAGCGGCTCATCTCTTGCATCGAGATCAGTGGACCGACGTTCTTGTGGAAGACGACGCGCTTTTCTTCGTGATAACGCGAGGCCCCACCGCCATAGCCCATCGCCAAATCCTGCAACTGGCATTCGCCACCTTGATCGCAAATCGGGCAGTCGAGCGGATGGTTGATCAGCAGAAATTCCATCACCGACTTCTGCGCCTTGATCACCTTCTCGGTCTTGGTGTGCACCACCATGCCCTGGGTCACCGGCGTGGCGCAAGCCGGCATCGGCTTCGGGGCTTTCTCGATGTCAACCAAGCACATGCGACAGTTGGCCGCAATGCTGAGCTTCTTGTGGTAGCAGAAATGCGGAATGGTGACGCCGGCGGCATCTGCTGCATGCATCACCATGCTGCCTGGCGAGACACTGACCTTTTTACCGTCGAGTTCGATTTCAATCATGGCGGTTCTCAGACGTAGGCCGGGACCATGCAGGTCTTGTGTTCGACGTGATGCACAAACTCTTCGCGGAAGTGCTTGAGCATGCCTCGCACCGGCATGGCTGCAGCGTCGCCCAATGCGCAGATCGTGCGGCCCATGATGTTTTCCGCCACCGAGTCGAGCAGCGCCAAATCATCGGCCTTGCCCTGCCCATGCTCGATTCGGTTGACCAAGCGCCACAGCCAGCCCGTGCCCTCGCGGCAAGGCGTGCATTGGCCGCAAGATTCGTGGCTGTAGAAATACGACAGGCGCAACAAACTCTTGACCATGCAGCGGGTCTCGTCCATCACGATCACAGCGCCAGAACCCAGCATCGATCCCGCCTTGGAGATCGCGTCGTAGTCCATCGTGCAGTCCATCATGACGGTTGCTGGCAACACAGGCGCCGAAGATCCGCCAGGAATCACCGCTTTGAGCTTGCGGCCACCCCGAACGCCACCCGCGAGTTCCAGAATCTTGGCGAATGGCGTGCCCAACGGGATTTCGTAATTGCCAGGTCGCTCGACATCACCGACCACAGAAAAAATCTTGGTGCCGCCGTTGTTGGGTTTGCCGCATTCAAGGTAGGCCGGGCCGCCATGACGGATGATCCACGGCACCGCGGCAAAAGTCTCGGTGTTGTTGATCGTGGTCGGCTTGCCATAGAGCCCAAAGCTGGCCGGGAATGGCGGCTTGAAGCGAGGCTGCCCTTTCTTGCCCTCCAGCGACTCGAGCAACGCAGTTTCCTCGCCGCAGATATAGGCGCCGAAACCGTGAAACGCATGGAGCTGAAAACTGTGCTTGCTGCCCAGGATGTGATCGCCCAGATAACCGGCCGCACGCGCCTCTTCCAAAGCCTGTTCGAAACGATCGTAGGCCGAAAAGATCTCGCCATGAATGTAGTTGTAGCCCACCGAAATGCCCATGGCATAGGCTGCAATGATCATGCCTTCAATGACGATGTGCGGGTTGTAGGACAGGATGTCC
Source organism: Burkholderiales bacterium (assembly GCA_947448955.1). Classification (GTDB taxonomy): domain Bacteria; phylum Pseudomonadota; class Gammaproteobacteria; order Burkholderiales; family Burkholderiaceae_C; genus Pseudaquabacterium. Next base: position 4,232 of record CANFPU010000092.1, read on the forward strand.
CGGTCCTTGCAGGTGCCCGGCTCACCCTCGTCGCTGTTGCACACCAAGTACTTTTGAATCGGCAGTGCGCGCGGCATGAAGCTCCACTTCAGGCCGGTTGGAAACCCAGCACCGCCACGGCCTCGCAGACCGGAACCCTTCACCTCCGCCACCACCTGATCCGGCGTCATGCCCGCGCTGGCGTCTGCGTTCGTGGCCAAGATCTTGCGCAGTGCTTGGTAACCGCCACGGGCTTCGTAATCCGCAAGCCGCCAATTGTTACCGTCGAGACCAGCATAGATCTGTGCGCCGATATGCCGATCGTGGAAACAAGTCTCCAGGCCTTTGGCCTGGAATTTAGAGAGGTCCAACATCTGCGCGCTCATCGGGCCTGTGCCTTCAAGGTGTCGACCAGCTCGTCGAGTCGTTCGTGACTCATGAAGCTGATCATCTGGCGGTCGTTGACCAGCATCACCGGCGCGTCGGCGCAAGCCCCCAGGCACTCACAGGGCTGCACCGTGAAAAGGCCATCGGCCGTCGTGCCACCGGGCTCAATGCCGAGCTTGTGGCACAGGTGATCGAGCGCCTTTTGGCCATCGCGCAACTGGCACGGCAGGTTGGTGCAGACGTTGAGCTTGAACTGGCCCACCGGTTGCTGGTTGAACATGTTGTAGAAGGTGCTGACCTCGCGAACCGCCATCGGCGCCATGCCCAAATAAGACGCCACCGCGGCCTCGGACTCGGAAGAGACCCAGCCCAGTTCCTGCTGCAGGATGGCCAGACAGGCCATCACCGCAGACTGCTTCTGGTCAGCCGGATACTTGGCGACTTCGCGCGCAAACCTTGCGGCCGTCGCATCGGACAGGATGGCGCTGGGCGCCTTGCTGAATTCAGACAGAGTCATCGATCGATCTCGCCAAACACGATGTCCATGGTGCCAATGATCGCGACGGCGTCGGCGATCATGTGGCCGCGCGCCATCTCGTCCAGCGCGGCCAGATGCGAAAAGCCTGGTGGCCGAATTTTCAGGCGATAGGGCTTGTTGGCGCCGTCACTGACGATGTAAATGCCGAACTCACCCTTGGGATGCTCGACCGAAGCGTAAGCCTCGCCCTCAGGCACGTGGAAGCCTTCAGTGAAGAGCTTGAAGTGGTGGATCAACTCCTCCATGTTGCCCTTCATGTCGACCCGCGGCGGCGCTGCAACCTTGTGGTTGTCAGTGATCACCGGTCCCGGGTGCGCGCGCAACCAAGCCGAACATTGCTGAATGATGCGATTGGCTTGCCGCATCTCCTCGATGCGCACCAAGTAGCGGTCATAGGTGTCACCGTTGACACCCAGCGGAATGTCGAAATCCATCCGGCCATAGACGTCATAGGGCTGGGTTTTGCGAAGGTCCCAGGCGATGCCCGATCCACGCAACATCGGGCCCGTGAAACCGAGGTTCAGCGCTCGTTCTGGCGTGACCACGCCAATCCCCACGGTCCGCTGCTTCCAGATGCGGTTGTCGGTCAGCAGGGTTTCGTACTCATCGACCCGGCCCGGAAAGCGGGCGCAAAAGTCGTCGATGAAGTCCAGTAGCGAACCCTGCCGGTTTTGGTTCAACTCGCCAATGGCACGCGCATTGCGAATCTTCGATGCTTTGTACTGCGCCATCGAATCAGGCAGGTCACGGTAGACACCACCGGGTCGGAAATAGGCCGCGTGCATTCGCGCCCCTGAGACCGCTTCGTACATGTCGAAGATGTCTTCGCGCTCACGGAAGCAGTAGATGAGGATGTTCATCGCACCGCAATCGATGCCGTGAGCCCCCAGCCACAGCAAGTGATTGAGCAGACGCGTCAGTTCAGCGAACATCACCCGGATGTACTGCGCGCGCTCCGGCACCTCAATGCCCATCAGACGCTCAATGGCCAGACAATAAGCATGCTCATTGCACATCATCGACACATAGTCGAGACGGTCCATGTAGGGCAAAGACTGAATGTAAGTCTTGCTCTCGGCCAGTTTCTCGGTGGCACGGTGTAACAGGCCGATGTGTGGGTCGGCGCGTTGGATCACCTCGCCGTCGAGTTCGAGCACCAGGCGCAAAACTCCATGGGCAGCCGGATGCTGGGGCCCGAAATTGAGGGTGTAGTTCTTGATCTCAGCCATGGTCAGTGCAGCCCGCCATAGTGGTCTTCGCGGATGATTCGTGGCGTGATCTCGCGCGGCTCAATGCTGACGGGCTGGTAGATCACGCGTTTCTTCTCGGCGTCGTAGCGCATTTCCACATGACCAGAAACCGGAAAGTCCTTGCGCATCGGGTGTCCAATAAAACCGTAATCGGTGAGGATGCGCCGAAGGTCGACATGACCATCAAAGATCATGCCGAGCATGTCAAAGGCTTCGCGCTCGAACCAGTTCGCGGAGGACCACAACCCAGTCAGCGAGTCCAACACCGGCAAATCGTCATCGGGCGCAAACACGCTCAACCGAACCCGCCAATTCAAGCTGACGCTGAGCAAGTGAGAGACGGCGCAATAACGCGGCGAGTCCCAGGGCCTGTCCTTCCAGCTACTGTAGTCAATGCCGCACAGGTCGATCAACTGCTCGAATTTGAGCGAAGCATCGTCACGCAAGGTCCTCGCCACCGCAAGATAGTCTGCGGCCGTCACTGTCAGCGTGATTTCCCCCAGCTCGCGTTTGAAGGCTTTGATCTTGTCGCCGAGCGCTGTTTCCAGTGCTGCTTGCAGCTTGTCGAGTCGTTGCGTCATTTCAGGCTCGCGCAATCGTGTTTTCGCGCCGAATCTTGGCCTGCAGCTGCAGAATGCCATAGAGCAACGCCTCGGCGGTGGGCGGACAGCCCGGCACATAGACGTCCACCGGCACGATGCGGTCGCAACCGCGAACGACCGAATAGCTGTAGTGGTAGTAGCCACCGCCGTTGGCGCAGGAACCCATGCTCAACACCCAGCGCGGCTCAGCCATCTGGTCATAGACCTTGCGCAGCGCTGGGCCCATCTTGTTGCACAAGGTACCAGCGACGATCATCAAATCGCTCTGCCTTGGGCTGGGCCGGAACAACATGCCGAATCGATCGATGTCGTAGCGCGCCGCCCCGGCATGCATCATCTCCACCGCGCAACAGGCCAGACCAAAGGTCATCGGCCATAGCGAACCGGTCTTCGACCAGTTGATCAATTTGTCCACCGAGGTGGTAACAAAGCCTTCTTTAAGAACGCCTTCAATGCCCATGGTGATCCTTGTGTCTTTGTCTGCGCGCCGGTCGAACGAACGCTGTCATTCCCAGTCCAACGCGCCCTTCTTCCACTCGTAGACGAACCCCACCACCAAAATGGTCAGAAAGCCCATCATCGCCCAGAAACCCGCAGCGCCAATGTCCCGAAGCGACACCGCCCAGGGAAAGAGAAACGCGATCTCAAGGTCGAACAGAATGAACAAAATCGCGACGAGGTAATAGCGCACGTCGAACTTCATGCGTGCGTCATCAAAAGCCTCAAAGCCGCATTCGTAGGGGCTGTTCTTCGCAGCGTCAGGACGCTGCGGTCCGAGCAAGAAGCCCAGCAACTGTGGGGCGATGCCGACACCCACGCCAACCAATATGAACAGGATGACAGGGAGGTACTGCTGCAGGTCCATGGTGGGTCAGTAGCGTGGATGCATCAATACATCCGGTCAAAAAAATCGCGCACCATGGTCATACCCGTACAGGCCAACCGCGAAGCACGCCCTCCACGCTCCCAGACAGGCTGCGAGCGCCCAAGTCCGAAGCCACGGGCCCACTGGACTTTGCCAAAAAACTTGATGCTGCCGATCGATCAAAGCAAACCTCGAATAAGCACCATCTAGACTACTTTTAGCAGTAGTTCCCACCCACCGAAAGCACTCCAAACTCGAAATAAGACTATACCCTAACCCGCCGCGCTGCCCCCGGGGCCGGCACGTAAAGCCTGCACCACTTGCGACGGGCTCAACCCGCGGAATGGCTCCTGGCTGTAGTTCCTCCAGATAGGTCGCTTCTTTTGATGGTTATTTTTTCAATTTGTAGCCGCTGTCACGCGGCACGCAGCGAGCGCAGTTCCAGGGCTGTGAGCCCCAAGCGCCGCGCCGGCGCAGACCCTCACCGTCACGAGGCGCCGCAGGCAAAGACCCAAACGCATAAACTAACGCATAGAACCAAACTGCCTGACCTGCCCGTTGAAGATTGCATCCATGACGTTCGATTCTTTGATCACCAACGCCACATGCCGGCGAAACCCGCCCGGTTGACAGATCTGATGCCGCCTTTCTTGGCCAACCAACGTCCACGATGGTCCGAAGAAGCTCAGCGGAGCGCTCGGTGGAGGGCCAGCGCCAGCCTAGGCCGCGCTAGGCCCTTGACATCGGTTGGCCTCAGCACGGCAGATCGGTCATACGCTGCGGTTGGTGACCTCCAAAACGAGGCTTGCGCATGCTGGTAGACATCGTCCGCATCGCGCTGCAACGGCCCTACACCTTCGTCGTGCTCGCACTCCTCCTGCTCATCGTCGGCCCACTGGCCGCGCTGAGAACGCCGACCGACATCTTTCCGGAAATCAAGATTCCAGTGATCGCGGTGGCATGGCAGTACACCGGCATGCCACCCGAGCAGATGGCCGGGCGGATTGCCACGCTCTACCAGCGCTCACTGACCACCACGGTCAACGACATCGAGCACATCGAAGCCAATTCGTATACCGGCATCGGTATCGTCAAGATCTTTTTTCAGCCCGGCGTCAACATCGCGGTCGCCAACGCACAGGTCACCGCGATCTCGCAGGTGGTCGTGCGGCAAATGCCGCCTGGCACCACGCCGCCGCTGATCCTGAACTACAACGCCTCGACCGTCCCGATCCTGCAGTTGGCGCTGTCGGGCAAGGGATTGTCGGAGCAGAACCTGTTCGACCTCGGCGTGAACATGGTGCGACCGCCACTGGTCACGGTGCCCGGCGCGGCCATTCCCTGGCCTTATGGCGGCAAACAGCGCCTGGTGCAGATCGACCTCGACACCGCCGCGATGCAAGCACGCGGTCTGTCGGCACAAGACGTGGCCGGTGCGCTGGCTGCGCAGAACCTGATCGTGCCGATTGGCACTCAAAAGATCGACAGCCTGGAGTACACGCTCCAACTCAACAACGCGCCCTCGGCGATCAACGATCTGAACAAGTTGCCGATCAAGGTGGTGGGCGGCAGCACGGTGACCATTGGCGATGTCGCCAACGTGCATGACGGCAACTCACCGCAGACCAACATCGTCCACGTCGACGGCAACCGATCGGTGTTGATGTCGGTGCTCAAGAACGGCGCCACCTCGACGCTGGCAATCGTTGACGGCATCCGCAACAAACTCGTCGAACTCAAGCGCGGTTGGCCTGCAAACCTGACGGTGCTACCGATCAACGACCAGTCGATCTTCGTGCGGGCAGCGATCAGCGGCGTGGCCGTCGAAGGCATCATCGCCGCCGCGCTGACCAGCCTGATGATCCTGCTGTTCCTGGGCAGTTGGCGGTCGACGGTGATCATCGCCGTGTCGATTCCGCTGTCCATCATGGGCGCATTGATCGGCTTGGCGGCTTTCGGCGAGACACTCAACATCATGACCTTGGGCGGTTTGGCGCTGGCCGTCGGCATCCTGGTCGACGATGCCACCGTGACGATCGAGAACATCAACTGGCACCTCGAGCAGGGCAAGGATGTCGAGACTGCGATCATGGACGGCGCCCGCCAGATCGTCACCCCGGCCTTCGTCTCGCTGCTGTGTATCTGCATCGTCTTCGTGCCGATGTTCTTCCTGCAAGGCGTGGCGCGCTTCTTGTTCGTGCCGATGGCCGAAGCCGTGATGTTCGCGATGATCTGCTCGTTCGTGCTGTCTAGAACCGTGGTGCCGACGATGTCGAAGTATCTGCTGCGGCCGCATGCCCCACACACCGACATGCATGGCACGCGCGCTGCGTTGCCCTCGACCCGCAATCCGCTGCTGCTGTTTCAGCGCGCCTTCGAGGAGCGCTTCGAAAGCCTGCGTGAGCACTACCGCGACCTGCTGCGACTGGCGATGACCCATCGCTGGCCCTTCGTCACCGGATTCATGGCCTTCGTGCTGGCAACTTTCGCGCTGCTGCCTTACCTGGGCAGCAATTTCTTCCCCTCAGTCGATGGCGGCCAGATCCTGATGCATGCCCGCGTGCCCGTGGGCACCAGGGTCGAAGAAACCGCCGCGCGCTTCGCCCGCATCGAGGACGCGATCCGTCGGGTGATCCCGAGCCAGGAGATCGCCACGCTGGTCGACAACATCGGGCTGCCGCCCAGCAGCATCAACCTAACCTACAACAACACCGGCGTCGTCGGCACCCAGGATGGCGACGTCCAGATTGCGCTGCGCAAGGATCATCGACCGACCGCCGACTATGTCCGCGAACTGCGCGAACGGCTGCCGAGAGAGTTTCCTGACACCGTCTTTTCGTTTCCGCCCGCCGACATCGTCAGCCAGATCCTCAACTTCGGCGCCCCGGCGCCCATCGATCTGCAGATACGTGGCAACAACCTCGAGGCGAACTTCGCCTATGCCAACAAGTTGCTCAAGGCCATTCGCCGCATCCCCGGCGTCGCCGACGCGCGCATCCAGCAATCGAACCAGCGCCCGGTGTTCAATGTCGACATCGACCGTACGCGGGCCCAGGACTTCGGGCTCACCGCGCGCGACGTCACCAACAGCTTGGTGGTCAGCCTGGCCGGCAGCAGCCAGGTCGCGCCCACCTATTGGCTCAACCCACTCAATGGTGTGTCCTATCCGATCGTGATGCAGACGCCTCAGCGCCAGCTCGATTCGCTGTCGGCGCTCGCCAACCTGCCGATCAGTGGAGCGACCGGCGGCACGCCACAGGTGTTGGGAGCCTTGGCGCAATTCAGCCGTGACAAAGGCAATGCAGTGGTCAGCCAATACGACATCCAAACCATGGTGCAGATCAACGCCACCCCGCAAGATCGAGACCTCGGTTCGGTGGCCGATGACATCCGTCGCGTCATGGCCGAGACTGCAGCCGATGTGCCCAAAGGCTCATCGGTGGTACTGCTCGGTCAGGTCCGCACGATGGACAAAGCCTTCTCGGGTTTGCTGTTCGGCCTGGCTGGTGCCATCGTGCTGATCTATTTCCTGATCGTCGTGAACTTCCAGTCCTGGAGCGACCCGTTCGTGATCATCTCCGCGCTGCCAGCGGCGCTGGCCGGCATCATCTGGATCCTGTTCGCCACCCACACCACCTTGTCGGTACCCGCACTGACCGGCGCGATCATGTGCATGGGGGTGGCCACCGCCAACAGCGTGCTGGTGATCAGCTTCGCGCGCGAGCGACTGGAGCAACTTGGCAACGCTGCCCATGCGGCCATCGACGCTGCGCTCGACGCAGGCTTTGTGCGCTTCCGCCCAGTGCTGATGACCGCGCTGGCGATGGTCATCGGCATGCTGCCGATGGCACTCGGCCTCGGCGAAGGCGGCGAGCAAAACGCGCCGCTGGGCCGGGCGGTGATCGGCGGCTTGGTGCTCGCCACCTTCGCGACGCTGGTGTTCGTGCCGGTCGTCTTCAGTCTCGTGCATGCCCGCCGTGGCCAGCGCGCTTCAGCAGTCTTTGGAGAGAACCATGTCGCCTGACGCTGCGCGGCCCGCTGTGTCGCACCGCAAGCTGCAATGGATCGCCGTCATGATGGCGCTGATCGCCGTCGGGGTCGTCATATCGGGTATCACCACCCGCCAATCGGAGGCGGCCCAGTTGCGCGAGCGCGCCGATGCCCAGGCGGTCGTCAGCGTGGCGGTGATCACGCCAGCGCGCACTGGCACCTCGGCCACATTGGACCTACCCGGGCGCATCGAGGCCTTCGCGCGTGCACCGATCTACGCCAGGGTGAGTGGCTACCTGAAGAGCTGGCATGTCGACATCGGAGGGCGCGTCAAGACGGGCCAGCTGCTGGCCGAGATTGAGACACCCGACCTCGATCAGCAATTGCTGCAGGCCCAGGCAGAACTGGCCAGTGCCAAAGCCAATGCGGCCTTGGCAACGACCACGGCCAAACGCTGGCAAGCGCTGCTCGCCAATGATGCGGTGTCGCGCCAGGAAGCCGAGGAGAAGAGCGGTGACCTGACCACCAAGCTATCAGTGGTCAACGCCTTGCAGGCCAACCTGGACCGGTTTCAGGCCTTGAAGCGGTTCACGCGGATCGTGGCACCATTCGATGGTGTGGTCACGGCCCGATCGACCGATGTTGGCGCGCTCATCAATGTCGGCGGCGCGCCAGGGTCTGAGTTGTTTGTGGTGTCCGATACCCGCAAGCTCCGGGTCTACGTCAGCCTGCCGCAAAACTATGTGTCGGCGGTCAAGCAAGGCAGCAAGGCGCGATTGACCGTTCCTGAAAACCCAAAAAAGCTCCATGCGGCGACCGTGCAATCGCTGTCGCAAGCCATCAGCGCCGCTTCGGGCAGCATGCTGATCCAGCTCGCTGCTGACAATGCCAGCGGCGAGTTGCTGCCTGGCGGATTCGCCAATGTCAGTTTCGATCTGCCCAGGGCCGCTGGCGCCTTGAGTATTCCACCCAGCGCGCTGATTTTCAACAAGTCCGGCTTGCGCGTGGGCACTGTCGGAGCTGACGGCAAGGTCCAGCTCAAGGTTGTCACGGTGGCACGGGATCTGGGTTCGGTGATCGAAATCGCCACAGGCCTGTCGGCTGACGACCGGGTGATCGAAAGCCCACCCGATGGCATCGCAGACGGCGACGCGGTGCGGATCGCGGCCGCCGAGCCCAAGGCCGACGCTGCCGGAAAGCGCGAACGTGGCAAGGACTGAGCCTCCAGTGATCAGGCCGCTGCTCGCTGCAAGCGGCACCCTGGTCGTGCTGCTGCTGAGCGCTTGTGCCCAGGACCTGCCGCTGAAGGTGCCCGAGATGCCGGTCTCCGGCGCATTCAAAGAGGCCGCTCCGTGGACAACGGCTCAACCGGCCGATGAACTGCCGCGCGAAGCCTGGTGGACGCTTTTCGGCGACGCAGAACTGAACGCCTTGCAACAGCGATTGATCGAGCACAGTGCGGATCTTGCAGCCGCGCTTGCGCGATACCAGCAGTCCAGAGCGGCGACCGAGCAGATCCGGGCCAGCGAGCTTCCGTCCTTGAACACGTCGCTGAATACCCAGCGCAACCGCCAATCGGAGAAACGCCCGCTGCGTGTCCTCGGCCCTTCATCACCGAACCTCTACGGTTCCACCACGCTGGGCTTTGACCTCGGGTACGAAGTCGACCTTTGGGGCCGTGTGCGCAGCCAAGTGGCTGCTGGTATCGCACTCGACCAGGCGGCGAAAGCAGACCTCGCGTCAGCGCAACTGGTCCTGCAGGCACAGTTGACCGACAGCTATGTCGCGCTGCGCGGCTTGGACCGTGAAGCGGCGCTGCTACGAGACACCGAAGCCGCCTACGCCAAGGCGCTGGACCTGGTCAACCAGCGCCACGATGCCGGCATCGCCTCCGGGCTCGACTTGGCGCGGGCCCAGGTCCAGCTCGAAGCGACGCGCTCGCAGTCGAAACAATCGCAGGCGCAACGCGCCCTGGTCGAGCACGTCATCGCATCGCTGGTCGGTGAAACCGCGACGGATTTCAACATCCCGGCGCGCGTGGTCGATCTTCGATTGCCACAGATTCCCGCCGGGATGCCGTCCACGTTGCTGCAACGCCGCCCCGACATCGCCGCCGCAGAACGCCGGGTGGCCGCATCCAACGCCAGTGTCGGCGTGGCCCGTGCGGCGGTCTTTCCGGCGCTCACGCTGAGCGGCTTGGTGGGATTCCAAAGTAGCGACAGCAGCTATGTCGTCAGCGCACCCAACACTTTCTGGGCTGTCGGGCCGACGATGGTCTTCACACTGTTCGACGCTGGCAAACGACAGACCGAAATCACCCGCGTTCAAGCGGTGCTCGAAGAGTCTGGCGCGAGATACCGCGGTGTCGTCCTCGGTGCGTTTCAGCAGGTCGAGGACAACCTGGCGCTGCTCAAGCACTATGGTGCTGCGGCACAGTCTGAAGAAGCCGCTGTCACGGCGGCGCAGCGCGCACTCGCACTGGCCCATGCCCGGTACCGAGAGGGTGCAGTCAACTACCTTGACGTGGTGGCATCGCAGGCCTCAGCGCTGCAAACGCAGCGGTCTGCGCTGGACCTCGCGACCCGGCAACGACGTGCCACCGTGGCGCTGATCCGTTCGCTGGGCGGCGGCTGGACCGAAGCCGCTGAGCCGCAAGCGCCAACCCAGCGCTGAAGTCGAATGACCCGGCACGATCCGCTCGCTTCAAACCCGTGCGAGCTCGCTGAGCGCTGATCCACCAAGACTTTTCAGGCCAACCCGCACGACGAACCCTGCCAGCGATCGCTGGTAGCATCTCAGACACCTGTTGATCTGGCGCTGGCACCATGGCAAATGAATCACTCGTCCCGGATGAAACGCGCCGGATGGTCGGCCAACTGTTGGGCGAACCCCTGACGGCGACCATCACCGCCAAGGAAGCGCAACGCTTCGCGATGGCCAGCGGCGACCTCAATCCGCTCTACATGGACAACGCCGCCGCGCGCTCGGCAGGTTTTGACGGCACGCTCGTGCCACCGGTGTACCTTGCCTGGGCCTTGTCCGCGGCGCGCCCACTGAGCGAAATTCGCGATGACGGCCTGTACCTGTCTGGCGGCAGACGTGTGCCGCTCAATGTTGCACGCGTGATGTTCGGTGGCGAAGAGTGGACGTTCCTCGAACCGGTTCTCGCGGGCGACACCATCACCTCGGAGATGCGACTGAAGTCGCTGGAAGAAAAGACCGGCAGCTCGGGCGCGTTCGTCCTGCAGATCACCGAGACCACGTATACCGACCAACGCGGCCGCATCGTCGCAAAGGCCTTGGGCAGGAGCATCGCCCGATGAGCACGCAGCGCCATACCGAAGACGTGGCCGTGGGCCAGGCATTACCGCCCATGGTCAAGAATGCAAGCCGGGCGCAGCTGTTCCTGTTCAGCGCCGCCACCAACAATCCGCACCGCATTCACTACGACCGCGAGTAC
>CANFPU010000093.1 GCA_947448955.1 Burkholderiales bacterium
CACCACCAGCAATGCCATCAACCAGGTGTTCATGGTTCGATCAGGCCTCGCAAAGTTTTCGTCAGTGAACAGCACGCCATCATCATCTCCTCGTCAGCTGTGATCAGCGGATGTCCGATCGACCCCGATCATGCCCCGACGGTTCAAGCCGTGTCGGTCTCGAAGCACTCACACCATGCTGTCCGCCGTGATCGCCTCGATCTCGGTCTGCAGCTCGAGCCAGCGTTCTTCCAGGCGGCCCAGTTCAGCGCTGATGTGGTTGAGCTGCCGTCCGGCCTCGGCGATCTCTGCGCCCGACAGCTTGCCGCTCGCCAGCCGGGCTTCAAGCTCGGCGCGTTCGGCGCTCAGAGACGCCATCCGACCGTCAATCTGGGTCACTTCGTTGCGCAAGGGTCGGCTGCGGTTGGCAGCCTGACTGCGCGTCTGGGCCGTCTGCTTGCGTTCGTCCCTGCGGTAGCTGCCAGGTGCTGATGCGTTGTCTGCCGCGGCCCGTGCCACGGATTTCGGTGTTGCTGCCGGTGATGCCGCACGCACCGGTTCGGGCGCTGGCGCGGCGGGCAGGTATCCCGGCACCGGCGGCGCCGGCAACCCGCGCGCATTGGCGCGTGAGACGTCGAGCAGCCACTTTTGGTAATCGTCCAAGTCGCCGTCGAAGGGCAGCACGCCGCCCGAGGTGACGAGCCAAAACTCGTCGCAGACCTCACGCAACAGCGATCGGTCATGGCTGACCAGCATCACCGAGCCCTCGAACTCGTTCAGCGCGATCGACAGCGCCTCCCGGGTGTTGAGGTCCAGGTGGTTGGTCGGCTCATCGAGCAGCAGCAGGTTGGGGCGCTGCCAGACGATCGTGGCCATCACCAGCCGCGCGCGTTCGCCGCCTGAGAGCGTGCCCACGGTCTGGTGCACCATTTCACCGACGAAACGAAACTTGCCCAGAAAGTCGCGCAGCGATTGTTCGCGGGCGTCCTGGCCGTTGCTGCCGGTCTCGCGCGCCAGCCGCACCATGCGCTGCATCGGCGTGTCGTCTTCGTTGAGCAGGTCAAGCTCTTGCTGCGCAAAGTAGCCCACGGACAGGCCTTTGCCTTCCGTGAATTCGCCGCCGAGCGGCTGCAGCGCATGGGCAATGGTCTTGACCAGCGTCGACTTGCCCTGGCCGTTGGCGCCCAGGATACCGATGCGCTGGCCGGCCATCACGCTGCGTGTGACATGGCGCACGATCACGATCGGATCAGTCGAAGCGACGGTGCCGGCGCCGGGCCGCCCCAAGGCGGCACCGACCCCCTCGAGAGGGGTGTCGCCGCTCGCGGCGACCGGGGGCCGCGGATAGCCGCAGATCAGCTCCCGCATCGTCAGCATCGGGTTCGGCAGGCTTTGCGGCTGGCGGAACTCAAAGTCGAACTCCGCATCCACCAGCACCGGTCCGAGTTTGACCATGCGGTCCAAAGCCTTGACCCGGCTCTGCGCCTGCTTGGCTTTGCTGGCCTTGGCCTTGAAGCGGTCGATGAACTTTTGCAGGTGGGCGATCTTTTCCTGCTGCCTGCCGAACGCCGCTTGCTGCTGCTCCATACGCTCAGCGCGCATCGATTCGAAGCTTGAATAATTACCACCGTAGCGGTTCAGCGTTGCGGCGTCCAGATGAACCGTGACCTTGGTGATCGCATCGAGGAACTCCCGGTCGTGGCTGATCACGATCATCAGGCCTTCATACTTCTTCAGCCAGTTCTCCAGCCAGACCAGTGCGTCCAGGTCCAGGTGGTTGGTGGGCTCGTCGAGCAGCATCAGGTCGGCCGGGCACATCAGCGCCCGCGCCAGTTGCAGCCGCATGCGCCATCCGCCCGAGAAGCTGTTGACCGGGGCGTCGAGCTGGTCGGTGCGAAACCCCAGGCCCAGCAACAACGCCTGGGCGCGTGCCGGCGCGTCGAACGCGCCAGCGTGCTCCAGCCCGACGTAGGCGTCGCCAATCGCATGACCATCCTCAGACAACTCGGCCGCAGCCAGCACGGCCTTGGCCTCGGCCAGCGGCAAGTCGCCGTCGAGCACATAGTCGGTGGCCGGCTGGTCGGTCTCGGGCATGTCCTGCGCCACCTGGCCGATGCGCCATTTGCTGGGCATGTCGAAGTCCCCAGCGTCCGCCTGAAGTCGACCCGCTATCAGCGAAAACAGCGACGACTTGCCGGCACCATTGCGCCCGACCAGTCCGACTTTCTCGCCAGGATTCAGCGTCACGCTGGCGTCTTTCAGCACGATCTTGACGCCTCGGCGCAGGGTCAGGTTCTTTATCTGGATCATGGGGTCGGATTCGGTTGGAGAGCCGGCTGTAGGGCCGGCTGTAGGGCCGACCGCTGGGAGGGGGTGATCGCGTCGCGGGTCAGCAGCAGCACCTGGTCATCGCCGGCGCTCGTCGGCAGCCAGACCGGGTCCAGTGCCGGGAACGCACGCTCAAAATGGGCTCGTTCGTGGCCGATCTCGAGCACCAAGACGCCATTCGGGCTCATCGACCGGGGGGCGTCCTGCAGCAGTTGACGGATGAAGTCCATGCCATCGGCACCGCCTGCCAGTGCCAACGCGGGCTCGGCTTGGTATTCGGCCGGCAGCGCTGCCATGGCGTCGGCGTTGACGTAGGGCGGGTTGCACAGGATCAGGTCGTAGCAATGGCCGGCCACTGCGGCCAGGCCATCGCCAGCGTGCAGCGTGATGCGCTCAGCCAAGCCGTGGCGATCGACATTGAGCCGCGCCACTGCCAGGGCGTCGGGGCTCAAGTCGGCGGCATCGACGACCACCTCGGGCCAGGCCATCGCCGCAAGCACCGCCAGGCTGCCATTGCCGGTGCACAGGTCGAGCACGCGGTGGGTCTGTTCGCTGAGCCAAACGTCGAGCGCGCCATCGGCCAGCGGCTCGGCGATCAGCGAACGCGGCACGATCACCCGCGCGTCAACGGTGAACGCAACACCTTGCAGCCAGGCTTCGCCCGTGAGGTAAGCCGCGGGCTGGCGGCGGTTGATTCGTTGGTCCAGCAGCGCCTGCACAGCGACTTGTTGCTCGGACGTGACGGCTTGATCGGCGACGTCGTCGAGCGCGTCCAGCGCCAAGCCCAGCCGCCACAACACCAGCCAGGCGGCTTCGTCGAAAGCGTTGTCCGTGCCGTGTCCAAACGAAACGCCCGCCTCGGTGAGGCGGGCGCTTGAGCGCTCGATCAGTTCGATCAAGGTCACGAGAGCAAGGTCTCCAGCGTGCGGCGGTAAATGTTCTTCAACGGCTCGATGTCGTCGACGTTCACCCACTCGTCGACCTTGTGCACGCTGGCGTTGACCGGGCCGAACTCGACAACTTGCTCGCAGACCCGGGCGATGAAACGTCCGTCGCTGGTGCCGCCGGTGGTTGACATCACCGGCGTGATGCCGGTCTCGGCGGCGATCGCGTCGCTCAGCGCGTCACTGAGGCTGCCAGGTCGCGTCAGGAAGGGCGAGCCACCCAGGGTCCAGTCCAGCTTGAATTCCAGACCATGGCGCACCAGCAAGTCCTCGACCCGGGACTGCAGCTGCGCCGGGCTGGACTCGGTCGAAAAGCGAAAGTTGAAGTCGACCACCGCCTCGCCTGGGATCACATTGAAAGCGCCGGTGCCCGCGTGGAGGTTCGAGACCTGCCAGGCGGTGGCAGGGAAATGCGCGTTGCCGGCGTCCCAGACCGTGCTGGCGAGCTCGGCCAGCGCCGGTGCGAGCTGGTGTACCGGGTTGCGCGCTAGCTGGGGGTAGGCCACATGGCCTTGTACGCCGATCACGCGCAGCCTGGCCGACAAAGAGCCACGACGCCCGTTCTTGATCATGTCGCCGAGCCGGTCCACCGAGGTTGGCTCACCGACGATGCAGCAGTCGAGCCGCTCGCCGCGGGCTTGCAAGACCTCGACCACGCGGACCGTGCCGTCGATCGACGGACCTTCCTCGTCGCTGGTGAGCAGCAATGCCAGTGTGCCGGCGTGGTTCGGCTGCTGGCGCGTGAATTCTTCGGCCGCGACCGTCATGGCCGCGATCGAGGTCTTCATGTCGGCAGCGCCGCGGCCGTAGAGCTTGCCGTCACGGTGGCTGGGCACAAAGGGATCGCTGGTCCAGGCAGCGAGCGGCCCGGTCGGCACGACGTCGGTGTGGCCCGCGAGCACGACCATCGGACCTGGGCTGGCACCGCGGTGAAATGCCCACAGGTTGGTGACCCGCGCGGTGTCGGGACCGAAGCTCAGCGTCTCGCAGACAAAGCCTTGAGCATTGAGCCGCGCCGCGATCAAGGCCTGGCAGCCAGCATCTGCCGGGGTGACCGAAGGGCAGGCGATCAGCGCTTCGAGCAAGCGCAAGGTGGTCAGGCTGTCGGTCATCTGTTGGTTGCGCGGGCGTTCAGGTCAGGGTCGCAGCAAATCGTTGATGCTGGTCTTGGCGCGGGTCTCTGCCGTCACGCGTTTGACGATCACCGCGCAGTACAGGCTGTGGCTGCCGTCGACGGCCGGCAACGAGCCGCTGACCACGACCGAGCCGGCAGGGACTCTGCCGTAGCTCACTTCGCCGGTCATGCGGTTGTAGATCTTGGTGCTCTGGCTGATGTAGACGCCCATGCTGATCACCGAGTTCTCCTCGATGATCACGCCTTCGACCACCTCGGACCTGGCGCCGATGAAGCAGTTGTCTTCGATGATCGTCGGGTTGGCCTGCAGCGGTTCGAGCACGCCGCCAATGCCCACGCCGCCTGACAAGTGCACGTTCTTGCCGATCTGGGCGCAGGACCCGACCGTGGCCCAGGTGTCGACCATGGTGTTCTCGTCCACATAGGCGCCGATGTTGACGTAGCTGGGCATCAGCACCACGCCTTTGGCGAGGTAGCTGCCGCGCCTGGCCACCGCCGGCGGCACGACACGAACGCCCGAGGCTTGCAGCGCGGCGGCGTCCATGTGCGAGAACTTGGTCGCCACCTTGTCGAAGAAGGTCAGTTCGCCGGCCTGCATGATCTGGTTGTCATTGAGGCGGAAGCTCAGCAGCACGGCCTTCTTGACCCACTGGTTGACGGTCCATTGGCCGACCGACTGGCGCTCGGCGACGCGGATGCGGCCACCGTTGAGGTCGGCAATCACCGATTCAACGGCTTCGCGGACAGCAGGTGCAGCGGTGGAGGGTCCGATGCTGGCACGGTCGTCCCAGGCTTGTTCGATGGTCGTTTGCAGGGTCTGGGTCATGGTTTCGGCTCGGTCGTGGAGGTCGTCAGGGTCGGTAGGCGGTGGTGAATTCGGCGATGCGGTGGGCGGCTTCGAGGCATTCATCGGTAGAGGCGACCAGCGCCATGCGGATGCGCCCGCGTCCGGGGTTCTGGCCATGCGCATCGCGGGCCAGCAAGCTGCCGGGCAAAACCGCCACATTGTATTGAGCCAGCAGTTCGCAGGCGTAGGCGATGTCGTCGCCGGGCTGCCCCGCCACCTCGGGCAGCGCCGCCCAAAGGTAGAAACCGGCGTCGGGCAAGGCGACCGCCAAAACGGGCTCTAGCACCGGCGTGACTTCGGCGAACTTGGTTCGGTACAGCGCCCGGTTCGCCAGCACATGGTCCTCATCGTTCCAGGCCGCCAGGCTGGCGGATTGCACCACCGGGCTCATCGCTGAGCCGTGGTAGGTGCGGTAAAGCAGGAAGTTGCGGATGATCTCGGCGTCACCGGCGACAAAGCCTGAGCGCAGACCGGGCACATTGCTGCGCTTGGACAGCGAGGTGAACGCAATGAGCCGGCGGAAATCGCTGCGGCCCAGCTGGACGGCGGCTTCTAGCCCGCCCAGCGGCGGCTCGTCGCGGAAATAAATCTCCGAGTAGCACTCGTCGCTGGCGATCACGAAGCCGTGGCGGTCGCTCAATTCGAAGAGCTGCGCCCATTCCGACAGCGGCATCACCGCGCCGGTCGGGTTGCCGGGCGAGCAGACATAGAGCAGCTGGGTGTTGGCCCAGGTGGCGTCGTCGATCTGGTCCCAGCGAGCGGCAAAGTTGCGTGAGGGATCGCTGTTGGCAAACGCGACCGAAGCGCCGGCCAGGATCGCCGCGCCTTCGTAGATCTGGTAAAAAGGATTGGGGCAGACGACGGTGGCGCCCGGCTTGCTGGGATCGATGACGGTTTGCGCAATGGCAAACAGCGCCTCGCGCGAACCGCCGACAGGCAGCAGCTGGCTGGCGGGATCGACCGTCACCCCGTACCGCCGCTGTAGCCAGCCGGCACAGGCTTCGCGCAATGCTGGCGTGCCCGCGGTGGGGGGATAGGCCGACAAGCCCTTCAGCCCGGCCACCATCGCCTGCTCAACCAGCGCTGGCGTGGCGTGTCTCGGTTCGCCGAGACCCAGGCTGATCGGGCGAAAGCGCGGGTTGGGTTCGATCCCGGCAGTCAACGCGCGCAGGCGCTCGAAGGGATAAGGATGGAGTTTGCCCAGTAGCGGATTCATCCCGCGATTATCGCGGGCGGTGGCGCGCTCAGAGCCAGCCGCTGCAGTTGACCGCACCACAACGGCAGGCCAGTTGGCCTTCGTGGTGCGTCTGGCCGTAGTTCACCGTGATCTCTTCGCCGGGCGCAATGCCGCGCATCGCATAGAACTCGATCCGGCCGCCTTGGATCGACAACCTGGCATTGGGGCTGCAACAGTGGTTGGTGAAGCGCATCGGATCGTCGCTGCGCGATGCGTCGATTGCTTTGCGCGCCGAGACCTCGACGATCATGATGCGCTGTTTGCCAATGGCGCGTTTTCGGGCCTCGGCCACACTGATGCTTTCGCCGCGGATCTCGCCAATCTTGCGGTGCGCGGGCACGGGCTCGGCGGCGAAAGCGCCAAAGCCGTCGATGCCGCTCTTGTGCACGGCGACCTCGTACTTCTGGTACGCCGGCCGGGTCGGTACCGTCACAGCTTGGCCGTCGTGATGAATTGAGGGCTCGGTCTGATCGCGAAGCGTTCTGCCCGCAGTGCCAACAAGCCCAGCCACAAGCCAATCAAGGCCGCGCCGCCGGTGACCCAGCGCGCCGACGACCAATCGCCGCTGGCCGCCACGACGGCGGCGATCAGCGGTGTGCCCATGAACTGTCCGGCTTGCGAGCCTTGCATGATCAGGCCTTGTAATGCGCTGATCTGGGACGGGCTGCGCGCCAGCACCACCGAACTCGACATCACGGCGGCCGGGATCACCCCGCCAATGAACGACAGCGCCACGCACAGCGCATAGCGCAAGCCGTCGGGCAAGCCGTCATTGAAAAAGCCCAAACCACACAGACCGGTCAAGCCATGGGCGATCGCGATGATTCGGCCGCGCGCCACTCCGCGTTGCACCAGCGCGCCGCCGATCAGGTTGCCCGGGACGCAGGCCAGCAGCATCGCGCAGGACAGTAACGCGACCCAAGCTGGGCTGAGGCCACGCTGTTCTTTCAGAAAAGTGGGCAGCCAGACAATCAGCGCGAAATGCTGCACGGCCCAGACGCCGAAGGCCAGCGCCAGCAGCCAGGGCAGGGGTTGACGCAGGACGGCCAGCGTCGGCCCCAGCGCGGCTGTGGCGCTGGGGCCACCGGCCGGAGCATAGTGCTCGCGCTGCTGCCAGATGGCCGCGGCAGCCAATACCAGCATCACCGCGCTGACGCACCACAGCCCGCGCCAGCCGGGCGCAGGCAACAACAGCGGCGACAGCGCCATGGCCAGACCCGCACCCGCGGGCATGTAGGTGCTCCACACACCCAGCGCAAAGCGTCGGTCGGCCGGGCCCGCCGCTGCGCTGACCAGCGACGGTGCAGCAACAGCCACTGCCAAGAAGCCAGCGCCTTCAAGGAAGCGGGTGAGGATCAGCAACGCAAAACCATGGCTGGCGCTGCCGTCGACGGTCAGCGCCAGCATCGACGCCGCGGCACCCAACGTCAACCCGCCCAAGACCATGCGCAGCGCGCCGATCCGCCCGGCGGCCAGGCCGAAGCCCAGCGCGGCGATGACCGCCAGCGTGGTGAGCATCGAAGACACCCAGCCCGACTGCATCAGCGTCAAACCGAGTTCGAGGCGCATTGCCGGCAAGGCCAGTGGCACCTTGCCGACATTCATGCCGATCGCCACACCGCCCAGCACGGCGGCGAGCACCGCCGGCCAACAAGTGGCCGGCGCTGGGCCGGCGCTCGGCGCCGCAGCCATCAAGCCAGCAACCCGCGCTCCATGGACAGCGTCGGCAATTCAACGGCAGGTTGGGGCGTCCAGCCCGGCATCCGGTGCTCAGCGATCACATTGGTGTAGATGCCGCCGCGCACATACCACTTGGCGGTGATGCGGGCGAAACGCGGGGCGATGGCTTTGACGATGTCGTCGAGGATGGTGTTGGTCACCTTCTCATGGAACGCGCCCTCGTTGCGGTAGCTCCAGAAATACATCTTCAAGCTCTTGAGTTCCAAGCACAGCGCGTCGGCGATCAAGTCGATCGTGAAGTGGGCGAAGTCTGGCTGCCCGGTCAGCGGACAGTGGCAGGTGAACTCGGGCACCTGGAACTGGATCAAGTAGTCGCGACCGGGTGTTGGGTTGTCAAAGACCAGCAAGTCCTTGGATGGAGCGCTCGGCGGATGGGCAGGCATCGCCCGCTCATTGCGCACCGGGGCGGCGTTCTCGGCGGCTTTCTTAGCGGCTTTCTTGGCCATGATGGGTCTGGGCTGCGGTGTTCGCAGCGCGTGATCTGAAAGAAGGTGGCGATGCTATCATCGCGGCTCATTGGGCTGCGCCAAAAAGTCCAATTAACCTATAAAAATCAAATACTTGCAGCTTTCGGCCGACGGGTCGTGCAAGCCGCAGGCAGTCTTCGTGCATGCGCCTGAACCAGATCAAGCTCTCGGGCTTCAAGTCGTTCGCTGAGCCGACCACCTTTTCGTTGCCGGGTCAACGCGTCGGCGTGGTCGGCCCCAACGGTTGCGGCAAGTCCAACATCATGGATGCGGTGCGTTGGGTGCTGGGCGAGAGCAAGGCCAGCGAATTGCGTGGCGAAAGCATGCAAGACGTGATCTTCAACGGCTCGGGCCTGCGCAAACCGGCCAGCCGTGCCAGCGTCGAGCTGGTGTTCTCGAACGAGGATGCTCGAGCCGGTGGCCAGTGGAGTGCTTTCGCCGACATTGCGGTCAAGCGAGTGCTCACCCGCGAAGGCGGCAGCAGTTACTTCATCAACAACCAACCGGTGCGTCGCCGGGATGTGCAAGACGTCTTCCTCGGCACGGGCCTCGGGCCGCGCGCCTACGCGATCATCGGCCAAGGCACGATCAGCCGCATCATCGAATCCCGACCCGAGGAATTGCGGCTGTTTCTTGAAGAGGCCGCCGGCGTGTCCAAATACAAGGAGCGGCGGCGCGAAACCGAGAACCGACTCAAGGACACGCGCGAGAACCTGACCCGGGTCGACGACATCCTGCGCGAGCTCAACGCCAACGTTGACAAGCTTGAGAAGCAGGCCGAGGTCGCAAGCCGTTACAACCTGTTGCAGGCTTCCGGCACGCGCAGGCTGCACCATCTGTGGTTCCTCAAACACCGCGATGCGGCCACCGAAGCGCAGCGGGTGCAACTGGCCGTGCTCGAGGCCACCAATGCACTCGAATCTCGGCTGGCCGAATTGCGCCATGTCGAGGCGGGTCTGGAGACCGTGCGCCAAGCGCATTACGCGGCCAGCGATGGCCTGCACAGCGCGCAAGGGGCGTTGGCCGAGGCCTCGCTCGAGGTCAGTCGGCTGGAAGAACGCATACGTTACGTCGTTGAAGGCCGTCAGCGGGTGCAGCGCCGTTTGGTCGACCTGCAATCGCAAACGGGGCAGTGGCAGCAGCGTCACGACGACGCGCAAGCAGAGCTCGAGACCATCGCCGAGCAGATCGAATCGGCCCAGGAGCAGGCCGAACTGCTGGCAGCGCAGGCCGAAGAACATGCCCTCGCGCAACCCGATGTCGAGGATGCGTTGCGCGCTGCCCAGGCACGTGCCAACACCCAACGGGCCCAAGTCAACCAGGTGCAGCAGCAGATCTCGGTGCTGGCGGCCGACAGCCGCAACGTCGACGAGCAGACCCGTCAGCTGCGCGGGCGCCGGGAACGTTTGCAGGGCGAGCGCAAATCGCTGGCGCCTCCTGAGCTGCAGCAGCTCAGCGACCTGCAGACCCGAAGCGCTGCGGCCGATGAACACCAAGCCATCGCCGAGGCCCAGCTGCAAGCGTTGCAAGACCAGGCGCCGGTGCTCGATGAACAGCGCCGTGCGCAGCAGCAAGCTGCCAATCATGAGGCCGGCCAGCATGCCCAGTTGTCCGCACGCTTGTTGGCACTGCGTGCCTTGCAGGACAAGGTGCAGACCGAGGGCAAGCTCAAACCTTGGCTGGCTCGGCATGGCCTGGAATCTTTGAGCGGGTTGTGGACCCGGGTTCATATCGAGCCGGGTTGGGAGACTGCGCTGGAGGCGGTGTTGCGCGAGCGACTGGGCGCATTGGCGGTGGGCCGCATCGACACGGTTCGGGCCTTCGCGAGTGACGCTCCGCCGGCCCGTTTGGCGTTCTACACCCTGCCGGATGACGCTGTGCTGGCCAGCAGCGGCCAGGCCACCTTGCCTAAATTGTCAGACCAGCTTCGGCTGGGCCAAGCCATCGATGACCTTGGCCTGAAAGCCTTGCTTTGCGATTGGCTAGAAGGCGTGTATGTCTCGCCGAGCCTGGACCATGCGCTGACCCAACGCGCAGCCTTGGGTCATGGCGAGGTCATGATGACGCGCGATGGCCATGCCGTCAGCGCCCATGCAGTGGCTTTCTACGCGCCTGATTCCGAGCAAGCCGGGCTGCTGGCTCGGGCCCAAGAGATCGAGAACCTCGATCGCCAGAGCCGTGCGCAGGCGCTGATCAGCGAACAAGCGCGTGGCGCCTTGGTTCGTATCGAGGCCGCGTGCACCGAGGCCAATCTACGGCTGGTCGGGTCTCGCCGTGAGGCTGCAGAGGCGCAGACCCTTGCCCATCAGTTGCAGGTCGAACTGCTGCGGTTGGCCCAGCAAGCGCAAGCCACCCAGGCCAGAAGCGGCCAACTCGATGCCGAGTTGACGGAGGTCGATGGTCAGCTGGAAGCGCTGGATGAGCGGCAGGCCATTGGCGAGGCGCGGTTTGAAGAGCTGGATCTGCAACTCGCCAATCACCAGGAGCGACACGCCGAACTCGAGGAAGCCGTGATGGCCGCCGAGCGCAGGTTGGCGGACGCGCGTGAGCAAGGTCGGGCGCTGGAGCGCAGGGCCCAGGAGTCACAGTTCCAGGCCCGCGCGCTGGGCGCGCGTCGCGCCGAATTGCAACGCGCCATCGAAACCGCTCAGCATCAGGCTGCCAGCAATGCCCAGGCCGGCGAGCAACTTGAGCTTGAGCTCGGATCGCTCAACGATGCTGCGGCGCAGGCTGGGCTGCAAACAGCGCTCGCACTCAAGCTCGAGCGCGAACAGGCGCTGGGCGCCCAGCGCAGCGCCTACGACGGGCTGTCCGCTCAGTTGCGATCGGCCGACGAGCAGCGCATGCAATTCGAGCGCAGCTTGCAGCCCTTGCGCGACGACATCACCAAACTACAGCTCGAAGCGCAGGCCGCTCAGCTCGGTGGCGCGCAGTATCTCGAACAACTGGTGGCGGCCCAGGTCGACCTGGAGGCGCTGGCCACCGAGATTGAGGCCGATCAGGTCAAGCTCTGGGGCTTGCAGGGTGAGATCGATCGCATCGCCCGTGAGATCAGCGCGCTGGGTGCGGTCAATCTGGCGGCGCTCGACGAACTGAGCGCTGCGCGGGAGCGCAAAACTTTTCTCGATGCGCAATACGCCGACCTGACCGATGCGATCAACACGCTCGAGGATGCCATCCACAAGATTGACCTCGAGACGCGCGACCTGCTCGGCGCGACCTTCAACCAGGTCAACGAGCATTTCGGTCGGATGTTCCCCAGCTTGTTTGGGGGCGGCACGGCACGGCTGCAGATGACCGGCGACGAGATCCTGGATGCTGGCGTCCAGGTGATGGCCCAGCCGCCGGGCAAAAAGAACTCGACCATCCATCTGCTGTCGGGTGGCGAGAAAGCGCTGACGGCGATTGCGCTGGTGTTCGCGATCTTCATGCTCAACCCGGCACCTTTTTGCCTGCTAGACGAAGTCGATGCACCGCTGGACGACGCCAATACCGAGCGCTACGCCAGGCTGGTGGACGAGATGTCGCGCAAGGGGACTCAATTCTTGTTCATCAGCCACAACAAGATCGCGATGGAAATGGCCGAACAATTGATAGGGGTGACGATGCAGGAGCAAGGGGTGTCACGGATCGTGGCGGTAGACATGGAAGCGGCCGTCGGCCTGGTGGAGGCGGCGTGAAGGGCAACCTGATGGAAGGCCTGGCGGCGATCGGCGCGTTGGTGCTGGTGGGTGTGCTGGGACAAGGGCTTTGGCGTGCGCGCAAAGCCAAGCCAAGGCAGGCTGAAGGCGGCGAGGACGGGCGCTTGGAGCCGTCAATGGCCCTGGGCGAGGCAAGTCTGGCAAAGGACAGCGACGAGGAGGATCACGGCGCTGTCGCGCCCACGCCAGAGCAGCGCCACCTCGGACCGCGCAAGACCGCCAGGCTCGATCCCTTGATCGACGCGATTGCCTGCCTCCACCTGGATACCCCCATCAGCGCAGAACTGGCGCTCGCCCACTTGCCGCCGACACGTCGACTGGGCACCAAGCCGTTTCTGATCGAAGGGCTCAACGCCAACCGCGGTGCTTGGGAGCTACCGGCTGTCGGGCAGCACTACCGGGAGTTCCAGGCCGGTGTGCAGTTGGCCAACCGGGTGGGTGCACTCAGCCAGATCGAATACTCGGAGTTCGTGCAGAAAGTGCAGGGCTTTGCCGATGGCGTGGGGGCGATGGCTGAGTTGCCCGACATGGTCGATGCGGTAGGCCGTGGCCGCGAGCTCGATGCTTTTGCCAGTGCCCACGACGCCCAACTCAACCTGAGTCTGCGCGCCAATGGCGCAGCCTGGAGCGTCGGCTATCTGCATCAGTGTGCCCAGCGCCACGGCTTTGTGGCCGGCAGCTTGCCTGGGCGGTTGGTGCTGCCGGGCGTTGAAGACGGCTCACCGCCGATGCTGGTGCTGGCGTTTGATGCCCAGGCGGCGATGGCCGAAGATCCGGGCCATGCAGCAGTGCGTGAGCTTCAACTGACGCTGGATGTGCCGCAGACGCCTGCGAGCGCTGAACCCTTTCCGGCTTGGCATCAGGTCGCGCGTCTGCTCTCTGCCGAGATGGACGCGTCGATGATCGACGACAGCGGCCATCCGATCCTGCTGCATGCGTTCGCCACCATCGGCGAAGACCTGGCCAAACTCTATGCGGCGTTGGCAGCGCGCGATCTGCCGGCAGGGTCGGCTGCGGCGCGGCGTTTATTCAGCTGAGGTGTTCAGCTGAGGTGTTCAGCTGAAACAGCGCCGCCGGTCTTGGCCAGCGGCGCTGACGACACTAGTTCATCCGCTGAATTTGTTGGGAGGTGGTGGTGCCGTAGAGCTTGCCACTGGCATCGCAGGCGATGTTGAGCAGCGCGGGCCCGGTCTTCTTGTCCCACGAAGTGCCGTTCCACTTGTACGGTGCGTCGTCGGGGCCGATGACATAGACATCGCCGTTATGGCAGGCTGCCACATCCTTGGCGGAACCCGGTTTTTGCGACCAGCTGCTGCCGGTCCAAAGGTAGATCGCCCCCGCTGAATTGACCACCCAGGCATTGCCTTGGGGATCGACGGACACCCGGGATGCGGCGCCACTGATTTGTGTCCAGGCGCTGCCGGTCCAGCGGTAGATGTTGCCTGCTGAGTTGACGCCCCAAACCGTGCCGTTGGCGCCGACGCCGATGTCCGACAGACTGCCCGTCTTTTGCAACCATGCGCTGCCGCTCCAAAGGTAGATGCCACCTGTTGAGGTCACCACCCAGGCATTGCCTTGCGGATCGACGGACACCCTGGAGGCAGTGCCACTGACTTGGGTCCAGGCACTGCCCGTCCAGCGGTAGATGTTGCCGGCCGCATTGGTGACCCAGACGGTGCCATTGGCGCCGACCCCGATGTCCACCGCCGCGCCCGTCAGGGCGGTCCAACCCGTGGTGGTGGCCGCCTGAGTCGACGTAGACGTAGAAGCCGAAGCAGCGTACTTGCTGCATTTGGGGTAGGTGTAGGCGGCAACGGTCGCTGATACACCGGACGGATCGATCAGTGAGGCGATTTGAGCAGACATTCGAGCGATGTCTTCCTCGGTCACAGTGCTCATGGCCGTATCGCTCACGGAAATAACGGTGCGCGCGCCGTCAACCGTGTCGTAGGCGTCGACCAGCCCTTTGTTGGTCTTCTTGGCTTCTTCGTAGGCCTTTACCAATTTGACAAAGTCTGCTTTGAGTTGGGCCAATTTACTCGCTTTTTCTGCGGCAGTCGCTGATCCTGACACCGCGGCGGAACCGCCCATGGTTGCAACCGTCAACGCCATTTGACCGACGGAACTGACCTGATCGAAGATGACGGTACCGCAGGCCTTCGACGATGCGGCTGCACCCATGCCACAGTCCACCCATTTGGTCGCCGGTTGACCCAGCGTGGGGGCTTGACCCCAGCAGACAGGCCCGACGCCAGCGTAGCCGGCGTTGCATTTCGTGTAACACAGGCCGGCGTCATATTCTTTGCCGGCATCGCAACTTTTTGGAATCGTTCCCGCGCCGCGCCCGTAGGAGTTTTTCATCGGATCTAAGAATGTGCCCGAAAAACCTGCCGGTGGCGATTTGCCGGCCGAGGTCAAAGCGCAAAAGAGTCCGACATTGGTGTAATCGGAGGGGCATCGGCTGTCTTTCCATCGGCAGGCGCCGCCCATCCAATTGGGAAACCATGCGGTGCATTCCCAAGTGACATCTTTGGTCAGCGGTTTGTCGATGTGGCAAATCGCGCCCATGTCGGTGTAGCCCGCCGGGCAGGCCGACCAACAGACCGGCCCAACGCCGCTATAGCCCGAGTTACAGGTCTTGTAACAAAGGCCCGCCTGATATTCTTCACCGGCCGCACATTGGGTCGGGATGGTGCCCACGCCGCGACCATAGGAGTCTTTCCAGCAGAAGTCGTTGTCAGCGAACGCCAGCGACGTCGACAGCACGGTCAACGCAATCAATAACATATTGCGTAGCTGTGAAATGTAAATTTTCATGATC
>CANFPU010000094.1 GCA_947448955.1 Burkholderiales bacterium
GAGGACGGCGAGGTGCACGGCGTCAAGAAAGAGGCCTACTGGGACGTCGTCGACCAGTGCTACCTCTGTGACCTTTGCTATGTGGTGAAGTGCCCTTACGTGCCGCCGCACCCTTGGCAGCTGGATTTTCCGCACCTGATGCTGCGTGCCAAGGCGATCAAATTCAGCGCCGGTCGGGTGGGCCCGGCCGAGCAGCTGCTGGCCTCGACCGACGTGCACGGCAGCTTCGCGGGCATCCCGGTGGTGGTGCAGGCGGTCAACGCGATCAACAAGACCAAGGTCGCACGTGGCCTGATGGACAGCGTGCTCGGTGTGCATCCCGATGCCTGGATGCCTGAACTCGCCACCCAGCGCTTTCGCTGGGCCGCTGAGAAGTCCGGCACGGCAAGCCGGGTGATTGACGGCAAGCTCGCACCCGGCAAGGTGGCGATCTTTGCGACCTGCTATGTCAACTACAACGAACCCGGCATCGGCCATGACCTGCTCAAGCTGCTCGAGCACAACGCGATCCCGTATGTGATCGTCGAAAAGGAATCTTGCTGTGGCATGCCCAAGCTTGAACTCGGCGACCTCAAAGGGGTCGAGAAGCACAAGGAAGCCAACATCCCGGTGCTCGCCAAATACGCCAAGGAAGGCTATGCGATCCTCAGCGCGGTGCCCAGCTGCACGCTGATGTTCAAGCAGGAGTTGCCGCTGATGTTTCCGGACGAGGCCGACGTGCAACTCGTCAAGGCCGCGATGTTCGACCCTTTTGAATATTTGATGGCGCGCCAGAAAGACGGGCTGCTGAAGACCGATTTCAAACGCGAGCTCGGCAAGGTCAGCTACCACATCCCCTGCCACGGCCGGGTTCAGAAGATCGGCCGCAAGACCGAGGAGATGTTCAAGCTGATCGGCCAGAGTGTGACGGTGACGCTCAACACGGTGGAGCGTTGCTCAGGCCATGCCGGCACCTATGGCGTCAAGACCGCCACCCATCCGGTGGCGATGAAGATTGGCAAGCCAGTGTTCAAGCTGATGGCTAAGGACGAACCCGACCACATCGCCAGCGATTGCCCGATGGCCGGCCACCACATCGCACAGGGCATGGGCCAGGCCGGCACACCAGCCAAGTCCATGTCGCATCCGCTGACCCTGGTTCGCTACGCTTACGGATTGGAGTAAACAACATGACCCACGCATCGATCACCCGCGACAGCCTGATGTCGCTCGAGGCCTACACCAAGGCCCGCAAGACGCTCAAGCCCGAGATCATCGGGCACCGCAAGCTGCGCAGCGTGCAGCTTGGGGAACACATCAATCTGCAGTTCGAGGACGAGAAGACGATTCGCTACCAGATCCAGGAGATGCTGCGGATCGAGAAGATCTTCGAGGAGGAGGGCATCCAGAGCGAGATCGAGGCCTATGCGCCTTTGGTGCCGAGCGGCAGCAACTGGAAGGCCACGATGCTGATCGAGTACCCCGATCCGCATGAGCGCAAACGTGAACTGGCACGGCTGATCGGCGTCGAGGACCGGCTATTTGTCGAGGTCGAGGGCCACGCCCGCGTCTACGCGATCGCCGATGAGGACCTGGACCGCGAGAACGCCGAGAAGACCTCGGCCGTGCATTTCGTCCGCTTCGAGTTCAGCCCCCTGGCGCGCGATGCGGTGCGTGCTGGCGCGGCGGTCAAGCTGGGTTGTGACCATGCCAATTACCCGTCGCATGTCAACATCTCGCCTGAGACGCTGGCCAGCTTGGCGGGCGACCTGCGTTGAATCGGCGCTGAAAGCCCGTTGACTGGGCCTGCTGGGCCTGCCAGGTTTTCGGGGCGAGCGGGTCCTGCATCGAGGCAGCGACGGCCTCCGGGCCTCAGCGCTTTTAGCGCTGGAGATCGCCGCTGACGTAGAACCAATGCCGGTCTTCGCGCAGGAACCGGCTGATCTCGTGCAGGCGGTGCGCCCGCCCGCCGAGCTTGCTGCGGGCCACGAATTCGACCGTCGCCCGATCGTCATCGATCACCTGGTGCTGGCGAATCTGCAAACCCAACCAGCGCAGGCCGGGCTCGAATCCGATGTCGGCCGGTCGGGTGCTCGGGTGCCAAGTGTCGAGCAGGTAGTCAGCGTACCCCAGCACGAACGCGCTGTAGCGTGAGCGCATCAAGGTCAGCGCGTCGGGTGCCCGAAGGTGGCTTGGGCCCGCGTGCCATCTTCCACAGCATTGGGCATAGGCGTGCAGGTTGCCGCAGGGGCAGCTTGGCGGGTCGAACATGGTCTGATGATGCCGCAGACTGTGGATCGCCGCCGCTACACTTCGCCGAAGGACATGGCGCTCGTAGCGCCCTCAACAGGAGACAAGATGCTCGATCCGCAAGCCAAGGCGCTGCTCGACATGATGATCGCTCGCGGCGTACCCGCCACGCATACCCTGACACCGCAGGACGCGCGGCGTTTCTACCGTGAGCGGCGTGGCGTTACCCAGCCCGAGCCGCGGCCGGTGGCCGAAGTTCGCGAGTTGACGGCCTCCGGCCCGCACGGCGATATCCCGTTGCGCCTGTACCGCCCTGCGGATGCCCGCAGCCCGGCCCCGACCTTGGTCTACTACCACGGTGGCGGTTGGGTGATTGGCGACCTCGACACCCATGACACGCTGTGCCGTGATTTGGCCGATGCCAGTGGCTGCGCCGTCGTCTCGGTCGATTACCGGATGGGGCCCGAGCAGCGCTTCCCCGCAGCGGTCGACGATGTGCTGGCCGCTACCCGCTGGCTGCAAGCCCAGGCAGGCAATCTGGACCTCGACCTGCAACGCTTTGCGGTGGGGGGTGACAGCGCTGGCGGCAACCTCGCTGCGGCGGTGGCGCTGGCCTGGCGCGATGCCGGCGAACCCATCGCGTTGAAGTTCCAGTTGCTGATCTACCCGGCCACCGACATGCGCGCGCTCGCACCCTCGCACATCAGCAACGGCCAAGGCTACATGCTGACCAGCGACACGATCGCTTTTTTCCGCAGCCACTACCTCGATCCCGAGCAGTACCTCGATTGGCGTGCCTCGCCTTTGCTGCACACCGATCTGTCCGGGCTGCCGCCGGCGTTGGTGTTGACCGCCGGCTTCGACCCTTTGCGTGACGAAGGTCGGCAATATGCCGATGCACTGTCGGCCGCTGGCAGCCCGGCTCAGTACGTCTGCTTCGAGCGCCAGATCCATGGCTTCATCACCATGGGCAAGGTGATCGATGAGGCGAACACCGCCGTCGGACTTTGTGCGCTGGCGCTGCGCCGCGCGCTGGCCTGATCGGCTGGAGGCGCTGCCTACAATGTGGGCCGTGATGCGGAACGTGCATCACGTGCAGCACACGCTTGCAAAGCCCGAATTTCTAGCAGCGCCAACCCGCAGGGCGCGCCTGTCATCTCACGGATCGACGCCGATGCAACGACGCCAATTCAGCGCAGCCTTGGTCGCGCTTGCACCCGCTGTCCTGCTATCAACCGCTGCTCGGGCCCAGTTCCGGGTCGAGATCTCCGGCATTGGCGCGACCCAGTTGCCGCTGGCAGTGACCCGATTTCTCGACGAAGACCGCAGCGGACAGGCGATGTCCGCGATTGTCCGTGCGGATTTGGAGCGCAGTGGCGCGTTCCGACTGGTGGACTCGGACGGTGTGTTGGACGAACGCAGCCAGCCCAAGTTCACGGACTGGCGCGGCCGGGGTGCGGATGCGCTGGTGGCGGGCTCGGTGTCCCGCCTGGCCGACGGCCGCCTCGATGTGCGCTACAGGCTGTGGGATGTTGTCAAGGGCGAGGAACTGGTTGCCCAGGCCCTGGCCGTCACCGCGGCCGAGTTGCGGCTGGCTGCACACCGTATTTCAGATGCCATCCATGAGCGCCTGACGGGAGAGCGGGGCGTCAACGCCACGCGCATTGCCTATGTCACGCGCGCTGCCAACCGCTACACCTTGCGCATCACCGATGCCGACGGGGAAGGCGGCCAGGTGGCCTTGGCCAGCCCGCAGCCCATCATCTCGCCGGCTTGGTCGCCTGATGGTCGCAAGCTGGCTTATGTGTCGTTCGAGAACGGCAAAGCGGTCGTGATGGTGCAGGACGTGCTCAGCGGCGAGCGCCGGCCGGTCGCTAGTTTCAAAGGCAGCAACAGTGCGCCTGCCTGGTCACCCGACGGTCGTCGATTGGCCGTCACGCTGTCGCGCGATGGCTCGGCGCAGCTCTACCTGATCGAGTTGGAGGGCGAAGGCCTGCGCCGGTTGACCAACAGCAGCTCGATCGACACCGAAGCGGTCTTCGCGCCGGACGGCCAGAGCCTGTATTTCGTCAGTGACCGCGGCGGTGGTCCGCAGATTTACCGCATGCCGGTGTCGGGTGGCGCGGCAGAGCGCGTCACCTTCTCGGGCGCCTACAACATCAGCCCGGCGATCAGCCCGGACGGACGCACCCTGGCCTATGTCACGCGCAACAACGGCATGCATGTCATGGTTCAAGCGCTGGACAGCAAACAGCCGCCGCTTGGCGTCACCGACACCCGCGATGACGAGAGCCCGAGTTTTGCGCCGAATGGCCGCTTGCTGATCTATGCGACCCGCAGCCAGGGCCGAGACGTGTTGATGACCACCACGCTCGATGGCAAGATCCGCAGCCGTTTGCTGTCCTCCGGTATGGATGTCCGCGAACCCGCCTGGGGGCCCTTCATTCGATGAGACTGACCGCGACACGGCCCCGCTGGACCGTGATGTGGGGCGTTGGTTTGACCTGCCGGCAGCTTGCCGGCGCCTGTGCGGCCAAGCGGCCGCCGTTGATCGAGGAGTGATGATGATGATGGGACTTCGCGCAAGTGGCTTGGCCGCAATGGCCGCAGTGACGGCGATCTTGCTGGCGGGCTGCGGTTCGACGGTCAAGCTCGACGAGACGCCTGTAGAGACCCGTACACCGAATGCCGTCAGCAGTGGTGTGGCTGGCGGCGATGCGGCGTCAGGTGCATCGCGCGCCGGCAGCACGGCAGTGCCCGCACCGCAGACCAAGGTGGCCACCATTGACCTGGGCAATGGCGCGGCCAGCAAGCTGGGCCGAGTGGTTTATTTCGAATTCGACAGTTTTGTGGTCGGTGACCAATTCCGCAGCCTGATCGAAGGCCATGCCAAACAACTGGCTGGCGCCCGTGCCAAGCGCATGGTGGTCGAGGGCCATACCGACGAGCGCGGCGGCCGCGAGTACAACCTGGCGCTGGGTCAGAAGCGTGCCGATGCGGTGGCCAAGTCGCTGACCTTGCTGGGTGCGTCGGAATCTCAGGTTGAGGCGGTCAGTTTTGGCAAGGAGCGCCCAGTCTCAGAAGGTCATGACGAGGCGGCCTGGGCGCAGAACCGCCGCGCCGAGATCAAGGACCGCTGACCGTGGTTTGGTCATTGATGCCAATGGAGCGCTCGATGCTGCTCGTTCGAGCGCGCTCGCTCACCGGGGCCGCGTTGCTGTGCCTGGCCGCCGGCGGCGCACAAGCCGGCCTGTTTGACGACGAAGAGGCGCGCAAGGCGATTCTCGACTTGCGTGCCCGCATTCAGGCCAGTGAGGACGCCAGCCGGGCCAGGCTCGGCGACGTCAAGCAAGCCCAGACCGTGCAGCTGGACCAGTTGCAGGAACAACTGCGCGATCAGATCCAACAGTTGCGCCGTGGCATGCTCGACCACAGCACCCAGCTCGATCTCGAACGTGCCGACAATGCCAAGCTGCGGGGCACTCAGGAGCAACTGGCGCGCGATCTCGCCGAATTGCAGCGGTCATTCAAGGATCTGGCCAAAAGCCTGGACGACCGGTTGCGTGCGATCGAGCCGCAGAAGGTGGTTTTTGATGGCAAGGAGTTCTTGGCTGAACCCGAAGAGAAACGCGGACATGACCAAGCCATGGCCGCGTTGCGTGCCGGCGACTTCGACAAAGCTGTGGCCGCGCTGAGCAACTTCGTGCAACGCTACCCCGCCAGCGGCTACGCGGACTCGGCGCGATTCTGGTTGGGCAACTCGCTCTATGGTCAGCGAAGCTACCGAGAAGCCATTGCGGTGTTTCGTGCGTTTGTCACTGCGGTGCCGATGCACCCGCGTGCGCCTGAAGCCCTGCTGGCCTTGGCCAACTGCCAGATCGAGATGAAGGACAACCGCGCCGCGCGCAAGACCATCGAAGAACTGGTCAAGGCCTATCCGGCCAGCGAGGCCGCCGCCGCCGGCAAAGAGCGGCTCGTCAGCCTCAAGGGCTGAGGGTTCAGGTGCCGAGATGACCGAAGCGACGCTGCTAACGCTGCAAAACCAGGTGCTGTGGGCTGCGCTAGGCCTGGGGCTGGCCTTTGGCGCGATCGCGCAGCGCACCCACTTCTGCACCATGGGCGCGGTGGCCGATGTGGTCAATATCGGCGATTGGATGCGTTTGCGCATGTGGGCATTGGCTGGTGGTGTGGCGATGCTGGGCTTCAATACGATGGTCGGCCTGGGTTGGGTGAAGGCGGCCGACACGCTGTATGCAGTGCCCTCGATGCTGTGGTTGTCCCAGGTGGTGGGCGGGTTGATGTTCGGGTTCGGCATGGTGCTGGCCTCGGGATGCGGCAGCAAGACCTTGGTGCGCATCGGCGGCGGTAACCTCAAGTCGCTGGTGGTGTTCGGGGTGATCGGCTTGTCGGCCTGGGCCACGCTGCGCGGCATCACCGCGGTGCTGCGGGTCAACACGGTGGACCGGGTTCAGCTCAACCTGCCCGGCGGGCAAGACTTGCCGTCGTTGGCCGCAGGTCTCGGCGGTACACCCGGTCAACGTGCGCTGTGGCTGGGCGCTTTGATCGGCGGCGCGCTGATGTGCTGGGCGTTGTCTCGCCGCGAGGGTCGTCGGGCCGAATCCTTGCTCGGCGGCATTGGCGTGGGCTTGCTGGTGGTGGGTTTGTGGTGGGTCTCGGGCGTGCTGGGCCATGTGGCAGAACACCCGCAGACGCTGGAAGCGGCCTTTCTCGCGACCAACTCCCAGCGCATGGAATCGTTCAGTTTTGTCGCGCCGCTGGCTTATGTGCTCGACGGCTTGGTGTTCTTCAGCGACAGCAGCAAGCGACTGACCCAGGGCATGGTGTTGGTGCCAGGCGTGGTGCTGGGCAGTGCGGCCATGGCGCTGGCCAACCGCAGTTTTCGCTGGGAGGGGTTTCGCGGCGTCGAAGACACCGTCAGCCATCTGGTGGGCGCCATGCTGATGGGCGTTGGGGGCATCACGGCGGTGGGCTGCACCATCGGCCAAGGACTTTCGGGCTTGTCGACGCTGTCCTTGGGTAGCTTTGTCGCGCTGGCGGCCATCATCATCGGCGCCGTGCTGGCGCTGCGTTGGCAGATCTGGCGAGTGGAGCGATCGGTGTGAGCTCGATCGGCCTCAGTGCGGTCGCTGATAGCGCTTCGTTGGATCACGCTGACTTAGAGCGTCGATTCGGAGGGTTGCGGCGGCTCTACGGCGATGTGGGCTACCAGCGAATTCGCCAAGCTCGGGTGGCCGTGGTTGGCTTGGGCGGCGTCGGCTCTTGGGCCGTCGAAGCCTTGGCGCGCAGCGGTGTGGCCCGCCTGGTGTTGATCGACTTAGACCATGTCGCGGAGTCCAACATCAATCGTCAGGTCCAAGCCCTGGACAGTACCTTGGGGCTGGCCAAAGCCGAGGCCTTGCGCCGACGTATCGCAGACATCCACCCGGCCTGTGAAGTGCTGGTGGTGGAGGAGTTCGCCAGCCCTGACAACTGGCCGGCGCTGTTGCCAGCCGAGGTCGACGTGCTGATCGACGCCTGCGACCAGAGCGCCGCCAAGCTGGCTTTGGCGGCTTGGTCGCTGCGCTGCGGCACGCCCTTGGTCTGTGTTGGGGCGGCAGGCGGCAAGCAACTGGCGCAACGGGTTGAGGTGGCCGACTTGGCCGAGGCCAGCCATGACCCGCTGCTGGCTGCTTTGCGTCAGCGCTTGCGCAAGCAGGGTGCGCCCAGACAGGGGCCAATCGGGGTGCTCGCGGTGTTCTCGCGTGAGAGCGTTGCGAGGCCTGATGGTGAGTCTTGTGCCAGCGACGGCAGCCTGAACTGTCAGGGTTACGGCTCATCGGTGATGGTGACCGCGACCTTTGGCTTGGTGGCCGCGGGCGAGGCGCTGCGCGTTTGCCGGACCGGCGCTGCGTCGATGACAGCGGTATCGAAGCAATGCTAGAATGTTGAGCTCTTCGCGATAGGGGGTCGTTAGCTCAGTCGGTAGAGCATCGGACTTTTAATCCGCTGGTCGCGTGTTCGAGTCACGCACGACCCACCAAAAATCGTGATTATTGTGGTTTCGTCGAGGGTTGAATCCCACGCCGAAAAGGTTTCGGGCTCTTAGCTCAGTTGGTAGAGCAGCGGACTCTTAATCCGTAGGTCGAGTGTTCGAGTCACTCAGGGCCCACCAAAATTAAGCAAAGAAATCAAGGACTCAGGCGCTCAGGCTTCTGGGTCCTTTTTCTTTGAAGCTTCGAGTTGGTGGTCCATGTCGCCACCCTGTAGCGGCCGCACCGGCTGAAACGGCTGAACCTAGAAACAGCAGTAAGCCGTAGCGAAGCCCTGAAAAAGCCAGCGGTGACACGGTGAATTGCTGATTTGGCAGACTCACCCGATGGGTGATGCAAAGCGCAGAAGACAAGGGGCCCTGATCCAGGGTGGTGGTCAGGCCGATCCGCCTGAGGTGGTGGACACGCTGGGCGGGCGCATGCATGTGCGCTGGGACCAAGGAGCGGCGGCGACGCCGCACGGGCAGCTGGTCTACTTTGCGGAGTTTCTAGCGGCCACCGGGGTGTTCGAACGCTGGGTGTCGTCATGCCCGTTGGAATACCGAAGCGGCAACGCGCCAAACAAGCGCGACGTGCTGGGCACGCTGATGCTGGGGTTGCTGGGCGGACACCGGCGCTATGCCCACATCACCGCGCTGCGCGGCGACGCGGTGGCCGCACAGGCGCTGGGCATGAACAAGGTGGTCAGCGAGGACGCCCTGCGACGAGCGCTCGAGCGCATCGACGAGGCCACCAGCACGGCTTGGATGCGCCCGGCGCTGATGCATTCGGTGCGCGAGTCGCTGGGCAAGCCTTGGATACTCGACATCGACGCCAGTATCAAGCCGCTGTATGGGCGCCAAGAAGGCGCCGAGCTAGGCTACAACCCAGGCAAGCCAGGTCGACCCAGTCACACGCTGCACACCTTCTGGGTCGGCAACCTGCGCCTGGTGCTGGACGTGCAAGTCAGCGCGGGCAAACAGCACGCCAGCGTGCATGCGAAGGCGGCGTTGGGTCGGCTGCTTGACGAATTGGGCGACGGACCAGACAGCAGGCGCCCCATGCTGGTCAGAGGCGATTCAGGCTACGGCAACGAAGGCATCCTGGTGGAGTTGGAGAGTCGAGATCAACCCTATCTGTTGCGCCTGCGCCAGACTGCCAACGTGCAGCGTCTGGTGGCACAGCTGTTTGCGCGCCAGGACTGGAGCCGACCCGACAACCAGGGCTGCCAAATGGTCGAGGACTGGTTGCAGTTGCAAGGTTGGAGCAAGAAGCGCCGGGTGGTCGTGGTTCGCCAGCGCATCAAGGACGGCATCGCACGAGAGCGGCGGGTCAACGGCAAGCAGCTCAAGCTGGACCTGGCAGGCCCGAGCGTGCACGAGGGCGAGCGCCTGTGGGAGTACGCGGTGATGGTCACCGATGCGAAGTACCCGATCGAAGCGATCGGGCAGCTCTATCGCGACCGGGCAGACTGTGAGAACGGATTTGACGAGTTGAAGAACCAGTGGGGGTTGTCGGGCTTCACCACACACGACATCAACCGCTGCCAGACCACGGCCCGGGCCTGCGCGCTGGTCTACAACTGGTGGAGCTGGTATTTCCGAGCGGCCAATCCGGGCGCACGCATGGAAGCCATCACAAGCCGGCCACTGTTGCTTGCAGCGGTGGGAAGAGCGGCCCACAGCGGTGGGCAGACGACGCTGTACCTGACCCCGATGCAAGGCAAGGCAAACCGGCTCAAGCCGCTGATCGCCAACATCCACGCGGCCTTGCAGCACGTCAAGGCTGCTGCGGAGCAGTTCAAGTCGGCCGACCGATGGGGGCTGCTGCTTCGCTATGTGAGCGACAAGATAGCGCCTTCACTCGGGCCGTTCAGACCCTCAATCGGCCTGCCGGCAACGGGTTAGCTGCCGGATTCAGGTTCACTGATCGTCTGCTTTTAAAGAATCACCGAGCACCCTATCGTGCGATCTTCTTTCACCTCTTGGAGACCTGTCATGCAAGTGCTGTTCGAATCCCGCGATCCGCAGGCTGCCCCACTTCGCGACTTGGCGGTGTATCGGCTGCAGTGGGTGCTGCGGCGACTGCGCCTGCTGGTGTCACGCGCCAGGCTGCGCCTATCGGACATCAACGGTCCGCGCGGCGGCGTGGACAAGCGCTGCCAGGTCGAGCTCGCCACTGACAGCGCGGGCACGCAGGTGATCAGCGCGACGGCGCGCGACTGGCGCAGCGCGATCGACAACGCGCTGGCACGCGCCGCCCGGCTGTTGCTGCGCCAGGGGCGTCGCGACCGGGCGACCGCCAGACAGGCCGGCCGCGGCACCCGGCAGGCGCAGGCGCTCGAACCCTGACCCAGCCACCCTCTACCCCGTCGCGCTGTCGCCGTCGGCCAGCTCGAACGCATCGAACCAGACCGCCGCGCGCCGGGTGTTGCGCTACACCTACGCGCTGTTGTCGATGACGCTGTTGTCGATGACGCTGCTGTTCAGCGCTGCGGTGGCCGCTGTCAGCGTGGCGCCCAAGTTGCCCGCGCCAGGCCTGGTGCTGAATTTGGTGGACAGCTTCAGCCTGCGGTACGCCGTCAACTTTGCCGATGCAGGCCACCCCGGCGAGTCCCGTGCAAGACACGACACGCACCACAGCGATCGGCACGGCGGAGACGTCGCGCATTGGCGTGCTCGAGCGGCCCGCCGGGGTGTCGCTCAACCACAA
The DNA here is from genome assembly GCA_947448955.1 of Burkholderiales bacterium. Classification (GTDB taxonomy): domain Bacteria; phylum Pseudomonadota; class Gammaproteobacteria; order Burkholderiales; family Burkholderiaceae_C; genus Pseudaquabacterium. Next base: position 10,971 of record CANFPU010000094.1, read on the forward strand.
CCCGTTTAAGCGGCAAGGCCCCGGCGCAGGTGCTCAACAAGCTCAGCGCTGCGATCCGCGCCACACGGGCCAAGCCGGCGATCCAGGAGAAACTATGCAGCCTGGGCGCGGTGGTCGTAGCATCGACGCCCACCGACGACCGCGCGTGGCTCCAGCAAGACCACGAGCGCTGGACCCCATTGATCAAGGACGCTGGCGTCAAAACCGAATGAGCACCCTATGAAACTCTTCTTCTCACCGACCTCACCCTACGTCCGCAAATGCCTGGTCACCGCGATGGAGCTCGGTCTGACCGACCGCATCGAGCTGCTGCTCGGCAAAGCCAGCCCGGTGCTGCCCGATACCGCGATCGCCGAGCACAACCCGCTGGGCAAAGTGCCCACGCTGATCACCGACGACGGACAGGCGCTCTATGACAGCCGGGTGATCTGCGAGTACCTGGACCACCTGGCCGGCGGGCAGCTGTTCCCGAAAGGCCCGGCGCGCTGGCAGGCGCTGACGCTGCAAGCCCTGGGTGATGGCCTGCTCGACGCCAGCCTGCTGGCCCGCTACGAGGAGGCGCTGCGACCCGAGGCGCTGCGCTGGAGCGACTGGCGCCAAGGCCAGCTCGACAAGGTGCGACGGGCGCTGCAAGCCCTCGAGTCCGGCTCGCCAGCGCTGGACCAGCAGGTTCACATCGGCACGCTGACCATCGGCTGCGCGCTCTGGTACATCGACCTGCGCTTCAGCGAACTGGCCTGGCGAGACAGCCACCCGAAGCTGGCGGCATGGCAGGCAACCTTCGGCCAGCGCGCGTCGATGAAAGCCGAATGGTCCTTGCCCTGAAACCGGCCCGCGCTGCTGACGGCGCGTCAGGTCTGGTTCTGGTAGCGGCGACCGACCCCGACCACCACAACGGAGAGTCCATGAACCCAGAGATTTCAATCAAGGTTGAGCGTGCCGACGGCTGGGCCAGCGTGGTGCTGGACCGGTCGCGCCGCCGCAATGCGTTCACCGGCCCGATGCTGGACCAATTGGCGGATGCGGTGGACGCGCTGAGCGCCGACACCAGCATTGCGGCGATCGTGTTGCGCGGCGAAGGCAGCGCGTTCTGCTCGGGCGTGGACCTCACCGAACTGCAGGCCCAGCCGCCTCAGCCCTGGGTGCCGAACTTCGGCCTCAGCCTGCGGCGCGCCCACATCGCCCTGTACCAATGCGCCTGCCCGATCGTCGTCGCACTGGAGCGTTTTGCCATCAATGGTGGCTCGGCGCTGGCCCTGTCGGGCGACTTGATCGTCGCGGGGCAGACAGCCTTTCTGCAGATCGGTGAGATCCACCAAGGCGCGCGCATGCCGATGAACGCGGCCTGGCTGCGCGTCAAGGGTCACGAGCACCTGATGGCCAGGCTGGCGTTGATTGGCGACCGGGTGCCCGGCCCCGAGTTGCTGCGCCTCGGCGTGGTGCATGAGGTGGTTGCTGACGACCAGGTGCGACGCCGGGCCGAGGCGCTGGCAGCCCACTTTTCGGCTTGCCCGCCGCAGAGCGCCAGGCGGATCAAGGCCGAGATCCGCGCCCACTCGACCATCGACCCACAGACCTGGTTCACCCCGGCCGCGAGCAACTCGCTGATGTCGGCCCAGCAGATGCGCCGATGATCGTCCAGCGGACGCAGGCGACCTCGCCCGCTGCACACAGGCGTCACCAGCATCACAGGCGCTCATGAAATACTTTGCCGGCCCCTCGACCGACGCCCGCCCAGCCCAGCACATCCCATGACCGACACCACTGTTTTCCAAGCCCGCCTGATCCTGACGATGAACCCAGCCAGGCCCAGGGCCACCCATGTCGCGGTGCGCGAGGGCCGCATCCTGGGCGTTGGCACGGCCGCCGACCTGGCCGGCTGGGGGCCGCACCGGCTCGACACCCGGTTTGCCGACCAGGTGCTGATGCCCGGGCTGGTCGAAGGCCACAGCCACCTGATGGCGGGCACTTTCTGGCGCTATGTGTACGGCGGCTACTTCGATGCCACCGACCCGGCCGGCAAGGTCTGGCCAGGTCTGAAGACCCTAGACGCAGTGGTGGCCGCGCTCGGCGTGGCGGCCAGCGCCAGTGACGGGCCGGTGACAGGCTGGGGCTTCGACCCCATCTACTTCGGCGAGCGGCGCTGCCACCGCCATGACCTGGACCGCGTCAGCCAGACTCGCCCGGTCGGCGTGATGCATGCCAGCGGCCACATCCTCAATGTCAACAGCGTGGCGCTCGAGAAGGCCGGGCTGCTGCGCAGCGGCATCGACCATCCCGGCATTCCGCTGGGTGACGACGGCCTGCCCACCGGCGAGCTCAAGGGTCCCGAGGCGATGATGGCCGCGCTCGACCAAGTGGGCTTGAACCGGGCTTTTCTGTCAGGCGACGAGCAAGGCATCACTGATTTTGGCCGGCTGTGTGTGCGCGCCGGCGTGACCACCGCCACCGACCTGGCCGCGACGCTGGGCGAGACCGAGCTCGCCACGCTCGAGCGCGTCACCGGTGCGCCCGACTACCCGGTGCGCATCGTCTCGCTGCTGCGCATGATGGGCATGAAGCCGGCCGACGCGGTGGACCGCGCACGTCTGCTGGCCGAACGCAGCACCGAGCGGCTGCGCCTAGGCCGGGTCAAGATCGTCGCCGATGGCTCGATCCAGGGTTTTTCGGCGCGGCTGCGCTGGCCCGGCTATTACAACGGCCGGCCCAACGGGCTGTGGTACACCGCGCCCGAGGCAATCCGTGAGGCCTACACGCTGGGCCTGAAACACGGCGTGCAGATCCACACCCATACCAATGGCGACGAGGCCACCGAGCTGGTGCTCGACTGCATGACCGAGGCGCTGGCCGCCAGTCCGCGGGTCGACCACCGCTTCACGCTACAGCATTGCCAACTGGCCGACGACGCGCAGTACCGGCGCATGAAATCGCTGGGCTTGTGCGTCAACCTGTTCGCCAACCATCACCACTACTGGGGCGACCAGCACTACGCAGTGACGGTCGGACCCGATCGGGCCGAGCGCATGAACGCTTGCCGATCGGCCTTGGACGCAGGCGTGCCGATGGCGATCCACAGCGACGCGCCGATCACCCCGATGGCGCCGCTGTTCACCGCCTGGTGTGCGGTGCATCGGCTCACCGCATCGGGCCGGGTACTGGGCGAGTACCAGCGCATCAGCGTCGACGAGGCGCTGCACGCGATCACGCTGGGCGCGGCCTACACACTCAAGCTGGACGCCGAGATCGGCAGCATCGAATGCGGCAAGCGGGCCGATTTCTGCGTGCTGGCCGACGATCCCAGCACCGTCCCGGCTGCATCGCTGAAGGACTTGCGCATCTGGGGCACAGTGCAAGGTGGCCGCGTCTTTGCCGCCTGAACGATCCTCGCCCGTCGTGATGGCCTGCGCGGCTGAACCCGCGGCCGAACCCCTGACCGCCCTGCCCGCCGTGGTGATTGGCGGCTACCTCGGCGCCGGCAAGACCACGCTGGTCAACCACTTGCTGCGCCAGGCTGCGGGGCGGCGCATCGCGGTGCTGGTCAACGACTTCGGCGACGTCAACATCGACGCCGACCTGATTGAAGGCGCCGAAGCCGGCGTGCTCAGCCTGGCCGGCGGCTGCCTTTGCTGCAGCTTTGGCGATGACCTGGTCGGCACGCTGACCGCGCTGTGCCGGCGCGAGCCAGCGCCCGACCTGGTACTGATCGAACTCAGCGGCGTCGCGCTGCCCGCGGCGGTGCTGCGCAGCGTGCGGCTGGCGCGGGGCATCGCGGTCGCCGGCACGCTGGTGCTGGCCGATGCCGCCGAACTGCGCCGCCAGGCTGGCGACCGCTACGTCGGCGACACCGTGCGCCAGCAACTGAGCGACGCCGACTGGGTGCTGGTGAACAAAACCGACTTGGTCAACCCCACCGCGTTGACCGACTTGATGCCCTGGCTGCAAACTTTGGCCCCTGGCGCCAAGCTGATGGCCTGCGCGGCCAGCGAGCTGCCGCCTGAACTGGTGCTGGGCTGGCGCGCCACGACCGGCCGAGATGGCCGAGACGGCCGAGACGGCCAAGCCGGCCGCGCGGGCCGAGTGGGCCAAGCGGCGCAAATGGACGAGGCGCCGCCATCGCCCACGGATGGCGAGGACGACCTGGCGGGTTTCCGCGGGCGAGCGATCGGCAGCTTCCGCCAGTCCAAC
>CANFPU010000095.1 GCA_947448955.1 Burkholderiales bacterium
CACTCGGCCGTCTCTTGGAAAGCCTCGTCGCGCGGCATCTGGCTCACCCGGCGCACCAGCTTCTTGCACTCGGCCACGGCGATCGGGCCGCCCAAGCAGATCGCGTCAATCTCCTGCTGCACGGCGGCCTGCAATTGGTCCTGTGGCACGGCGCGGTGGGCGAAGCCGATCTCGACCGCGCGCGTGCCGTTGAAGCGCTCGCCGGTCAGAAACAGTTTCATGCCGTGGTGGGTCCCGAGCTTGGGCAAGCACACCACCGAGATCACCGCCGGGATCACGCCGATCCTGACCTCGGAGAAACTGAACAGCACCTCGTCAACGGTGACGACGATGTCGGAGGCCCCGACCAGCCCCAACCCGCCGGCGAATGCCGCACCATTGACGGCGGCAATCACCGGCTTGTCGCTGTCCATCATGCGCGTCAGCACCTGGGGCAGCGAAACGCCTTGGCGGCCCTCGATCATCTGGCCGGGCGGGCTCTTGAGGTCAGCCCCTGCGCAAAAAGCCGGTCCGCTGCCGGTGAGCACGATGCAGCGCACCGCCGGATCGGCGATCGCCGCGCTCAGGTGGGCATCGAGCTCGTTGACGAGTTGGGCCGACAGCGCGTTGCGGTTCTCTGGCCGATTCAGCGTGATCCAGGCCGCGCCCTGGCGGATTTCGTACAGCGTGGCAGTCGCCATGGTCATGCTCCGTGGAGTTTCAAAGCTTGAAGGCCTGTTGGAAGCCGGGCCGTTGCGTGATGTGGTCCCAGTAGCGCTGGATGTTGGGCGTGAAGGCCTCGTCGATGTTCAATGACTGCGCCAGCACCAACACATAGATGATGCTGATGTCAGCGATCGTGAAGCGGTTCGCGCACAGGTACTGGCGGTCGGCCGTGGCCTTCTCAACGCAGCGCAGCCTGGACAAGAACCATTGCCGGTAGTCGGCGGCGACCTGCGGGTTGCGTCTTTCTTCGGGCTCGAGCCGGGTGTAGCGCAGCACCAGCGTCTGCGGAAAGGTCAACGTCGCATCGCTGCGGTGCAGCCAGTTCAGGTAAGCGCCGTAATCGGGCTCGTCGACCCGCACGGCCAGGTCACTGGGGCCGTAGCGGTCGACCAGGTACTGGCAGATACCGGTCGACTCGGTCATGTTGACGTCACCGTCGACCATGCAGGGAATCGTGCCCAGCGGGTTGATCTTGAGGTACTCACGGGTCGTCACGCGGGGCGGAAACGGCATCGTGATCAGTTCATGGGGCAGGCCCATCTCGATCAGGGTCCACAGCGGGCGCATCGACCGAGCGCGCGTGCAGTGATACAGCTGGATGGTCATGGTGGTCGGGCCTGAGCGGCGTCCTGTGGTTTTGGGCGGGTAGCGGATGATCGCTGACCCGCGTGCTGCGATGATTTTCCGACCTGCCGGCGGCTGCATCTGCGCTGCCGACTGGCTGTTCGGGAACCCTGATTTGGGACCTTGCTGCGCCGTACCCTCGCTATGAACCGCCGAGTTCTGACGGCGCGGTGCCGGGCGCCGGATCAACCCGCCATGGGCCAATTCGAGGCCTTCCGAACCCGCCGCCATCAGCCCGTCAAGAGCCCGTCATGAGCCCGTCGCAGCGCTCTGCATCCCTGGAGATTCACCCTCTGAAAAGTGAATTGAAATGACCATAGCACGGCGGTCAACCGGCCCTGATTGCGGAAAACCCTTGCATCCAAAGTCCCGCCCGGTGTTGCATGAGGCCGCTCTCTGCGCCATACTGTCCATATGAATTTTGAATCACACAGCAGCCCAGCGGGCGCGCGAATCAAGCTCGAGGGCGCCAGCACATGAAGAACACCGTCAACCCACCCGGTCTTGCATCGATCGATGCCATCACCGCCTCGCTGGCGGCGGTGGGCTACATCTCCACCCGCCAGATCTCCACCGCGATATACCTGGCCCACCATCTGCGCAAGCCGGTGCTGATCGAAGGCCCGGCCGGCGTTGGCAAGACCGACCTGGCCGTCTCGGTCGCCAAAGCGCTGGGTTTCGCGCTGCTGAGACTGCAGTGCTACGAAGGCCTGGATGACAGCAAAGCGCTGTACGAGTGGAAGTACGGCAAGCAATTGCTCTACACACAGATCCTGAAGGAAAAGATCGGCCACCTGGTCGACGCCTCCGACAACCTGCAAGGCGCGTTCAGCAAGCTGGCCGGTTTCCAGGACTTGTTCTTCTCACGCGATTTCCTCGAACCCAGGCCCTTGCTGCAGGCGATGGAGCAACCCGGCGGCAGCGTGCTGTTGATCGACGAGGTCGACAAATCAGAGGAGTCCTTCGAGGCCTTGCTGCTCGAGGTGCTGGCCGACTACCAGGTCACGATCCCCGAGATCGGCACGATCCGGGCCGAGGTGCCGCCGCTGGTGGTGCTGACCTCGAACAATACGCGCGAGCTGGGTGATGCGCTCAAACGGCGCTGCCTGCACCTGCACATCGGTTTCCCCAACGCCGGGCTCGAGCGCCGGGTGCTGCGGGCCAGGGTGCCCGACATTGCCGAGCTGCTGCTGGGCCAGTTGGTCTCGTTCGTTCAGACGCTGCGCGACGAGAACATCCGCAAACCGCCGTCGATCTCCGAATCGGTCGACTGGGCCCGCACGCTGTTGCTGCTGCATGCCCAGGTGCTGGATGAATCACTGGTGCGCGACACGCTCAACGTGTTGCTCAAGCGCGAGAGCGACATCCAGGAAATGCAAGGCCGGCTCGCGGCGCTGACGCAAGCGGCAGTTGCCGAACCCACCGAGGCCCAGCCGGTCGGCACGGATTGATGGACGCCAGCCTGGCCGGATTCATTCGCGCACTGCGGGTCGCGGGCGCGCAAGCCTCGACCGCTGAGGCGATCGACGCTGCGCGCACGATGGCGCTGGTCGGGTTTGGCGACCGCGCCAGCTTGAAGGCCTCACTGGGTGTCGTGCTGGCGAAGTCGGTCGAAGAGAAAGTCATCCACGACCGGGTCTTCGATCTGTACTACAGCCTGCCCGAAAAGCCCGACGATCCGGACCAGGATCGAAAGCAGGACTCGGCAGCCCAAGAAGGCGCGTCCAACGAGCGTACCGGCGACGCAGAGGTCGACGCATTGCTGGATCTGGCGGACGGCCGCCAGGGCCGCGACGCGCTCGATGCCGCGCTCAGGCGTGCGGCGGGGCAGGCCGGTGTCGACGATATTCGGTTCTCGTCCCAGACCTCCTTTTTTGTCCGCAAGATGCTCGCTGAAATGGGCATTGCACCGTTGGAAGCGCGGCTGCTGGAGCGCCTCGGCCAAGCATCCGCCGAGGCACAGGCCGAGGCCCAGGCGCTGGGTGCGGCGCGTGACCTGCTGCAGCGCCAGGCGCGTGCGCTGGTCGAACAACGCTTCGACCTGTTCGGTCGGCCGGCCACCGAGAATTTCATGACCGAGGTCGCGGTCAGGCGTCCGCTGGGTCGGATGGGACCACCCGACATCGACCGCATGAAGATTGCGGTGGCCCGCATGGCCAAGCGGCTGGCGGCCAAGCATTCCCAGCGGCGGCGAATCCGGCTGCATGGCCAGCTCGACTTCAGGCGCACCTTGCGCGCCAACGCAGGCCTGGACGGCGTCCCCGTCAACCTGAGCTTCAAGCACAAGCGGCGCGACAAGCCCAGGCTGGTGGTGGTCTGCGATGTCTCGGCGTCGGTCGCCGCGCATGTGCGCTTTCTGCTGTTGTTCCTCTACGCGCTGCACGGCACGGTCACCGATCTGCGCAGCTTCGGCTTCTCGCACCGTCTGCAGGACGTGGCGGCGCCGCTCGAGACCATGCCTTTCGACGACGCGATGGAGTTGATCCTGCGCGAGGTCGGGGGCGGTGCGACCGACTATGGCCGGGCCTGGGTTGACCTGCGAGACCAGCACTGGGACTGCATTGACCGGCGCACCACGGTGCTGGTGCTCGGTGACGGTCGATCGAACCAGACCGATCCTCGGCTCGACATCTTCGCCGAGCTCGCCGACCGCGCCAAGCGCGTGGTCTGGCTGTGCAACGAACCCGAAGTACGCTGGGGCAGCGGTGACAGCTGCATGCTGCAGTACCGCCCGCTGTGCACCCATGTCACCCATTGCGCCAGCGCTGCGGACATCGAGCGCGCAATCGACGAAGCCTTGCAGGCCTATGCCTGAACCGCAGCGGCCTCCCACACCAACGAACCCCCAGCGCTGAGACGCAAGCCCCATGGACACCAACTTCAACAACCTCTTCTCGATCGCCGGCAAAGTCGCGCTGGTCACGGGCGGCTCGCGCGGCATCGGCGAGATGATCGCCTCAGGCTTTGTCGCGAGCGGCGCCAAGGTCTACATCTCCTCACGCAAGGCCGACGTCTGCGAGGCGACGGCCCAGCGCATCAGCCAGACCTGCGGCGGCACCTGCATCGCGCTGCCAGCCGACCTGTCGCGCATGGACGGTGTCGAAAGCCTGGCCGCGCGACTGGCCAAACTGGAGCCCAAACTCGACATCCTGGTCAACAACGCAGGCGCCGCCTGGGGCGCGCCAATCGAGCAGTTCCCCGAAGTCGGCTGGGACAAGGTGATGGACACCAATGTCAAGGGCGTGTTCTTCCTGACCCAGAAACTGCTGCCGCTGCTGCGCCAGGCCGCCGCCGGCCCGAGCCCGGCGCGGGTGATCAACATCGGCTCGATTGACGGCATCAAGTCGGCCACGTTTGACAGCTTTTCCTACGGCGCGTCCAAGGCTGCGGTGCATCACTTGACGCGTTTCCTGGCCGCGCAACTGACCAAGGAGCGCATCCTGTTCAACGCCATCGCACCCGGCCCTTACCCAACCTGGATGCTGTCGACGGGCGTCGGCCATGGCGGCGAGACCCAAGGCGTCGATTGGGCCAGCGTCACCCAGCGCAACCCCAGCGGCCGCGTCGGCACGCCGCAAGACATCGCCGGCCTGGCGATTTTCCTGAGCTCACGCGCTGGCGAATACGTCGTCGGCCAGACCATCGCCAGCGATGGCGGCGCCGTCGCTGCTTCCTGAATCCGCTTCCTGAATTCCGCTTCCTTCATCACGTTTCCTGCGGCACTTTTGCTGTTTCCTGCGTCACCAAGCATCTTCACCGAGCACCACCCCCCAACCTGAGGAGTCTGTCCATGACCCAAGCCACTGCCAACCCCACCGCCTCGGCGTTCTCGCTGGACCCCAGCGACCCGCTGAACGACCTGCGCATGTCTGAAAAAGCGCGTCCGCTGTACGAGCACGTGAAGCGTTTCATCGTCGAAACCGTCAACCCCATGGCGCTGAAGTATGAAGCGCTGGGCGAAGGCCGCACCGGCGCCGAGCGCTGGGAATACGCCCCCGGCCAACTCGACCTGCTCAACGGCGCGAAGGACCAGGCCAAGAAAGAAGGTCTGTGGAACTTCTTCCTGCCCGACGCCGACACCGGCGAAGGCCTGTCCAACCTGGACTACGCCTACATCGCGGCTGAACTGGGCAAGAGCCCGATGGCCTCGGAGTGCATGAACTGCTCGGCGCCTGACACTGGCAACATGGAAGTGCTCGAGCGCGTGGGCACCCCGGCACAGAAAGAAAAATGGCTCAAGCCGCTGCTGGCCGGCGAGATCCGCTCAGCCTACGCGATGACCGAGGTCGATTACGCCTCCTCAGACGCGAAGAACGTCGCCACCAGCGCAGTGCTCGACGGCGACGAATGGGTCATCAACGGTGAGAAGCATTACATCTCGGGCGCCGGTAGCCCGCGCTGCAAGATCCTGATCACGATGGTGCGCTCCAGCCCCAACGCGCCGCCGCACCAGCAGCAGTCGATGATCCTGATCCCCAAGGACACCCCGGGCGTCAAGATCATCGGGCCGATGCATGTGTTCGCCGAAGACCACGCACCGCATGGCCACATGCACATCGTGTTCGACAACGTCCGCGTGCCCAAGGAAAACATGTTGCTGGGCGAAGGCCGCGGCTTCGAGATCTCGCAAGTTCGCCTCGGGCCGGGCCGGATCCACCACTGCATGCGCTCGATCGGCCAAGCCGAAAAAGCGCTCGACCTGCTGGTCAAGCGCGGTGTTTCGCGTGAAGCTTTCGGCAAGCAGTTGGTCTGGCTGGGCGGCAACGTCGAGATCATCTCGCGCGCCCGCATCGACATCGAAGCGATGCGCCTGATGGTGCTCAAGGCCGCCAAGGCGATGGACGTGCTGGGCAACCGCGAAGCACGGGTCTGGGTCCACATGGTCAAGGCCATGGTGCCCGAGCGGGTCTGCCAGATCATCGACCAAGCGATCCAGATGCACGGCGCGCTGGGCGTGTCGCAGAAGACACCGCTGGCCAAGATGTACGCCTCGCAGCGCACGCTGCGCTTGGCCGACGGTCCGGACGAAGTCCACCATCTGGTGGTCGGTCGCAGCGAGATCCGTGCGACCGAGTCAAGCGTCGAAGACATGAGCGCGACGATGGTCTGGCGCAGCTGAGCGTCTTGCCCGAAGGAGCCCGACATGTCCCAAGCCTTTGACCAGGTGCCGGCACTGTGCGGGCCTTTCAGGCAGCCGCGCCAGATGCTGGCCGAGCAGTTCTACGACGGCCACAAATCCATCCATGACGACGAGATGGCGGCCGGGCTGGGCTTGCGCGCCGGTCCGATCGAAGGGCCGACGCACTTCAGCCAGTTCGACCCGCTGCTCTACCAACTGTTCGGCCAGTCATGGTTCGAGACCGGCTGTATCAGCGCGCACTACCAGAACATGGTGGTGGAGGGCGAGGAGGTGCGGGCCTTCGTCCAGCCGCCAGCCGCCGGCGCCAGATTGGCCCGAATCTGGGCGGAGAAGCGTGACGGCACGCCAGTGCTCACTGGTACCGCGTCGGTCGGCGCCGAGGTCGAGAACGGCGAGCGCAGCGAAATTGCCCAGCGCATCGCCAAGCTCCGAGCGCCGACCCAGCTCGTGATCTACCGCGACCTGAAAGTCGGCCAGCAAGGCGCTGTCAAGCCCGAGCGGGTCCGCATGGGTCCGGACCAGCACATGGGCGACCACTATCCGTTCACGCTGGCCGACAAGCTGCGCGTGATCACCGAACCCAGCCCTTGGTACACGCCAGAGGGCGGCCCAGGTTCACCCTGGTGCCGCGCCATCATCCCGATCGAGATGATCAGCGTGCTGCTGGGCAGCAGCACCGGGCAATCGGGTTTTCGCTCGCGCGGCCCGGCGGTCGGGCTGTTCGCGGGCCAGCAGATCCGGCTGATCCAGGGCCCGCTGTTCGTCGACCATCCCTACGAGCTCGAACGCGAGATCGTTGCGCTCAGCGAAAGCGCACGCACCGAGTCCGCCTGGATCCGAACCCGCGTCTACGACGGCGTCAGCCGGGCGCTGGTGGCCGAAATGATCCTCAACAGCGCAGTGCTCAAAGCGTCTTACGCGGCCTACGACAGCGAAGCCCTGGCGCTGGGCCGACAGGGCTAGCGACCGGTCAAACCGAGCCCGCGCCCGGCGGATCGTCACCACCTTTAGTAAGCACGGTTAGCGAGCACGGTTAGCGAGCACGGTTAGCGAGCACGGTTAGCGAGCACGTTTAGCAAGCACGGTTAGCAAGCACGGCTCATCCCCCAGCTGCAGCGGGCGCCGCGACATGAAACTGCCCCGCAACCTGTCCACCATCCGCCCGCAACCCCTCCGCAACCCATCCCTCACCCCCATCAGGAGCAAACACCATGACCGCACAAAGCCTGGACACCGGCACCCAAGACCTGCTCGCCACACTCGACGCCGGCGTGTTGACGCTGACGATGAACCGTCCCGACGCCCGCAACGCGATGTCCAAGGCGATGAACCAGGCCTTGCAGGAGCAGCTCGCTGCGGCCGAGTTGAACCCTGCCGTCAAATGCCTGGTGCTGACCGGCGCTGGCAAGGGCTTTTGCGCCGGCGGCGATGTCAAGGGCATGGCCGCGTCGGGCGACGGCACGGTCGGTGCGCAGACCATCGACGAGGCGATCGCGCGTCAGCGGGTCAACCAACGCGCCACCGCTGGCAAGTTGTTCAAGATGCCCAAGCCGACGATCGCCGCGCTGCCCGGCGCAGCGGCGGGCGCTGGCCTGTCGCTGGCACTGGCTTGTGACCTGCGGGTGATGGCCAGCAGCGCGATCATGACGACGGCCTTCGCCCGCGTGGGTTTCTCGGGTGATTACGGCGGCACCTACTTCCTGACCCAGCTCGTCGGTTCGGCCAAGGCGCGCGAGATGTACTTTTTGTCCGACCGGGTGTCCGCTGACGAAGCGCTCCGGCTGGGCCTGACCAACTGGGTCTGCGCACCGGAAGAGCTGGCGGCCAAGGCCCGCGAGATCGCGCTGCGACTGGCCAGTGGACCGACCGTGGCCTACCGCTACATGAAAGAAAACCTCAACCGTGCCATGGCCGGCGAAGTTGACGAATGCCTGGACCTCGAAGCCACGCACCATGTCCATTGCGGCCAGACCGAAGACCACCGCGAAGCCACCCAGGCTTTCGTTGCCAAGCGCGAGCCCGTCTTCAAGGGTCGCTGAAGCCTGCTGGTCCAAAAGACGGGACGACGTGACGACATGACGACAAGACAGCAGGCCATCGCAGCATTCACCGGCCCAGGCCAGCCCTACGAACTGGTGGACGAAGTGGTGCTCGGCCGCGCACTGCGGGTGTTCCGTCACGCGCCGTCGTCGCTGCGTGCGATGTACGAGGCGACGGTCTCAGACCTGCCTTTTCTCAGCTACCAGGACGAGCGACTGAGTTTTGCGCAGTGCTGGGCTGCAGCGTCGCGCATTGGCCATGTGCTGGTGCACGACTGCGGCATCGTCAAAGGGGACCGGGTCGCGATCTCGATGCGCAACTACCCCGAGTGGTTGCTGGCCTTCACCGCGATCACCTCGATCGGCGCGATCGCGGTGGCGATGAACGCCCATTGGCAGGCCGATGAGATGGCCTACGGCCTGGCGGACAGCGGCGCCCGGGTGCTCATGGCCGACCAGGAACGCCTGAGCCGGCTGACGTCCTCGATGCCCGGGCTGCAGGTGCTGGCGGTGCGCCCGACCCAGCCGCTGGCCGCTGGCGTGCGCCTGCTCAAGGATCTGACCGACGCGCTGGGCCCGGTACCGATGCCGCCGGTCGAGATCGCGCAAGACGAACCGGCGACCATCCTCTACACCTCGGGCTCAACCGGCCACCCCAAGGGCGCCGTCTCGAGCCACCGCAACATCCTGGCCGCGCTGCTGTCCTGGGAGCTTGACCGAGCGGTCGGCGAGATGGTGGCCGACATCGTGCCGGCCTTGCCCGGCGACCCGACGGTCGAGCAGACCGGTACCTTGCTCGCGGTACCGCTGTTCCACGCCACCGGGCTGCTCGCGAGCTACCTGGCTTGCTACCGGTACCAGCGCCGCATGGTCTGCATGTACCGCTGGGATGCGCACGCAGCGGCGGCGCTGATCGATGCCGAACGGCTCAGCTCGATGATCGTGCCAGCGGCGATGTCAGGCGATCTGGTCCGCGTCGCGCAGAGCCATCAATACGACCTGAGCTCGCTGCTGATGCTCGGTGGCGGCGGCGCACCACGGGCACCTGAACAGGTGCGCCAGATTGCCGCAAGCTTCCCGAACGCCTTGCCTGGCACCGGCTGGGGCATGACCGAAACCAACGCGATCGGCACGGGCATCGGCGGCCAGGACTACCTCGACCATCCGGCGAGCTCGGGCCGCTGCTCCCAGGTGCTGCAACTCAAGATCATCGACGAGGCTGGCGAAGCGCTGCCGGCCGGCCAGCGCGGCGAGTTGCTGGTGCGCGGCACCTCGGTGTTTGCCGGCTACTGGATGCGGCCCGAGGTCAACGCCCAGTCCTTCATTGGCGATTGGTTCCGCACCGGCGATGTGGCCTACCTCGACGAGGAGGGCTTTCTGTACATCGTCGACCGCATCAAGGACTTGATCATCCGCGGCGGCGAGAACATCGGCTGCGGCCAGGTCGAAGCCGCGCTGCTGCTGCACCCCGAGGTGCATGAAGCGGCGGTGTATGCGGTGCCCGATGAACGCATGGGCGAAGAGGTCGGCGCGACCGTGTACGGCAGCGCCACACTCGACCTCGATGCGCTGCGCGAATTTCTGGCCGGGCACTTGGCACGTTTCGAGCTGCCGCGCCACCTCCTGCGGTCGGCCGAGCCGCTGCCACGCACGCCTTCCGGCAAGATCCTCAAGCGCGAAATCAAGCTCGCGGCGCTGGCCGAGATCGACCGCGCCGCAGGCACCGGGCACACCGCGGGGTCGTGAGCCAAAACCATCACGCGGCCTACAGCCGCTTCATCGCCGGCCCGATCACCCCGACACTGGCGGTTTTCGCGCTACCGCTGCTGATGACGAGCCTGCTGCATTCGCTGGCCGGCACCTGGGGGGCCATCTGGGTCGGCCAGGTGCTGGGCCCGAACGCACTGACCGCGGTGGCCACGGCCAACGTCATCATGCTGATGGTGATGGGTGCGGCCATGGGCATCGGCACAGCCGCCGCGGTGGCGATCGGCCAGTCGCTGGGTGCCGGCGACCTGCAGGCGGTCAAGCGCGTGGTCGGCAGCGCGGTGGCGTTCGTGATCGGCTTTGCGTTGTTGATGGCAGCGGCGGGCTGGTTGCTGACACCGTCGCTGGTGACCTGGATGGGAACACCCGAGCCGGCGCGCGAATTTGCCGTCATCCATCTGCGCTACACCTGCCTGACGATGCCCAGCATCTTCACCTACCTGGTGATGATGATGATCGTGCGCGGCGCCGGCGACTCCCGCACACCCTTCAAGTTCACGCTGCTGTGGATCGCGCTGTCGGTGCTGCTCGGCCCGCTGCTGCTGACGGGGTCGTTCGGCCTGCCGCGGCTGGGCATCGCCGGGCTGGGTGTGGCCAACCTGCTGGCCAACACCACCGCGCTGGGCGCGCTGGTGGCCTACATCTACGTCAAGCGCTCACCGGTTGCGCTGCACGGCGACGACATCCGCCACCTGCGGCCTGACCCGGTGCTGCTCAGGCTGCTGGTGGGCCGGGGCGTGCCGATGGCGCTGGAAACGCTGGTGGTGCAAGGCAGCTACTTCGCGCTGCTGGCGCTGGTCAACAGCTACGGCGCCGCCACCGCTGCCGCCTACAGCGGCGCCGCACAACTTTGGGGTTATGTGCAGATGCCATCCAACGCGCTGGCCGCCTCCATGTCGGCGATGGCGGCGATGAACATCGGCGCCGCGCGCTGGAACCGGGTCGAGAAAATCGCGCTGCGCGGCTGCCTGATGAGCCTGGCGATCGCCAGCTTGGCGACCGCAGCGATGTACGCCTTGGGCGACGCGCCGCTGCGGCTGTTCGTCCCCGCTGGCGGCGCCGTGCTGGACAAGGCCTGGCACATCAACACACTCGCGTTGTGGGGCTGGATCGCGCTGTCGGGCAGCATGGGGTTGTTCGCGATCATGCGGGCCAACGGCGCGATGCTCGCGCCGATGCTGATCTTCGCGGCCACGATGTGGGGCCTGCGGGTGCCTTTCGCGATGCTGCTACGACCGATGCTGGGCGAGGATGCGATCTGGTGGAGTTTCCCGTTCGGCTCGATCTGCTCCGCCGCCATCGCGCTGACCTATTACCGCTGGGGCGGCTGGCGCCGCCAAGGCCTGATGCTGGCCGCGATCGACGCACCGGCCGATGAGTTGCATGTCGGTGAATGAACCGCGTCGGCATCCACTGCAAGACACCCACCCAAGCCAAACCATGGAGCAGACATGACAACAACGACCCCCGGCAGCCAAGCCTGGCTCGACCTCGCACGCGAAGACGCGATCGACCCTGATCGGCCGATCATTGACCCGCACCATCACCTGTGGACAGATGCCTTTGGCCGCACGCCTTACCTGTTGGCAGACCTTTGGTCTGACACCGGCAGTGGCCACCGGATCGAGAAAACGGTGTTCATCGAATGTCGGGCCCAGTACCGCGAAGACGGTCCCGATCACCTCAAACCCATCGGCGAGACCGATTTTGTCGCCCGCATCGCGCGCGCCAGCCGGGACGGCGGTGGCGGCGCGGTGATCGCCGGCTTTGTCGGCCATGCTGACCTGCGTTTGGGCAGCTTGTTGCGCGAGGTGCTGGCCGCCCACGAGCAGGCCGCGGGCGGGCTGTTTCGCGGCATCCGCCACGCCGGCGCCCGAGACCCGAATCCGCAGTCGCTGAGCATTCCCGGCCGTGCGCCCGAGGCGCTGTATGCCGACGCCAATTTCCGCCAGGGCGTCGCACTGCTGGGCGAGTTGGGTTACACCTTCGACACCTGGCATTACCACCACCAGAACGCCGCTTTCGCCGACCTGGCGCGCGCGGTGCCGGGCACGACGATGGTGCTCGACCATTTCGGCACCCCACTGGGCGTTGGCGCTTATGCCGACCAGCGCGAAGTCATCTACCCGACCTGGCGCGAGGACATCGCCGCGATCGCACGCTGCCCCAACGTGGTGGCCAAGATCGGCGGCCTGGCCATGCCTGACAACGGCTTCGGCTGGGACCGGCGCGACCGCCCCGCCAGCTCGGACGAGCTGGTCGCAGCGCAGGCCCGCTACTACCACCACACGATCGAATGCTTCGGCCCGGCGCGCTGCATGTTTGAGAGCAACTTCCCGGTCGACCGCCGCTCGCTGCCCTACAACGTGTACTGGAACGCGATGAAAAAAATAGCCGCGCGCTACAGCGCCGACGAACAGCAAGCGATGTTCCACGACACCGCCGCCAGGGTCTACCGCCTGTGACGGACTGCGAGCACACCGAACCGCTGCCCCCCATCGTCAACTCCCGCCGTCGCTCGGTGCGGCCGTTGCCGTCCGTACGGCGCTTGCGTAGCGCGTGAACTGGCCAAGGTCCAGCGCCGGCCTGCGCCGCACCTACCACGGTTGGTGGGTCGTCGGCGCTTGCTTCGTGATCGCGGCCTTCGGCTGGGGCCTGGGTCTTTTCGGCGCCAGCGTCTACCTCCAAGCCATCACCGCAGCACAGGGCTGGCCGGTCAGCCAGGTGGCCTCCGCCATCACGCTGTTGTTCCTGGTCAGCGCTGCGGCGCAAAGAAGCGTTGCCCGCAGCATCGCCCGATGGGGGCCGCGACCCGTGCTGTGCTGCGGTGCGGTCGCCTTGGCCGCCGGCCCCTGCCTGATCGGGCAGGTCAGCGCGCCCTGGCAGATCTACCCCTGTTTCGTCGTGCTGGGCCTGGGCTGGGCCATCTTGTCGACGACCGGGATCACCACCACCGTGGCGCCTTGGTTTGAGCGCCATCAGGGGCGATCGATGACCTTGGCGGTGATGGGGGCCAGCCTCGGAGCGATCGTGGGCGTGCCACTGCTGCTGCTCGCCTTGCACCGACTCGGGCTGGGTCTGGGTCTGGCGGTCGCCGGGCTGGCCTCTGCCGCGGTGTTGCTGCCGATGATCGGCCGGGTGATGCGGTTTCGGGGTCCGGCGGCGCTGGGCTTGGCGCCAGACGGTGGCATCGCGTCGGCGCGCGATGCGCCGGCGACATCGCCGGTCGTCGCAGGCGGGGCCCAACGCCGCCTGCTATGGAGCACGGCCATGGGGTTCGCGCTCGCGTTGCTGGTGCAGATCGGCTTCATCACCCACCATGTGGTGCTGGCGGCACCGCTGCTGGGCAGCGCCGGCGCCGGGTTGCTGGTCAGCGCGACAGGGCTGATCGCGTTCGTCGGACGTCTGGTGCTGGCGGCGATCGTCGACCGTGTTGACCCGCGCCGGCTCGCGGTGTCCGTGTTGGCGCTGCAGGCGGCCGCGCTGCTGGCCATTGCTTGTTGGCCGGTGGCGCCGGTGTTGATAGGCGCCAGCCTCGCCTACGGCTACGCCATTGGCCATGTCACCACGCTCGGCCCGATCGTCGTTCGCCGCGAATTCGGCGCCCAGCAGTTCGGCGCGCTGTACGGCCGGGTGGCCACGGTGATCGGCTTCACCTCGGCCTTCGGGCCGGCGCTGTTCGGCCTCTTGCACGACGGCTGGGGCTCGTATCGCCCGGGCCTGGTGATCGCCTCGGCGTTGCTGGTGGCCGCCTCGCTGACACTGCTGGTGGGCGGCAGCGCTGAACCGCGCCAAGCCGCAGGCCGATAAGACCCGGCGGCCGGGCTTATATTCGCACGCTGAACCCGCAGCATCTTCGCCGCTGCCAGCGACAAGGAGACAACGATGAGCACAGACCTGGCCCGCTACCGCGCTGCACGCGATTTTTTGCTGGCCCACCGCAGCGACCACCGCGCGGCCCAAGCCGGTTTCCGCTGGCCGCAGCTAGCGCATTTCAATTGGGCACTAGACCACTTCGATGACTTGGCGCGTGACAACCACCGCCCTGCGCTGTGGATCGTCGCCGATGACGGCAGCGAGCAAATCGTCAGCTATGCGCAGATGTCGGCGCGCTCGGCCCAGGTCGCGAACTGGCTCGAATCGCTCGGCGTCACCCGTGGCGACCGGGTGCTGCTGATGCTGGGCAACGAGGTGCCGCTGTGGGAGCTGATGCTGGCCTGCATCAAGATCGGCGCGGTGATGATCCCGGCCACACAGTTGCTCAGCCGCGACGACCTGATCGACCGCTTCGAGCGTGGCCGGGTGCGGGTGGTCGTCACGACGGCCGTGCACGCGGCCAAGTTCGAAGGCTTGGATGCGCATGCCCCCGGCCCGGTGCTGTACATCGTCACCGACGCCGGCAGTTCGGTCAGCCCGGGCTGGGTCGATTACCGCGATGCCAATGCGGCGTCCAGCGTCTACCAGCCGCGCTGCGCCACCCGTGCCGACGAGCCGCTGTTGCTGTACTTCACCAGCGGCACGACGGCCAAGCCCAAGCTGGTCGAGCACACCCATGTCAGCTATCCCGTCGGGCAC
>CANFPU010000096.1 GCA_947448955.1 Burkholderiales bacterium
ATGCGCACCGCTACCGCACAAACCTCGGCAAAGCCCTGGTCATCGAAATCAGCCTCGGCCTCAAAAGGCCGCTGCACGAAATGCGTCAGATCGACGCTGCCCAGGCAGCAGCAGCCGTAGGGCGGCAGCGGCTGTTCGCCGCAAGGGTTGGTCGCGGCGATCGTCTCGCAGTAACCCAGATTGTTGTCATCGTTGATGCGGTCGAGAAACAGCACACCCGGCTCGGCATGGTCGTAAGTGCTGCGCATGATCAGCTCCCACAGCGCACGGGCCGGCTGTTGGCGGTAGACCCACAGGCCATCGGCACGGCGATGTGCACCGGCTTGCTTGATCGCGGGACCGGGCTCGGCCTTGTGCACCAGTTCGATCGCCGAGTCGGCCTGCACGGCCTGCATGAAGGCGTCGGTGATGCCGACCGAGATGTTGAAGTTGCGCAGGTCGCCCGAATCCTTGGCACGGATGAAGGCCTCCACATCCGGGTGGTCACAGCGCAACACCGCCATCTGCGCGCCACGCCGGCTGCCGGCGCTCTCGACCGTCTCGCAGCTGCGGTCAAACACCCGCATGTAGCTCACCGGGCCCGAAGCGCTGCTCTGCGTCGGCGCGACCCAGGCCCCTGCGGGGCGAATGCGCGAGAAGTCGTAACCCACGCCACCGCCGCGACGCATCGTCTCGGCGGCTTCGGTCAGCGCGGTGTAGATGCCGGCAAAGCCCTCCTCGGGCTGCGAGATCGAGTCGCCCACCGGCTGCACGAAACAGTTGATCAGCGTTGCCGCCAGCGGCGTGCCGGCAGCAGAGTTGATGCGCCCGGCCGGCACAAAGCCACGGCGCTGGGCGTCGAGAAACCTGGCCTCCCAGGCCTCACGCAGCGCAGGCGGTTCGGCCGCAGCCAAAGCGCGGGCGACGCGCGCTCGCACATCGTCGACGCTGCGCTCATCGCCTTTGGCGTATTTTTCAGCCAGGACTTCGGCACTGATGGCTTGCGGCGGCAGGCTGGCTTGTCGCGGGACAGCCAATGCCGCAACAGGATGCTGGCCAAAGAGGTCGGCGGTGAGGGTGCTCATGGGTCAGTCTCTCGTCGGCAAACCGGAAGTGCTGCCGATGATCGGCAGTTCAGGCTTTGATGGGGCTTTTGGGTGGATAACTGTAGTTTTACACAGTATTCCTGTCAACATTGCATCAGTCGATCATGCACCCGCGTCTTGACGATCCACCAGCAGCCCGAACCAGGGCCGGGCGGACCCAAAATCACCATCCATCCCGGCCCAGATCCATCAGCAGTCGGGTGCTCAGGTACAAACGTGGCACGATGCCATCGATCTCGACATACTCGTCCTTGGCGTGGTAGCCAAAGCCCGGGAGTCCCAGGCTCTCGAGCACCACAGGCTTGCCAGACCGGCTGGCATAGCCAGCGTCGGTGCCGCCACCGGTGCCTGGCACGAGCATCAGTTCACGCCCATCGAGCTCAGCGTAAATCGCCTGGGCGCGCCGGGCCAGCGCCAGAGTGCGCGCGTCGCCGGCAAACGGTGGCCGGCCGATCTTGAGGGCGATGCTGGTCTCGGTATCGGGCACCTTGCGTTGGGCGACCTGCGCTTTCAGCGCGGCCTCCAGTTGCACCGCCGCGTCAGCCGCGGTCAGACGCACATCGGCCGACGCCTGGGCCAGGTCGGGGATCTGGTTGCGCACCTTGCCCGAACTGGCCTCGGTCCAATTGAGTTGCGCCCCAGGGATGGACTTTGCAATGTCGGCGGTCTGGCTGATCTGATGCGCCATCTCCACCAAGGCATTGCGGCCGATATCAGGCGCAGCGCCTGCATGCGATGCCCGGCCCTTGACGGTCATCGTCGCGACCGCTGTGCCGGCGGCCGCCAGCAGCACGCCTTCGTGCTTGTAAACCGCTTTGGCAGCGGTGGGCTCATAGGACAGCACCACGTCGTGCTGCTCGGCAAGGCTCGCAATGGCCTCGCCCGAACCGGCCGACTGTGACTCCTCGTCAGCGTTCAACATCACCGTCAGCTGCGCGTAGTCGCGCCAGCCCGCTTCGCCCAAGATCGCCAGCGCATGCAGGATCACCGCCACCCCGCCCTTGTCATCGGCGATGCCAGGGCCATAGAGCTTGTTGCCTTCCTGCTTGATCGGCTGCGTCGCCAAAGTACCGGGCCAGTAGACCGTGTCGAGGTGGGCCATCAACATCAGCTTGCGCTTGCCGGAACCCTGGAGCCGACCGATCAAGATCTCACCCTTGGCGGTGCTGGAAGGTCGACGCTCGATCTGCAGACCCAGCGCCCGCAATCTTCGCTCGGCGTAATCGGTGATCTTGCCCAGGCCCGGCAGGTCCATCGTGCCCGACTCGATCGACACCATCTCCTTGAGCGATGTGATCACCGAAGACTCGGCCGCCCGCGCCGCGGTCAGCAGCTTTTCATCGGGCGCGGCCTGGGCTGCACCTGCCAATGACAGCAGACACAGCCACCCGATCGATCGCGCAAAACTCGGGTGCCGCCGACGGGCAGCCAATGCTGAAAAGGTGAATGAGGCCATCGAGGGCATCGCAACTCCAGGTGAGAGAAGGCAGCCCGCAGGTTGCAAACGGCCAGTATCGCCGACCACGGAAACCTCAGCCAACGCACGCCAGACCCCAGCGCAGGTCAGGCTTGGTTCATGCCCTGACGATCCCGGACGTCTTGGCCAGCGCCAGAAGACCGGTCCAAGCCGCTTCGGCACCCATCGGTCGCACCGGATGTCCGCGCTGAGCCAGCGCCCGCCGGTAGCGGTCGGTCAACAACGGGCTCCCGACTGCCACCACCGCTTGGCCAGCGGGCAAGGCCTGGGCTCGCAACTCGTCACCGATCAGCAGGCCGGACAGATAGCTTGCGAGCCAGGGGCCGTCTTGCCGATCGAACAGCGCCAGCGCGCGAACCGAGAACAGCTGGTGCAGCAGGCCACCCGGCGCGTGGGCCTGGGCCACACCAAGGTCGAAAGCCTCGACCACCCAGGCCGCGTCGTCAGCGGGCAGCGTGCGGGCCAGGATCGATTGATGGCGCAGCAGCGCGTAGACCTCGCCAGTCATGTGGGTGGCAAAGTGGATGATGCGATCGCCCTGCACCGTGACCCATTTGCTGTGGGTGCCGGGCAGCACCAGCGTGGCCTGGCTCAGGCCCAGCAACGCGAGCGCCCCGAAAACCTGGGTTTCCTCACCGCGCATCACATCGGGCAGGCCGTCGACCTCGACCGACAGGCCAGGCACGATCGCGATTCGTTCGGGCTGGACCCAGCGCAACTGCGCCGCCAGGTCGGCCAGCCCGGCCGGGCAAGCGCTGTACCGCACCTCAACCCAACCCTGCCGACTGCCCACCATGCCGGCCATCAAGCAAGGCAGGCCGGGGTAGGCCGACAGCCAGGCGCCGAACTCAGCCTCAAAGGCGACCGCCCAACCGCCTGGTGGCACGCTGAGCAGGCCGCGCGGCGCGGCATGTTCGACCAGCACCGCGCCGTCTGCGGCCAGCAAGGCGCCGCGCAGCGCGCTGGTGCCCCAGTCAACAGCGAGCAGCGCGGGGTCCAAGGTCAGTGATTGTCTTTGGGGACGGCCGCACCTCGCTGCCCGACCAGAAAGTCCAGATCGGCGCCCTGGTCGGCTTGCAGCACATGGTCGATGTAGAGCTTCCAGTAGCCGCTCGACATCGCCGGCTCAGGCGCCACCCAGGCAGCGATCCGGCGCGCCATCTCAGTCTCGTCGACATGCAGGTGCAACTTGCGCGCAGGCACATCCAGCGTGATCAGGTCGCCGTCCTGCACCACCGCCAGCGGACCGCCCGCCGCGGCCTCTGGCGCGGTGTGCAACACCACCGTGCCGTAGGCGGTACCGCTCATGCGGGCGTCACTGATGCGCACCATGTCGGTGATACCACGGCGCAATACCTTGGGCGGCAGCGGCATGTTGCCGACCTCCGCCATCCCGGGGTAGCCTTTGGGGCCGCAGTTCTTGAGCACCATGATGCAGGTCTCGTCGATGTCGAGCGACTCGTCGTCAATGCGCGCGTGGAAGTCGTCCGAGTCCTTGAACACCACCGCCCGACCGGTGTGCACCAGCAGCGCCGGCGTGGCCGCACTGGGCTTGATCACCGCGCCGCGAGGCGCCAGGTTGCCGCGCAGGATCGCGATGCCGGCACGCTCCTTGAAAGGATCGGCCAAGGTCTTGATGACTTGCGGGCCATAGTTCACCGCGTCGGCCATGTTCTCGGCCACGGTCTGGCCACTGACGGTGACGATATCGGTGTGCAGATGCTGGGCGATCTCCTTCATCACCACCGGCAGACCACCGGCGTAGCAGAAGTCCTCCATCAGGTACTGGCCGCTAGGCTGCAGGTTGACCAAGCAGGGCAGTTCGCTGCCCAGGCGGTCGAAGTCGTCGATCGACAGCTTCACCCCGAGGCGCCCGGCAATCGCGATCAAGTGGATCACCGCGTTGGTGCTGCCGCCGATCGCCGCCAGCGTCTTGATCGCATTCTCGAAGGCCTCGCGCGTCAGCACCTGGCCGATGGTCTGGTCGTCGTGCACCATCTGCACGATGCGCCGACCGGCATTGCGTGCCAAGACGTTGCGTCGACCATCCACCGCCGGGTAGGCGGCGTTGCCGGGCAGGCCGATGCCCAGGGCCTCGACCATCGAGGCCATCGTGCTGGCCGTGCCCATGGTCATGCAATGGCCGTGGCTGCGGTGCATGCAGCTCTCAGCCTCAAAGAAGTCGGCCAGCTTGAGCGTGCCAGCGCGCACCTGTTCGCTCATGCTCCACAAACCGGTGCCCGAGCCGAGTTCCTGGCCACGCCACTTGCCGTTGAGCATCGGCCCGCCCGACACACCGATCGTCGGCAGGTTGGCGCTCGACGCCCCCATCAGCAAGCTGGGCGTGGTCTTGTCGCAGCCCATCAGCAGCACCACGCCGTCGATCGGGTTGCCGCGGATGCTTTCTTCCACGTCCATGCTGGCCAGGTTGCGGTACAGCATGGCGGTCGGGCGCAACAGGGTCTCGCCCAGGCTCATCACCGGGAACTCGAGCGGAAAGCCGCCAGCCTCGTAAACGCCGATCTTGACCTGCTCAGCCAAGGTACGGAAATGGCTGTTGCAAGGCGTCAACTCGGAGAACGTGTTGCAGATGCCGATCACCGGCCGGCCATCGAACTGGTCGTGCGGCACGCCCTTGCCCTTGACCCAGCTACGGTAGGCAAATCCGTCACGGTCCTGGCGACCGAACCATTGCTGGCTGCGCAGGTCTTCTGGCTTCTTCTTGGGGCTTGAACTCATGGTGTGATCGCTTTCCCAGGGTGTTGGAGGATTTGGTGCTGAGCCATATGGTATGACGATTGAGAGGGCCGCCAGTACACCGCCAGTACACCGCCAGTACACCGCCAGTGCACCGCCAGTGCACCGCCGGTCCGCCGCCGGTCCGCCGATGGTCCGCCGATGGTCCGCCTCGTCAGCATCGCTTGTCGGAAAACTTGACAGTCTTCGGGGTACCCCCTAATTCGTAGGCCGTGACCTATTGCTTTTTCCGACATGGTTCGTTAAGGAAATCATGTCGGTGCGGCTTACAGGCTGAAATCGCATCCCTAAAAATTATCCTAGCCTGTTGATTTTAAATGTTTTTTCTTGATTTTTAAGGCTGGCATAGAGTTCGCTAAGGGTTGAGAGTCCGGCAAGCCAGGACAAGCTCTGCACCTCAGCACCAAGGACTGCCTCGTGAAAAAAAAATGCCTCGCCTTGCTGGCTTCAAGCTGCTTCACCGTGGGCTGCGCTCAAGCCGCGCTGCTGAGCTTCAGCGACCAGCTGGGGCCAGACCTGACCGATTGGGACCCGGCCAAGACCTTGTCGCTGCCTCAATTTGAGCCCTCCTGGGGCAAGCTGAATTCGGTCAGGTTCGACTTGTCTGGCGTGTTGGAGACGGCGTTCTTCGCTGGCAACACAGGCCTGCTCGCGCAGAGCGTCACCGACCAATTGCGAGGCAGCATGCGATTCAGCGTGATCGGCCTCAGTGACCTGGTGCTGAATTTCAGTAGCAACGAAACGTTTTTGCTGACTGGCGGTGCTGAAGACAACCGCTCCCTGGCGGATCGACAAGCCACCAGCGCAAGCCCTGCCACTGACTGGGCCGCTTTCCAGGGTGGCGGCAGCTTCCGTCTCGGCGTCCAAACCTTGGGGCTGTCGGGCATGCAGGGGTCGGCGGGCAACCTCGACGGCGGCGCGATCACCCAGGCCACGGCCCTTGCCAGCGTCACCTACGACTACACCCCTTACGTCGTGTCCGAACCGGCATCAATGGGCCTGCTCGGTCTGGCCTTGGTGTGTGCTGGATGGTCCGGCAGGCGGCGATGCTGACCCAGTCCCTGCCTCTCATCCACCAACGGATAGACCCGATGAAACGACAAGCCCGCGCCTTCACCACCATGCTCTGCGTCGCCATGGCCGGGGTTCAAGCCGCCCCATTGAGCTACACCTCGAACCTCCTGCCCGACCAGTCCACCAACTGGTCAAACTATCTCGATCTACCGCAATTCGACCCTAAGCTGGGCAACTTGCAGTCGGTGACGGTTGAGTTGTTCGCCCATCTTGCCGGCAGCGCCAAAGCTGAGAGCCACAACAACACCGCCGCCAGCATCACGCTCAGTTTGCAAGCTCAACTCAAGCTGGCGAACCCAAACAATCCGGATTCCCTGCTGGTCACCACCACATCGCTACTGCAGCGCAATTTCATCGCCGACCGCTACGACGGCCTCCAGGACTATGCGGGCAGCTCGGGCGCCAGCTTCACCAACCTGGTCACCCTTGCGAGCCATTCGGCGACATTCCTCGATTCCTCGACACTGGCCATGTTCACCGGTCAAGGTCTGGTTCATGCCCCGCTGTCCGCGACGGCAGGGTCCAGCTACATCGGCCCAGGCAATGTTCGCAGCAGCCTGCTCACGCAGGCCGGCGGCTATGCCATCGTGAGTTACGAGTACTTGCCCACGGCGGTGCCCGAGCCCGGTACGCTGGCGTTGGCCCTGGCCGGGCTGGCCCTGCTGGGTTTGTTGACGGGTCGCCAAAAGAAAGGGTCGCTGCCAGCACGGTTCGCCGAATGAGAGAGGCCCCTCGGATCAGGTGGCAAACCATCAACGGCCAAGGTTCTGGTCCCTGGCCGGCGAGCCACCCCAGCAATCACAGTCCGCAGCAGGCCGTTAATCATCATATGATTGTGGCTTGCGCGGAACCTGTCCTTGGCACTCCAGGCTCAGCAATCTGGAACCGCCCGCAGCGGTCGAGTCCAGGGCAGGTCTAGGCGGGCCGGAGATTGGCCACACGTGCTGCCAACTACTGAAGGAACGCAACACCATGGCGACCGCCACCTCGCGCCAGAACGCCCCAGGCTCGGCCCCCGCACGACCCGACACGCACGGCGTGATGCGCATCGTGGTGATGGGTGTCAGCGGCTGCGGCAAGAGCACCGTGGGCGCCCAGATCGCGCAAGCGCTGGGACTGGACTTCATCGAGGGCGACACGCTGCACCCGCGGCAAAACGTCGAGTTGATGGCCGCTGGGTTCGCGCTGACCGATGCCGACCGCGCCGGTTGGCTCGCAGCGATCGCCGTACAACTGGGCCAGGCTCAAACCGCAGGACGCGGCTTCGTGTTGTCCTGTTCAGCGCTCAAGCGCAGCTACCGCGACAGGCTGCGTTCAGCCTGCCCGGGCCTGCGCTGGGTGCACCTGCACGGCCAACCCGAGCTGTTGCGCGAACGCCTGCAGGCGCGCAAAGGCCACTACATGCCCAGTTCGTTGCTCGACAGCCAGCTCGCAACGCTGGAGCCGCCCAGCGCGGATGAGGCTGCGATGTGCTTTGACATCATGTTGCCGGCCGCCAGCATCAGCGCACAAGCGTTGGCTCGGCTCGCCCCCAACGCTTGAGGAACCCGCGATGCCCACCACCTTTACCCAAGTCATGCTGTTCACCGACACCGATGGTCGGGCGCGTTTTCGAGAACAAGCCATCGCGCTGACCGAGGGCAAGCCACAGGCCATGCTGTCGCCACTGATGGCCAGCGCCGGGATGCAACTGCGCCAAAGCCCGGTCGGTTTTCGCAGCGAGTTCCACTGCACCGGCGAGCCGCAATGGGTCTTCATCTTGAGCGGGCAGATGGAAATCTCGCTGCAGGACGGCAGTGCGAGGGTGTTCGGACCCGGCCAGCATTTCTACTCAGCGGACACCTTGCCTGCAGGACAGACCTTTGACCCCCGCGTCCACGGCCATTGGAGCCGCCAAGTCGGCGCCGAGCCGCTGGTGACCCTGTTCGTCCGGGCCTGAACGCCGAGCCCCGCGTTGCGCGCAACGAAACCCGGGATGATCAAAAACGTGCACCGCAACACGCTGGACCTGCTGGGCGAAGGCATCGTCAGCGGCCGCTACCCGGTGGGCGGCTCGCTGCCACCCGAACCGCTGCTGGGCGAGTCGCTGGGCGTGTCGCGAACGGTGGTGCGCGAGGCCGTCAAGTCGCTGGTGGCCAAGGGCTTGCTGGTCACTGGCCCCAAGCTCGGCACCAGGGTGATGCCCGAGTCGTGTTGGAACTGGTTTGACCCCGAGGTGGTGGCCTGGCAATCCAGAGCAGGCTTCACGCGCGGCTTCCTGCGCGACCTGCAGGAGCTGCGCCGAGTGGTCGAGCCTGCGGCCGTTCGCCTGGCCGCCGAGCGCGCCACGGCAACCGACCTGCTCGACCTTGAAGCGGCTTATGCCGGCATGAAATCCGCCATCGAGCTTGGCGGCGATTACGTCAGCCACGACCTGCGCTTCCACCAAGGGCTGCTGCGCGCCTGCCACAACCGCATGGTGATCCAGATGAGCAAGGCGCTGGGTGCGCTGCTGCGCACGGCTTTTGAGCTTTCAACTTCTCGTCCCGACGCCTCGGCACTGGCGCTGCCGCTGCACCGGGCGGTGCTCGACGCGGTGATCGCACGCACGCCCGCCAGGGCCGAAAAGGCCATCCTGGTGTTGATCGACGCCGCCGGCGAGGACATCGAGGCCGTGCTCGCCTCTCGCTGTGAACTGCCCTCACTGACCGCGCCCGCATCGCACCTGAAACCACGCGGCATCACCTGAAGCTGTCTCCCTCCACCCCCTGTCAACCCAAGCCAAACACCATGAAAATCCTGATCACCGGCGGCGCCGGATTCGTCGGTTCGCGCCTGGCGCGCACCCTGTTGCAACGCGGAACGCTGGACGGTCGCCAGATCGAAAAAATCGTGCTCGCCGACCAAGCCCCCGCGCGGGCTGAGTTGCTGGCTGACCCTCGCATCGAAGCCCGCGTCGGCCCGCTGCTCAGCCATTGCGAAGCGCTGCGCAACGAGGCATTCGACGGCGTGTTCCATCTCGCTTCGGCAGTCTCGGGCGAATGCGAGATTGATTTCGACCTCGGCTTGCGCAGCAACCTCGACAGCACCCGAGCCTTGCTCGACGCGCTGCGCCACCGGGTCAACGCTGGCGCCAAGCCGGCCAGGCTGGTGTTTTCCAGCTCGGTCGCGGTGTACGGCCCAGACGCGGCCGTGCCGATGCCCGCGATCGTCACCGACACCACCTTGCCGACGCCGCAGACCAGCTACGGCATGCACAAACATGTCTGCGAACACCTGATCGCCGACTACACCCGCAAGGGCTATCTCGATGGCCGCAGTGCAAGGCTGATGACGGTCACCGTCAGGCCGGGCAAGCCCAACGGCGCGGCCTCGTCGTTCTTCTCGGGCATCATCCGCGAGCCGCTCGCCGGGGTCGTGTCGATCTGTCCGGTCGGGCCCGAAGTCTCGCACCCGATGAGCTCGCCGCAGCGCACGGTCGAAGGCCTGATCGCCGTCTACGAGGCCAGCCGCGAGGCCTTTGGCGGCCGCACGGCGATGAACCTGCCTTCGATCAACGTCACGGTCGCACAAATGATGGACGCGCTGGAAGAAGTGGCGGGCCCCAAGGTCCGCGCGCTGGTTCGATTTGAGCGCGACGAGCGCATCGCAGGGATCGTCGCAAACTGGCCGACCGGCGCCCGCGCCGACCGCGCGGCCGCACTGGGCCTAAAGCCTGAAGCCTCGTTCGCCGACATCATTCGCCAGTACATCGCAGACTGCGCAGGCCAACCGCAGGCCCTCAAGGGCATGGCATGAACCAAGTCGACCTACATGGCCGAGTGGCGGTGATCACCGGCGGCGCCCAAGGCATCGGCTACGCCACCGCCGAGCGCATGCTGGCGTCCGGCGCCAGCGTCGTGCTGTGGGATATCGATACGGCGCGGCTGGACCTGGCGGTGGCCGCGCTGGCCCCGCGCGGTCCGGTCAGCACCGATCGGGTCGAATTGACCGAAGACGACAGCGTTGCCGCGGCCGCTGCCGCGGTGCTGGCGCGGCACGGCCGGATCGACATCCTGGTCAACAACGCCGGCATCACCGGTGGCAACGCACCGACCTGGGCGCTGGACCCGGCAGTCTGGCGCCGGGTGGTCGAGGTCAACCTGATCGCCCCGTTTTTGGCCTGCCGCGCGGTGGTGCCGCAGATGATTGAGCAGGGCTATGGCCGGATCGTCAACATCGCCTCGGTGGCCGGCAAAGAGGGCAACCCGAATGCCTCGCACTACAGCGCCAGCAAGGCCGGGCTGATAGGCCTGACCAAATCGTTGGGCAAGGAACTCGCGACCAAGGGCGTGCTGGTCAACGCCGTCGCTCCGGCCGCCGCGCGCACCGCGATCTTCGACCAGATGGCGCCCGAGCACATCGCCTTCATGCTCGGCAAGATTCCGATGGGCCGACTGGTCACGGTCGAGGAGGTGGCGGCGATGGTGTGCTGGCTGGCGTCCGAGGAGTCCAGCTTTTCGACCGGCGCGGTGTTCGACTTGTCGGGCGGTCGCGCGACCTACTGAACGCCGCCGCAAGCCTCAGCCTGCCGGCATCCAGCGGCGCAGATGGGCGGCGTTGGCGCCACGCCGGCCCTTGGCGCGTTTGAGTTCGGCGCGCGCGACTGTGCGCAAATGCACTTCGTCGGGACCGTCGAGAAACCGCAGCGCTCGGCCCCAAGCCCAGAGCCTGGCCAGCGGCGTGTCGGGCGACAAGCTCATCGCGCCAAAGACCTGCATCGCCCGATCCAGCACCCGGGTCTGCAGCCTCGAGCTCACCAGCTTGATTGCCGCCACATCGGTTCGAGCGGCGGCCGTGCCTTGGCTGTCGAGCCGCCAGGCTGCGCGCAGCACCAACAAGCGGGCCTGGTCGATCTCGACCCGGCACTCGGCGATCCAGTCCTGCACGTTGGAAAAATCGGCAATCCGGCCACCGAAGGCACGGCGCTCGAGCGCGCGCTCGCACATCAGCTCCAACGCCAGCTCGCACTGGCCGATGCTGCGCATCGCATGGTGCACCCGTCCCGGCCCGAGCCGTGCCTGGGCCAGCGCGAAGCCGGCACCGCGCTCGCCCAGCATATTGTCGATCGGCACCCGCACTTGGCGCAGCAACAACTCGCAATGACCGTCTAGCGAGGGATGGTCCATCACCGGAATGTTGCGTTCGATGGTCAGGCCAGGGCAGTCCATCGGCACCAGCACCATCGAGTGCCGTGCGTGCTCTGGCGCATGGTCGCCTTCGCTGACGCCCATCACGACCGCGAGCCGGCAAGAAGGGTGCGCTGCGCCGGTGATGAACCACTTGCGGCCGCTGATCACCCATTCGTCGCCGTCGCGCTCGATGCGGGTCTGCAACTGGGTCGGGTCGGACGACGCAGTGTCGGGCTCGCTCATCGCGAAACAGGATCGGATTTTGCCGCTCAACAATGGATTTAGCCACGCCTGAACCTGAGACGGCGTCGCAGCGATCTGCAACAGTTCCATGGTGCCGCTGTCGGGCGCGTTGCAGTTGAAAACCTCGGCAGCCCAGGGCACCCGGCCCATGATCTCGGCCAGCGGCGCATAGTCGAGATTGCTCAACCTCGTGCCAGGCTGGTCGGCGCGCAAGCTGGGCAGGAACAGATTCCAAAGCCCGAGCTCGCGTGCCTGCGCCTTGAGCGACTCGATCAAGTCCAGGGGGTATTCGTTGGCGTCCGACCAGCGGTGCCACTCGGCCATCGAGGGCAGCACCAGATCGGCCATGAATTGCTGCAATTTCGCTTGCAGCATCAGCGACTGGGGTGAATCGGCAAAGTCCATGACGATGGATTGTTCGATCGCCCGGTGGACGCGCTTTGTCGCTTCAGGGACGACGCCGAGTCAAGTTGACCCGGTCTTGCGCCAGATCAAGATCATCGAGGGATCCTGGGCTGGGGGGTCCGGCTCGGCATTTACGGCATCATTCGAAGCAAACCACTACTGACCGCGCCGACCATGACCGACGAACTGCACGACGTCCGAGCCCTCGCCTTCGACATCTTCGGTACCGTGGTGGATTGGCGCAGCTCGATCATCCGTGAAGGTCAGGCCCTGGGGCAACGCCTGGGCCTCGAGGCCGACTGGCCCGCGTTGGCCGACGCCTGGCGCGCAGGCTACCGACCGGCGATGGCCGAGGTTGCCGCCGGCGGACGTCCCTGGGCCACGATCGACGTGCTGCACCGACAGATCCTCGACGACCTGCTGCCGCGATTCGGGCTCGAATCCTTGTCGGAGGGCGAGCGCGACCAGTTCAACCGTGCTTGGCACCGGCTCTCGGCATGGCCCGACAGCGTGGCCGGCTTGGCACGCCTGCGCAGCGCGTTCGTCACCACCACGCTGTCCAACGGCAACGTGGCCTTGCTGGTCAACCTGAACCGGGGCGCTGACCTGCGATTTGACTGCGTGCTGTCGGCCGAGTTGGTCGGCCGCTTCAAACCCGACCTCGAGGTCTACCGCACAGCGGCGCGCTGGCTCGGCCTGGCACCGTCACAAGTGATGCTGGTGGCCGCCCATCCCAGAGACTTGGCAGCCGCCCAGCAAGCCGGACTCAAGACCGCCTACATCCCGCGCCCGGACGAGCACGGCCCCGGCGGTTGGATGGAAGCGCCTGGCACGACACGCTTCGACCTGGTGGCGCCGGATTTGATCGGCTTGGCCGATCAGCTCGGCATCGCGTGAGCGGCAGCGATCGATCCGGCAGCGGTCGATCCGCCGGCGTCGGCCGACGGGGTCAAGTCGCTGCCAGTGCCGCCCGTCGAGATCAGCCTACAGCTTTGCCGCAGCGCGTCGTTTGGCGGCGGTGGCGTCGAGTTGGTACTGCTCTTCAGCGGCGCGACGCATGTCGAGCGCGGCATTGAGCGCCTCGGTGTATCGCTCGGGGGTGTAGGTGTTCTGGTTGGCGATGTAGACACTGCGGCGCAGCGGCTTGCCACCAAAGCGCGGCAGGTTGACCGAAAAATGGCACTCTGGCACCGAGCGCCCGGGTCGCTGGCGCAGGATAGGACCACTGATACCGACCGGCAGATCATTCTGCTTGCTAGGGCTGGTACCGCGCTGCAAACCGGTGGGTGCCGGCAACTCGGCAATGCGCTGCCGCAGTGACTCGATGGCACGTTTGAGCGCAGGCCTGGGCCCATTGCCAGGGCCTTGTCCATCCGAATAAAACAGCGTTGGCTGGCCGTAACGCATTTGCCAGCCATGCGTGCTGTGAGTATCGATGCGCTGAATATGTTCAGGCACGCGAATACGGAGACCAGTGTAGATGGTGACGGTTCTTGTCTGCATAAGCGCTTGGCTTTCCTAGGGTTCACCCATGACGCGTCCCGGCTGATGCGCGGGGCGACACCTCTTGTTCATGCACCCCACGCCGAATCGAACAGACCACCCTCAACCATCGATCAACGCCGGATCCCAAGCATGAACGGTCTGATTTTGCACGCCGAGCCCTTCGATGCTGAGCTCGATTTTATCATTTATTTTCAGGAACACTGGATCGGGTTTACAACCCATGCCCACACCGGGTGGTGTGCCAGTGCTGATCAGGTCACCCGGATACAGCGTCATGAATCGGCTGATGTAGCTCACCAAGTGAGCAACGCCAAACACCATCGTGCGGGTGCTGCCGTTTTGGTAGCGCTTGCCGTTGACATCAAGCCACATCGAAAGTTGCTGCGGGTCGGCCACTTCATCGCTGGTCACCAGCCAGGGGCCGACCGGGCCGAAGGTATCGCAGCCCTTGCCCTTGTCCCAGGTGCCACCGCGCTCGAGTTGGTACTCACGCTCAGAAATATCGTTGACGACGCAATAGCCCGCCACATGACTGAGCGCATCGGCTTCGCTGACATAGCGCGCAGTGCGCCCGATCACCACGCCGAGTTCGACCTCCCAGTCGGTCTTGACCGAGCCCTGAGGCAACACCACCGGATCGTTGCAACCGATCACCGTGCTGGTGTGCTTGGTAAACAGCACCGGCTCGGCCGGCACGGGCATGCCCGATTCGGCAGCATGGTCAGCGTAGTTCAGGCCAACGCAGATGAACTTGCCCATGCCGCTCCAAGGCGGCGCGATGCGACCTGGCATGGCCACCAGCGGAAGGCTAGCCGGGTCGATCGCGCGCAGCGGTGCCAAGCCTTCCGGCGTCAGCATCTCGGCGCGCAGGTCAGCGATCACACCGGACAGATCACGAACCCGACCCTGGGCGTCGAGCATC
>CANFPU010000097.1 GCA_947448955.1 Burkholderiales bacterium
ATTGGAAAGAACGCGACGCGCCGACCGGTGACGGGGTTCAGTGCCGACAGCGTGTAGCGATCGTCCCGGACCATGACCCCGGCACTGGCGAGTCGGGCCATCACATCAGGTAGCTTGACCTGCACCAGCACGAAGCCCCAGAGCACAGGCGCTTTGTCGGGATCGGTGGCGATGCGAAACACCGGTAGTCGGGCTGCCGTGCCGATCCCACCGCCGAACAAGACCTGAGGCTGGGCGATGACCATCGAATGCTTTTGGACGGCCTCCTGCAAGTCAGCGCGGGTCGCTGCATCGTCGAACATCTGTCGGCCGATCAGCGCACCCATCGCATCCATCGGCGCGCCCTGCCGGATCACGCCACCTGGCGCCAGCGCGATGGCGGTCACCAGCGGTTGGCGCAGCATCAAGTCGCGGGCAAGCTTGTCGAAGCCATCGACTTGTCCGGTCGTTTGGATCAGCAGTTCGAGCCCATCGGCCACCGACAATGCCCGGGTCAGGTCGGCTTGCACCAGCGCCGCCGCGATCATCACCGACCTTCGGAACCGATTCCTTTGCGCCTCCGAAACGTCGTCGTGCGACAGGCGCAGCGCCCAAAGACTGGACGCCATCAGCAAAGCGCCGAGGGCAAAACCTATCAACCAGGGGCTGTCTCGCTGCCATTGGAACCATCGTCGTCCGGCAACAGCATGGCGGCGGCGTCGACGGTAATAACCCGTACGGTTCAAGGTCAGGCTCTCATCCGCTGCTGCGCCCGCAGCGGCGCACTCGATGGCAGAAGACAAGGCGAGCGGTCACAACGAATCTTGTCCCGGATCGCCGCCGCCGGGTGCGAAAGTTGTGCCTGACCCTTCACGCTTGTGACCCTTCACGCTTGCCGGTCGCAGACCGCAGCGCGCGGCCCGAGTTCAGCCGCCGCCGCGCATCGTGTAGAGGTCGAAGTAGCGCATGAACTCATCGCGGTCGGCGTCGGCCACGGCCGCAAAGCGGTACTGCATCGCCATGCGCGGAAACCGCGCCAATCCGATCTGGCGCGGCGCCAGCGTCTGCCAGTGCAACGTCAGCGTGCCGGCGCCGATCTGCACCCGGGCCCGGCCCGGCTGGCGCAGGTCCAAAGGCCATGAACCCACCGCGCCGGGCAGGCAACGCAGCCAATCACGCTCGGTGAAGCCTTGCTCGCGGTCGAATTCAGCGGGGCAGCTTGATGCCACGGCACAGCCTCATCCTAGGCGCCCCATTCAGCCACCGCCGATCGGTGGCCAGATCGCCAGCACATCGCCTTCGACAAAGGTACGGGTCGCGCGCAATTCGGGCGGCACGTAAACGCCGTTGACCAGCACCAGATGGACCAGCTTGACCGGCATGCCATAGGGCTCGATGATCTTGGCGATGGTGGCGTCCGGATCGATCTCCAGCTCCATCCGGTTGCCACGTCTGGCCTCGACAGGCAGGTATTCGGTAAGGCTGGCAAAAAGCTTGAAGGTGATCTTCATGACCGGCTGGATTTTGCCCTGCCAGCCATCAGCGCAGATGCGCCATGTCTTGCTGGGCCTGCGCGTTGGCCAAATAGGCCTCCATCAGCAGCGTCGGGTCGGCCAGCAGACGTTGCTTCCACTCGGCGCTCAAGCGGACCTCGCCTTCGACCAGACCGCGCATCACGCCAACATGCTCGGTCCAGCCGATCGCGTTGCAGCCGATCAGCCGGTCGCCCGAGAACTGCAGGCTCAGCAGCTTGCCGCCACCGGGCCCCTCGCGGTCCACCAACTCGACCTGCTCGCCGCCCGGCACACCTTGCCAATTGCCGAAGCTGGCCGAAATCATGCCCAGCGTGTCGAGCACGTTGATCTGTGTGACGCCTTTGAGTGCCGTCGACTTGCCGGCCATGTTGAGCGCAGCGACCCGGGCCTGCTCGGCGGCGTTGGGCTGGATCGCGCTGACGATGGTGGTACCACTGACCTTGTCAAACGCCTCGGCGCAGTCGCCTGCCGCGTAGATGCCGGGCACGTTGGTCTGCAAACATTCGTCGGTCAGCACCCCGACCAGGCAAGTGATGCCCGAGTCCTGCAGAAAGCCGATGTTGGGCTTGACGCCGGTCGCGCTGATCACCAGGTCGGCGTCCAGACGCTCGCCAGTGGACAAACGCACCGTCATGGGCGCGGCCGGCCCCGCCGCTGAGGGATCGGCACCGAAGCCGAGGACCTGGGCGATCTTGCCCAGCAGACCGGGTTCGGCTGCCGGGTCGGGCCGCTCGACCGCTTCAACCCGGGCACCGGTGTAGACCGACACGCCTTTGGCTTTGCACCACGCCTTGATCATGCCGCCAGCGGTCGGCCCCATCATGCGCGGCACCATGCGGTCACCCATCTCGACCACGCTGAGTTGGACGCCCCGCGCCGCCAGCGCCTCCATGATGATGCAGCCGATGAATCCTGCGCCCATCTGCAACACGCGGGCACCCGGTTTGGCCAACGCCATGATCTTTCGCGCGTCGGCCAGGGTCCAGCAGGGGTGGACGCCGGGGCCATCGATGCCGGGAATTGGTGGTGTCGCGGGCGAGGACCCGGTGGCGATCAGCAGACGGTCAAAAGCCTCGCTGCTGCCGTCCTCGAGCAGCACCTGGCGCTTCACCGTGTCGACCGACTGGGCGCGACCTTGCCGGACCACGATGCGCAATTTGTCGAAATGGTCGGCACCGTGGCGCAGTCGGGTGCCCTCCTCACCGACATTGCCGATCAGCAGGTAGGGAATGGCCATGCGCGAATAAGGCGCTTCGGGCTCGTCACCGATGACGACGATCTCGTCGCCAGGGGCATTCTTACGCAGGGTTTCGGCGGCAATCACGCCGGCCGGACCAGCGCCCAGGATCACGTGCTTCATGGCATCCACCTTCAAGTTTCAGGTTTCACAAAAAAGACAAGGCGGTTCGAAAACCGCCTTGGACTCAAGACCTTGCGCGAAAGATCACAAACCGAGCTTGGCGCGCGTCTCCGGCGTGAGCCTGCCACCTGCATCCCAGCCGCGAAGGTCGTAGTACTTGGGCAGCATCTCGGGCAGCTTGCTGACCAGGCCCTTGGCAGGACCGACCTTGACGGCCTCGTTGAGCAGCCGAGGCGGCAAGGTGTCGTCTTTCTCGGTGAAACCGGCGCGGTTGTTGAAATCGCGCTCCATGTTCCAGACCCGCTCGCCGATCAAGCTCAGGTTGTCGAGCGTGAACTCGTCGCCACAAGCCGCCGCCACCTGCGGCGCGACGTCGGCCAAGCCCCAGGCGAAGCTGGTGAAGATGCACAGGCCAGCCGAATCGAAAGCTGCCGTGACGTCCTGGAAAGCCTTGACCAACTCGGGCTTGCCGTCGGCCACCAGCGGATCGGTCTTGACCGGGATGCCAAACACTTCGGACGAGACGGTGTAGCCGCGCAGGTGGCAAGCACCACGGTTACTGGTCGCGTAAGCCAGCCCCATGCCCTGGATGCCGCGGCCGTCATAGGCTGGGAATTCCTGGCCCTTGACGCTCATGCTCAACTCCGGGTGGCCGTATTTGGCGGTCAGGCGTTTGGAGCCCAGGCCCATTTCCTTGCCGAAGCCGACGTGGTTGGCCGTCATGTCGGCCAACTCGCACAGCGCCTTGGCCGAACCGAAAGGCGCGGCCAGGCCGAGCATCTCCTGGGTGATCACACCCATCTCGAACAGCTCCATCACCGCGCCGACCGTGGCACCGAAGGTGATCGGGTCCATGCCCTGCTCGTTGCAGATGGTGTTGGCATATTGCAGCGCCTCCAGGTCATTGACCCCGTTGGCAGCGCCCAGCGCCCAGGCGGCTTCGTACTCCAGACCGCCCGTCGCGCCCCAGTACTGCGGCTTGTTGACGACCGAGAAATGGGTCGGGTCGATCTTGCTGATGCGACCGCAGGCGATCGTGCAGCCGAAACAGGCCTGGTTGGTGACCAACTGCT
The DNA here is from genome assembly GCA_947448955.1 of Burkholderiales bacterium. Classification (GTDB taxonomy): domain Bacteria; phylum Pseudomonadota; class Gammaproteobacteria; order Burkholderiales; family Burkholderiaceae_C; genus Pseudaquabacterium. The sequence continues at coordinate 3,948 of CANFPU010000097.1, forward strand.
TTTTGCCATCGCTCTCGCGCGGGGTGGCCATCGCCTCGGCGCCGATGTCTTTGGCGCCTTCGAACTCGCTGTCGCGGTGGTTGCGCGTGGGCAATGCACCGAGCTCGTTGATCACGCTCATCAGCACCTGGGTGCCGTAAGTCGGCAGGCCCTGTCCGGTGACAGCGTTCTCGGCCAGGATTTTCTTCTTCTCGAAGGTGACGCGCATGAACTCCTTGGGGTTGGCAATGTTGCCCACCCCGATCGTGCCACGCACCGCGATCGCCTTCAGGTTCTTGCTGCCCATGACCGCACCCACCCCCGAGCGGCCCGCCGCGCGGTGCAGGTCATTGACGACGGCGGCATACAACACCTGGTTCTCGCCCGCCAACCCGATCGAGCTGATGCGCAGCTGCGGGTCCTGATGCTGCTTCTTGAGCATCGCTTCGGTGTCAAAGACGCTCTTGCCCCACAGGTGGGCGGCATCCTTCAGCTCGGCCTCGCCGTCGCTGATCGACAGGTAAACCGGCTTGGCCGACTTGCCTTCAAAAATCACCATGTCCCAGCCGGCCATCTTGAGCTCGGCGCCCCAATAGCCGCCCGAGTTGCTGCAGGCGATCGCGCCGGTCAGTGGGCCTTTGGTGACGACGGTGTACCGACCGCCGGTCGATGCCATCGTGCCGGTCAGCGGACCGGTGGCCCAGATGATCTTGTTGTCGATCGACAGCGGATCGACCTTGGCGTCGATCTCTTCGACCAAGTACTTGGTGGCCAGACCGCGTGAGCCCAAGTACTGCTTGGCCCAGCCCATGTTCAAAGGTTCCGACGTGACCGTGCCGGCGCTGAGGTTGACGCGGAGAATTTTTCCTGCCCAGGACATGAGGTGTCTCCTTTTAAGCGGCGGTGGGTTGGTTGCCGAGCTTGTCAGCCCAGGCCTCCATCTTGTTGAGACCGGTCCAGTTGGCGTCGATGTAGGTGATCGCGCCGGTCGGGCAGGCGTCTGCGCAAGCGGGTTCGCCGCCGCACAGATCGCACTTCTGAACCTTGCCGGTTTCCTGGACGTAGTTGACCGTGCCGAACGGGCAGGCGATGGTGCAGACCTTGCAGCCGACGCAGGTCGACTCATTCACCACCTTGGCGCCGGTGGCCTTGTCGACCGTGATCGCCTCGACCGGGCAAGCGTGCAGGCACCAGGCCTCGTCGCACTGGGTGCAGGTGTAGGGCACCTTGCGGCCCGTGTGGTGAAAGTCGAACACCTTGATGCGCGACTTGGCTGGCGCGTAAACGCCGTAGTTCTCATACGAACAGGCCATTTCGCATTGCAGGCAACCGGTGCATTTCTCCGGGTTGATGTGCAGGCTTTTCTGCATGGTGTTCTTCTCCGCAGGGGGTGAAACCCGCCCGCGCGCCATGCGCGGACTCTTGGCTTATGCAATCATGGACATAGCGAGAGTGCGTGGAAACCCGGGGAAAACCCTAGTGCGGCATCTGGCGGCTGCAGGTTGACGCAAAGCCGCCAACCCTCTAAGCGGCTCAGCGCGCCGTTTTTCTGCGGCGCCGCCAAGCGCTGCAGCTCACTTCCCGGCGTTGGGGAAGAACAACTGCTCGCCGCCGATCTGGTAGCTGGCGATCGCCGCCTGGCCGGCCGGTGATACCACCCAATCGGCAAAACCCTGGGCCAGTGCCGCCTTGACATGGGGATGCCTAGCGGGGTTGACGACCATCACTCCATACGGGTTGAACATCCGGCTGTCACCCTCGACCAGCACCGCGAGGTCGGCGCGGTTCTTGAAGCTCAGCCAAGTACCGCGGTCGGCCAGCACATAGGCGCCTGACGAGGCGGCCATATTGAGCGCCGGGCCCATGCCGCAGCCGCACGCCTTGTAGCCGGCCGGTCGGCCGGTGTTCGACGATCCGCCGGCGGGGTTGGCGCCAGCGATGTCGACGCCGGCAGCCTTCCAGAAGCGCAATTCGGCGGCATGGGTACCGCTCTTGTCGCCGCGCGAGATGAAGGAAGCGGTCGCACCCGCCGCGGCAAGCTTTTGCAAGGCCGCCGCGATGTCCTTGCCGCGCAGCTTGGCGGGGTCGGCGGCCGGCCCGATCAGCACGAAATCGTTGGCCATGACCGGCAAGCGCTTCAGACTGAACCCGTCGGCGACGAATTTTTCCTCAGCCGCCTGGTCGTGCACAAAAACGATGTCGGCGTCACCGCGGCGGCCCATGTCGAGCGCCTGGCCGGTGCCCAGCGCCACCACCCGAACTTCAGTGCCGGTAGCGGCCTTGAAGACCGGCAGCAGGTGGCCGAACAGGCCGGACTGTTCGGTCGAAGTGGTCGACGCCATCACAATAAAGGAGGTCTGGGCTTGGGCCAGAAACGCACTGGCCAGCAGGCCCAGGCTCAGGAAGAATCCTCTTGTCATGTCCATGGCAGTTCACCTTTGAGAAATTGCGCCACCTCCGGTGGCAGGTCTTGGCGACGGAAAAAGTCGTCGACGCCCAGGTCGGCGATCAGCCTGCCGCCATCGAGATAGATCACCCGTTGCGCCAGGCGCTTGACCTGACCCAGGTTGTGGCTGCTCATCACCAGCGCCATGCCGCTTTGGCCGAACTCGTCGATCAGCGTCTCGACCTCGCGCTTGGCCGAGGGGTCGAGGCTGGCGGTAGGCTCGTCGAGGAAAAGGATGTCGGGCCGCACAGCCCAGGCGCGCGCCAAGGCCAGGCGCTGCTGCTGGCCACCTGACAGCGAGCGCGCCGGCCGATCGGCCAGCGCCTGCAGACCGACGCGGTCCAGCGCCTGATCCAGCCGATCGGCACGCGCATTGGCCGGTACATCGGCCAGCCAGAGCGCAAGTTGCAGATTGCGTCTGACACTGAAGTGCAGCAGGAACGGTCGCTGGAACAACATCGCCGTGACCGGCCGGCGACCATCAGCGGCAGCCTGCAGCACCCGCTGCCCGGCGCTGGGTCGCTGCAAGCCGTTGAGCAGCCGCAGCAGCGTGGTCTTGCCCGAACCGTTGGCACCGACCAACGCGATGCGGTCACCACGGTGGATCTGCAGGTCGATCGGCTGCAGCGCCAGCCGCTCACCGAAGTGCACCGAAGCCTGTTGCAGGCCGATCAGCGCAACACTCATCGCGACACCGCCAAGCCCGCCAGCGCGCCGCTGCGGCGCTGCGTCAGCCCCAACGCCAAGTTGACCACCGCGACCACCGCCAGCAGCAGCAAGCCCAGCGCGAGCGCCAGCGGCAAGTCGCCCTTGCTGGTCTCGAGCGCAATCGCGGTGGTCATCACTCGCGTGACGCCGTCGATGTTGCCGCCCACAATCATCACCGCGCCGACCTCGGCCACCGCGCGACCGAAAGCCGTGAGCAGCACGGTGGCCACCGCCAGCCGCTCATGCGCGAGCAGCAGCACGGCCGACAGCAAGCGGCCCGCGCCCATCGCCTGCAACTCGTCGCCGCCATCACGCAGCGCGTCGGCCACCAACTGGCGCGACAGCGCGGCGATCAAGGGCAGCACCAGGATGCTCTGGGCGATGACCATGGCGGTCGGCGTGAACAGAATGCCCAGCGGCCCCAGCGGTCCGGACCGCGACAGCAGCAGGTAGACGATCAGCCCCACCACCACCGAGGGCAGTGCAAGCAAGGTGTTGAGTCCGCCGACGACCGCCGCATGACCCGGAAACCGCGCCACCGCCAACCAGGCGCCCAACAGCAGTCCAAAGCCCGCGCCCAGCAAGCAGGCCGTGGCCGAGACACGCAGCGACAGACCGACGATGCGCCAGAGCGTGGCGTCGGCTTGGGTGATGAGCTGCAGCGCGAGGCCCAGACTCTGGGAGAAAGCATCCATCGATGGGCAAGTGGCCCCCCGGGATGACGCGCCGGTTCTGGGACCGGCGCGATTTTTACCCTTGGCGCCTTGGTGCGCGATATGCACAGTGGTGCATAGCGTTGCGCAGAACGCGAAGCGGTCGGACGCTGGACCTGCCCGCGGTGTCAGCGCACCGTGTAGCCTCGTCCGTCCAAGCAGGCCGAGACCGCGCGCTGGAACACCGAGGCGTCGGCCATCGCACCGGCCTGGGTCGTGGCCCAGCGGTTGCATTCTTGCTGGTCTGACTCGGTCTGGGCCGCGCTCTGGCCATTGCGCGGATAGACGATGGGCTGGGGCAAGGGCTGGGGTGCCGGCATCGCCGGTACCGGCTGGACCGCATCGACGCCTTGCGGCGGTGAGACCACGACATAGCCCTGGCCGGGCGCGGCGGCGTAGTAAACGCCATTGGCGTAGTAATACGGCGTGCCGGCGATCCACAACGTGGCATATGCCGGGGGCAGCATCGGCACCGCGATACCCATCGGTGGCAGCACGACCATGAAGCGCCCGCCCTGGGGTCGGAACCAGACCCCGCCATGGAAAAAGTAGTTGTCGCGACCACCAAAGCGGATGCTCAGACTGCCGGCTGGCAAGCCCGGCGCCAGATAACCCCGCGGCGGGTAGTAATGGTCAAGGTGGTGGCGCTGGTCGAGCACCAGCCCATACCGGCCGTCCCGCTCATGGCGGTCGCGGCGCTCCTGGGCCAGCGCGGCCTGGCTCAGACCGGCCATCAAGGCCAGTGCAACGATCAGACGAAGACAAGGTGCCATGGTGATCCCTGGAAGTACGCTGACATGACAGCGCCAATTTACCCGCAAACCAGCGCCGATTGAAACCCGGCCTGTTGTCGCGGCTGTTGCGGCGATGCAAAGAAGCTTTTCCAGGCCTCGGGTCATGCCTTACAACGACGGTTCAAGCGCGCAGTTTGTCGACCAGTTGCGTGATCCTGTGGAACGAAAACGGCTTGGTGATGTAGTCGAAAAACCCAGCGGACAGCGCGCGCGCCACTTCGGTATCCATCGCGTTGGCAGACACCGCCACGCAAGGGATGGACGCCAGCCCGGGGTCGGCGCGCAACTGCGCCAGCAGCTCAAAGCCATTCAGGCGCGGCAGGTTGATGTCGACCAGCAGCAGATCGGGACGCAGTGCCCGAGCGGCGGCCAGTCCGGCCTCGCCATCCGTGGCAAGTTCGAACTGCACGCCATCGATTCGACGAAAGAACAGGCGCATCATCTCGGCGAGCAAGCGGTTGTCCTCGACATAGAGCACCCGAAGCGGTAACACCGCAGCAGCACACCCGTTCGACTCAGCCGCAAAGGTCTGATCGGGCGCCGGCACGGCCAAGCCTGCGGCGACCGGCAAGTAGACCGTGAACACCGACCCTTGACCGACAACACTGTGCGCAGCGATCCGCCCACCCATCGCCTCGACCAGTTGCCGAGAGATCACCAGACCGAGCCCGGTGCCTTCGGTCTGGCTGGACTCAGCGCCCAAGCGGTTAAAGGGTTGAAACAGCTCCGCGAGCTGCTCTGGCTTCAACCCCATGCCGGTGTCGCTGATGGCGATCGACACGTCCTGCCCCTGGCGCGCCATGTCGACCGCGATCGCCCCCTCCTCGCGGTTGTACTTGACCGCGTTGCTCAGCAGGTTGAGCAACACCTGGCGCAAACGGGTGCGGTCGGCGACCACACAAAGCCCAGTGCCGGCATCACCGTCAGCCAGGCTGATTTGCCGGCACGCGGCGAGCGGCGAGATCAGCGTCAGACAATCGGCGAGCAGCGGGCCGACCTCGACCGCCTCGCTCACCAGCTTGAGCTCGCCAGCCTCGACCCGCTCCAGATCGAGCACGGTGTCAATCATCGACAACAAGTGCTTGCCAGCTTCAGCGATGTGCCCCAACTGCCGCTGCGCGGCGGCCGAGGCTTTAACCGATTCGTCGCGCGCCAGCAACTCCGAAAAACCCAGCACCGCGCTCAACGGCGTGCGCAGTTCGTGGCTCATCCTGGATAGAAAAGCCGACTTGCTTCGACTGGCCAACTCGACGCGGTCAAACCGATGGGCTTCGGCCCGAACCCTGTCATCGATGTCCTGCAGCGTGCCGTACAACCACCGGACGCGGCCCTGAACGCTGTCGACCCTGCCGATGACGCGAACCCAGCGTTCCTCGCCATCAGATCTAACGATCTGCAGGTCGAGTTCGAAGGGCTCGCAGCGATGGATCGCCGCATCGAACGCCGCGCGCAAGCGATCTCGACTGTCGCCCACCTTGTAGAGCTCGAGGACCGAGGTGAAGGTGTACGGAAAGCCGACCTTCGATTGGTGGATCTCGCGCGCCATCGCCGACGAGCTCCAACGGCCGAGTTCGATGTCGTGCGCCCAATGCCCAATGCGCGCGGCTTGATTGGACAACTCGAGCATCTCGCGGGTGCGCTTGAGCTTGGCCTCAGCGATCGATCGGGCGCTGATGTCGGTCAGCACCAGCGTCAACTGGTCGCCCGTCGTCGCACTGGCACCGAGTTCCACACTAAGCGTTCTTCGCCGGTCGACCGTGAGCACGGCAAGGCTGGGGCTTCGAGTGGCGGGATAGGCGGCAACCGCCTGTCTCAGAAAGCCCTGACTTTCAGGCGCCAGATGACTCAGCAGGTCAGTGCCGACTGGCGCGGCGATGCCCAGCAGGTCGCGGCCATGGCGGTTGGCCTCTAGCACCATGGTTTGGCGGTCAATCGTCAACAAGCCCACCGGCGCGGTCTCGTACAGATCGACGTAGCGCTGCAGGCTGCGGGCGAGTTCGTCTCGCACCTCGTGCAGCGATTCGTTCTGCTGCGCCAATTCCTCTTGGTGCACCTGCAGCGCGTGCAGCAGATGGACCGCGCGATCTTCCACCTGGGCACCCGACACACCCTGACCAGGAAGCCCGGTGTCGGGCGCATGCGGCTGATGTCGCCAGCCTGCGTCAGGGTCACTCATCGTCAACTTCTTTCTCGGACCAGCGCTCGGCTCAACCCATCCTGGCTGGACTCGGGAGAGAAATAATTGAATCCCTGCACTCAAACAATATCTGACTCTACCGAATAAATCAACTCAACCGGTCAGATACAGATCAAATCAAGCACTATTACGAACCATCGCGTCCACGCAGACGGCCCTCGAATGGCTTGGCCGCGGTGATGTCGGCAAAGGTGATCACCGCGCCATCGACAACGTTGCCCAGCGTGCGGTACGGCATCGCGCGCACCAGGTACAAGCGCCCGCCATCGGCCTTGACCTCTTTCTCACAAGGCACCAAGGTGCGCAGCACCTCGGCAATGTCGTCGAGCAGCATCGTGTCCTCGAGCGAGGATCGCAGGTCAGACAAAGGCCTGCCAATGTCGACGTCGCGAAGGCTGAAGACCTGCTTGGCTTGCTCGGTGAATCGCCTCACATTCATCGAACGGTCCAGGAACAAGGTCGCGATCTGGGTGCTGTCGAGCAGGTTGTTCAAGTCGCCCTGGGCCACCGCGAGGTCCTCCAGCTTGGACAGCAGTTCGGCGTTGACGGTCTGCAACTCCTCGTACATGGCCTGCATCTCTTCCTTGGAGGTCGTCAACTCCTCGTTGGCCGACTGCAACTCTTCATTGGTTGCTTGCAGTTCCTCCACGGCCGATTGCAGTTCCTCCTGCGAGGACTGCATCTCCTCGCCCAAGGCCCGGGTCTGGTCCTGCGACCTCGCCAGTTCGCTGTCATGGCCGTCCAGTGCCTGCGGCGCACCCACCGGCACCGGCTCAGGCACCGCCGTTGCGGCGCGAAACAGGATCAGCACCAATCGGCCATAAGCGCCCAGATTGACCGGGCGCACCAGCAGATCGACTCGGCCACCGGCGCCGCCATGTTCGACGTTGAGGCCACGCAGCTCCAGTGCCTGGCCTTGGCTGCTGACTTGGCGCAGCGCAGTGCTCAAGGGCGCACGCAGACCATTGCGGGCCATGGCATGGATATTCCAGTTGGCCTTGCCGGCTGCGGGCTCCAAAAAGCGACCGGTTCGCCCGCTGATGTAGAGAATGTCGCCCTCTTCGCTGACCAGCACGGCCGGCGGCACGAACTCATCGAGCATCAAGCGGTCGGCAAGCTTTTGCAGCGGCACGGCTGGCGGGGCGGCGTCCTGGGGGATCGAAGGTGTCATCAAAGAAGCCTTGACTGGGAAAACAGCGGCCGCAGCGGCTCGCGGGTGCAAGCCGCGCCCGAAGATGCGCAGCTTGACATCGATGGGCGGGAACAGCGGTGCCTGACGGCCGATGGTCTCGGCTCGGCCGAGCAGCAAGCAGCCGCCAGTCCTCAGCACGTAGTGAAACAGCGTCAGAATCCGCTGCTGAAGACCACTCTTGAAATAGATCAAGAGATTACGGCAAGTCAGCAGATCGATCTGCGAAAACGGCGCGTCGCTGATCAGGTTGTGCGGCACAAACAGCACCGATTCGCGCAAGGCCTTGGTGACCCTGTAGCCTTCGTGCTCAGGCACGAAAAAGCGCGACAGGCGGTCCGCCGACAGGCTCTGCGCGATCGCCGCCGGGTAGACGCCGCGGCGGGCAATCTGAATGGCATCCGCGCTGAGGTCGGTGGCGAAGATCTGCAGCGCGACCGACCGCCAAGCCGGGTTGCTGTCGCGCGATTCGAACAACAGCATGGCCACCGTGTAGGCCTCCTCGCCGGTCGAGCAGCCCACCACCCAGGCGCGCAGCTTGGGGTCGGGCCGCCGCACAGCCAGGTCGAACAAAACGGGCAAAGTCAGTTGCTGGGCCGACGCCCACATGGCCGGGTCGCGAAAGAAGCTCGTCACACCGATCAGCATTTCCTTGACCAACAACTCGGCTTCTTGCGGGTTGGCCGACAGCAAGCGCCAGTAATCCGCCAGCGATGCGCAACCGTAAACCGCCATCCGACGCCCGATGCGGCGCTCGAGCGTGCTGGTCTTGTACTGCGAGAAGTCATGCCCGGTGAATGCCGCCACCTGGCGCAGCACCAGCGCGAGCGACTGCGCCAAGGACTGCGCAGCGGTCAAGTCCGCCCCAACCGGTCCCTCTGCAGGCGGCTGGGTCGCTGCCGCGGCAGCCAGCAGTCGTTGCGGCATCTGTGAAGGCGGACAAACCATCACCGCAGGACCGATCGCCGCAGCACTGCGTGGCATGGCGTCGAACTGCGCGGTCTCCGGCGTCTGGGCCAGCGCGATGCCACCCCGGTCGACGATCGCGCGCAAACCGGCACTGCCGTCGCTCCCCAGACCCGACAACACCACGCCCACTGCGCGCGGTCCGAAATCCTGCGCCAGCGAGACCAACAAGTCGTCGATGGGATGCGCCGAATGGCCTGCGACCGGTTGCACCCGCAGCACGCGTTGCACCACGGTCAAGCTGGTGGCAGGCATGATCACGTAGACCCGGTCAGGCTCGATGCGCTGACCGTCGACGGCCTCGATGACCTGCATCGGCGTGTGCGCCTGCATCAACGCTGCCAGGGCCGAGGGCTGGTCTGGCGACAGGTGCTCGACGACGATGAAAGCCAGTCCAGCGCCGGCCGGAAAACCCTGCAAGACCTCGATCAGCGGGGTCAAACCACCAGCCGATGCGCCCAGCCCGACCACATGCCGCAGCACTGGGGTTGTGGGCTGGCACTGCAGTGGTTCCGATCCGAGCATCGACGCAGTATGCGCGCTGCCTGCCCGACCCGCTCAAGCCCGCCAGGCTCGCCTCAACGAAGCCTGGCGGCACTGCGGTGCAGCGCGTCATCCAGCGGGCACGCCGACCTTCTCACCGAGGGGCGAATACCATCACGGTCGAGCCTGCCCACCCAACAACTCAATGGAGCCCTTGCGATGCCTCACCAGAACCAACTTGCAGGGCGCGAACTGGGCCGCTCGGGCCTGCAGATCGCGCCGCTGGCCTTCGGCGGCAATGTGTTTGGCTGGACCACCGACCGCGCCACCGCATTCGGGCTGCTAGACGCCTTCGTCGATGGCGGCTTCAACCTGATCGACAGCGCCGATGTCTACTCGCGCTGGGTACCCGGTCACAGCGGCGGCGAATCGGAGACGATCATCGGCCAATGGCTGGCAGCCAGCGGCAAACGCGACCGGGTGCTGATCGCCACCAAAGTTGGCAAGGACATGGGCGGTGACCATGTCGGGCTGTCGCGGCGCTGGATACGCCAGGCCGTACACGATTCGCTGACCCGCTTGCAGACCGATCACATTGACCTGTACCAGTCACACGACGACGACGCGACCACGCCGCTGGAGGAAACGCTGGGTGCGTTTGCCGAGTTGATCCGCGAAGGCAAGGTGCGCGCGATCGGTGCGAGCAACTTCAGCGCTCCCCGCCTGGCCGAGGCACTGGCCACCAGTGCGCGCCTGGGCCTGCCGCGCTACGAGAGCCTGCAGCCGCTCTACAACCTGATGGACCGAGCCGCCTACGAGGCCGAGCTCGAGCCGCTCTGCCGCACCGAGCAACTGGGCGTGATCAACTTCTACGCGCTGGCTCGGGGCTTCTTGACGGGCAAGTACCGCAGCGAGGCCGACCTGGGCAAAAGCACCCGCGGCGGCGGCATCAAGGCCTACCTGAGCCCGCGTGGCCATCGCGTGCTCGCAGCGCTGGACCAGGCCGCCCAGACCCACCATGCCACGCCGGCTCAGGTGGCACTGGCCTGGCAGATCGCCAGACCGGGGCTGACC
>CANFPU010000098.1 GCA_947448955.1 Burkholderiales bacterium
ACTGGGCAAGGCCAGGCGGCTCGACGACGCTCGCGGTCGATACATCGAGTTCTGCAAGAGCACAGTCGACAAGGACTTGTCACTGCGCGGACTGAAGATGGTGATCGATGCCGCGCACGGTGCGGCCTACCAGGTCGCGCCTGAAGTTTTTCACGAGCTTGGTGCGGAGGTGGTTGCGATTGGTTGCCAGCCCGACGGTGTGAACATCAATGCCGGGTTTGGGGCCACGTCACCGCAGGCGCTGGTTGCAGCAGTCGCCGCGCATGGCGCTGAATATGGCGTCGCGCTGGATGGTGACGCCGACCGCCTGCAATTGGTCGACCGCAATGGCCGCCTGTTCAATGGCGATGAACTCCTCTACGCAATGGTGATGGACAGACTGTCCCAAGGCCAGTCTGTGCCAGGTGCGGTCGGCACGTTGATGACCAATATGGCGGTAGAGATCGCGCTCAAGGATCGTGGTGTCGAGTTGGTGCGGGCCAAGGTCGGTGACCGCTATGTGCTGGAGGAAATGGCCGCTCGAGGCTGGCTGCTAGGCGGTGAGGGCTCAGGCCATTTGCTGGCGCTGGACAAGCACACCACCGGCGACGGTATCGTCAGCGCCTTGCAGGTGCTTCAGGCTGCCCAGCGGGCAAAGGCATCTTTGGCCGACTTGTTAGATGGCGTCACCTTGTTTCCACAGACTTTGCTCAACGTCCGCTTGTCGAGCCTGGCGCACTGGCAGACAAACACCGCGCTTGCCACGGAGACCTTGGCTGTTGAGGGTGAACTGGCGGGTCTGGGGCGGGTGCTGATTCGAGCCTCGGGCACCGAGCCTGTGTTGCGGGTGATGGTCGAGGCACGCGATGCGGCCCAGGGGCTGCGATGGGCTCAGCGCTTGGCCGCGGCTGCCCAAGCCTGACGATGAGTCGCTGGCCTGTGGTCCTTTTGTTTGAAATGTGACAGCCAACCCTCGATGATATGACAATTTGGTGACATCAATTCGAAATATGACATTCCGTCACGAGGTTGTCACAAGGACTGCCTAGAGTTTGGAGTTGGCGCATGGCGTGCCAACTTCTTGAACTTGAAAGGCTTTGCTGATGAATTCGATTTTGCTCCGTGCTGCGCTGGTCTCAGTGGCCCTGATCCCGGTCTTCGCATCGGCCCAGGACGTCACCGGCGCAGGCGCCTCATTTCCGGCGCCTATCTATTCCAAGTGGGCCGATGCCTATAACAAGGCCACCGGTGCGCGTATCAACTACCAGTCTGTCGGGTCGGGCGCCGGCATCAAGCAGATCAAGTCCAAGACGGTCGATTTCGGCGCTTCCGACATGCCTTTGCTGGACGACGAACTCACCAAGGACGGCCTGATCCAGTTCCCTACCGTCATCGGTGGCGTGGTGCCGGTCATCAATATCGCCGGTATCAAGCCCGGCCAGATCAAGCTGACTGGTGCCGTGTTGGGTGACATCTACCTGGGCAAGATCACGAAGTGGAACGACGCCGCGTTGACGGCGCTGAACGCCGGCGTGCCCTTGCCCGCAGCCGATATCTCGGTGGTGCGTCGCGCTGACGGTTCGGGCACCAGCTTCATCTTCACCAACTATCTGTCCAAGGTGAATGCGGAGTGGAAAGCCAAGGTCGGCGAGGGTACGGCTGTGAACTGGCCGGTCGGCGCCGGGGGCAAGGGTAACGAGGGCGTTGCAGCCTTCGTGCAGCGTCTGCCGAATTCGATTGGTTACGTCGAGTACGCTTACGCCAAGCAGAACAAGATGTCGCATGTTCAGTTGAAGAATCAGGCCGGACAGTATGTCGAGCCCGACGACCTCAACTTCAAGGCGGCGGCGGCCGGTGCCGACTGGAGCAAGACTTTCTACCAGTTGCTGACAGAGCAGCCGGGCAAGGAATCCTGGCCCATCACTGGCGCGACCTTCATTCTGATGCACAAAGTGCAGGACAAGCCGGGCAATGCGAGCAATGCGCTGAAGTTTTTCGATTGGGCTTTTGCCAATGGCGACAAGATGGCCACGGACCTGGAGTATGTGCCGCTGCCCGATGGCGTCAAAGCTTTGGCACGCAAGCTCTGGATGGACAATCTCAAGGATAGCGCCGGCAAGGCTATTGCCTACAAGTGATTCGGTGCGAGCGGGTCTTGTCTGCCGCTCGCTTTTCGTTTCCAGTTCAGTGGAGGCCCTGTGGCCGCGACACTTCCTGCCAGTTCCTATTCGTCGTCAGAGCGCGCAGCGCCGCATCGGCAACCGCCTGAGCGGCGTCGTATCGCCCCCTGGGTCGATCCGTTGTTCTCGATGCTGGCACAAGGCGCGGCTTGGTTGACGCTGTCGCTGCTGGTGGGCATCATCATCTCGCTGCTGGTCGGTGCTGCGCCGGCGATCAAGAAGTTCGGGCTCGGCTTCCTTTGGTCGACCGAATGGGATCCGGTCAAGGAGCAGTTTGGCGGGTTGGTGATGATCTACGGCACGCTGATGACTTCTGTCATCGCGCTGCTGATCGCCGTGCCGGTGAGCTTCGGCATCGCGATCTTCCTCACCGAGATGGCGCCAGGTTGGCTCAAGCGCCCGCTGGGCATTGCGATCGAGTTGCTGGCCGCGGTGCCGTCGATCGTCTATGGCATGTGGGGTCTGCTGGTGTTCAGCCCGATCCTGGCCACTTATGTTCAGCAACCGCTGCAGTCGGTCTTCAAAGGTGTGCCGGTGCTGGGACCCTTTGTTTCCGGCGCGCCAGTGGGCATTGGCTTGCTGTCGGCCGGCATCATCCTGGCGATCATGGTGATCCCCTTCATCGCCTCGGTGATGCGCGATGTGTTTGAGGTCACCCCACCGATGCTCAAGGAATCGGCCTACGGGCTGGGGGCTACCACTTGGGAGGTGGTGTCGCGGGTGGTACTGCCCTACACCAAGTCTGGTGTGGTCGGCGGCATCATGCTCGGGCTGGGCCGGGCTTTGGGCGAAACCATGGCGGTCACGTTCGTCATCGGCAACTTCAACCAACTCAACTCGCTGTCATTGTTCGAGGCTGCCAACAGCATCACTTCGGCGCTGGCCAATGAGTTTGCCGAGGCTGGCGAAGGTCTGCACCAGGCCTCGCTGATTTACCTTGGTTTGGTGCTGTTCTTCATCACGTTCGTGGTGTTGGCGCTGTCCAAGCTACTGTTATCCCAACTGCGCAAGGGCGAGGGGACCCGCTCATGAACGCCGCAACCACTGCCTTCACTCCTGCCCAACAGGTCGGTCGCTTGGCCAAGCACCAGCGGCGCAAGCGCTTCAATGCGGTCGCATTGACCTTGGCATTGGGCGCGATGGCGTTTGGCGTGTTCTGGCTGCTGTGGATCCTGTTAGAGACCTTTCGCCTCGGTTTGGGTGGCTTGAATCTGTCGGTCTTCACTGAGATGACGCCACCGCCTCAGGCCGACACCGGCGGCCTGGCCAATGCGATTTTCGGCTCGGTGGTGATGGCCGGCTTGGCCACACTGCTGGGCACGCCGATCGGCGTGATGGCCGGCATTTATCTGGCGGAATACGGCCAGAAGACTTGGCTGGGCGGCGCCACCCGCTTCATCAATGACATCCTGCTGTCGGCGCCGTCAATCGTCATCGGCTTGTTCATTTATTCGGTGGTGGTGGCGCAACTGAAGAGCTTTTCGGGCTTTGCCGGGGTGCTGGCGTTGGCGTTGATCGTGATCCCAGTGGTCATCCGCACCACCGAGAACATGCTCAGTCTGATCCCCAACGCGTTGCGCGAAGCCGCTTACGCGCTGGGCACGCCGAAGTGGATCGTGATTTCGTCGGTGACGCTCAAGTCGGCCCGTGCCGGCGTGATCACCGGCATCCTGCTGGCGATCGCCCGCATCTCTGGAGAAACTGCGCCGCTGCTGTTCACCGCGCTGTCCAACCAGTTTTGGACCAGCGACCTGAGCCAGCCGATGGCCAGCTTGCCGGTGACGATCTTCAAATTCGCGATGAGCCCCTACGAGAACTGGCAGAAATTGGCCTGGGCGGGGGTGTTCCTGATCACGATCGGTGTGCTGGCGCTCAACATCGCCGCCCGCGTGTTCTTCCGCAACAAGAACTGACCCTTCCGAGGATTGCCGCATGGACACCCGAGTCGACTCCACGACCGCCACCGAGAAGATCAAGATCTCGGTGCGCGACCTTAACTTCTACTACGGCGGCTTTCACGCGCTGAAGAAGATCAACCTCGCACTGCCGGCCAACAAGGTCACTGCCTTCATTGGCCCGTCGGGCTGCGGCAAGAGCACGCTGCTGCGTACCTTCAACCGCATGTTCGAGCTCTATCCCGAACAACGCGCTGAAGGCGAGATCTTGCTAGATGGCGAGAATATTCTTAACAAGAAGTTCGATGTCAGCCTGATTCGTGCCAAGGTCGGCATGGTGTTCCAGAAGCCGACACCGTTCCCGATGTCGATCTACGACAACATTGCCTTCGGGGTCAAACTTTTTGAGACTTTGCCGCGGGTCGAGATGGACGAGCGGGTGGAATGGGCGCTGAAGAAGGCCGCGCTCTGGACAGAGGTCAAGGACAAACTTGACCAAAGCGGTTCCGGCCTGTCTGGCGGTCAGCAGCAGCGTCTGTGCATTGCGCGCGGCATCGCGATCAAACCCGAGGTGCTGCTGCTTGATGAACCCTGCTCAGCGCTCGACCCGATCTCCACCGGCAAGATCGAAGAACTAATCCACGAACTCAAGACTGACTACACCGTGTTGATCGTCACCCACAACATGCAGCAGGCTGCGCGTTGCTCGGATTACACCGCCTACATGTACCTGGGCGACCTGATCGAATTCGGTGCAACCACCGAGGTGTTCACCCAGCCCAAGTGCAAGGACACCGAGGACTACATCACCGGGCGGTTCGGCTGATGATCGGGCTGGCAGACAACAAATCTGGCGATTCAAAGGACACATCATGAGCGGTAAACATCTGTCCACACAGTTCGACAATGAACTCAGTGGAATCTCCACTCGGGTGCTTGAAATGGGCGGGCTGGTCGAGTCCCAGGTTGCGCAGGCGGTGCTCGCTCTGTCGACCTTCAATGGCGACGTGTCGACCCAGGTCCTTGAAGAAGAGCACCGGGTGAATGCGATGGAAATCGAGATCGACCGCGATCTCTCGTCCATCATTGCGCGTCGGCAACCCACAGCGCGCGACCTCCGGCTGTTGATCGCGGTGTCCAAGACCATCGCCAACCTCGAGCGCATTGGCGATGAGGCGGCACGTATCGCCCGCACGGTTCAGCGCTTGTTGAATTCCGGCATGTCGAGCCGGCTGCGTTTGCCAGTGGCAGATCTGTCCTATGAGTCGGAACTCGCGACCAAGCAATTGCGAAAGGCACTCGATGCCTTCGCCAGGCTGGATACCGAGGCTGCGGTCGAAGTGCTGCGGCACGATGACCAGATCGACCAGGAGTTCGACGGCCTGATGCGCAAGCTGATCACCTACATGATGGAAGACCCGCGCACCATCTCGTCGGCCATCGACTTGGTGTTTGTCGCCAAGGCCATTGAGCGAGTCGGCGACCATGCCAAGAACTTGGCCGAGCAGATTATCTACATTGTCAAAGGCACCGACGTGCGGCACAGCCCGGTCGATACGGTCGAGAGTCTGGTGCGCTGATGGACCCCAAGAGGAGCGAACAACGATGAGCCAGATCGTGGTGGTTGAGGATGAGCCGGCGATCGCCGAGCTGATCTCGATCAACTTGCGCCATGCCGGACATCAGGTCACGCTCGCAGCCACCGCCGAGGCCGCCCGCCAGGAGGTCGACGCGATGTTGCCCGATCTGGTGGTGTTGGATTGGATGCTGCCGGGACAGAGTGGTCTGGCCTTGGCTCGGTTTTGGCGCGCCAACGCCCGGACCCGAGACTTGCCGATCATCATGCTCACCGCGCGGGGCGAGGAAATTGACAAGGTGGCTGGGCTGGATGCAGGCGCTGACGACTACCTGACCAAGCCGTTCTCAACCCAGGAACTGATGGCCAGGATACGCGCGGTGCTGCGTCGCAAGTTGCCCGAGGCGCTGGACGACGTTGTCGAATTGGCAGGGCTGCGGATCGACCCAGCCACCCATCGAATCAGCCGTGGTGAGGTCGATCTGAAGATGGGGCCCACAGAGTTCCGATTACTGCACTTCTTGATGACCCATCCAGAACGTGTGCACAGTCGAGCCCAATTGCTCGATCGCGTCTGGGGCGACCATGTCTTCATCGAAGAGCGGACAGTCGACGTCCATGTCAAGCGCTTGCGCGAGGCGCTGTCCCATGCCCAATGCGCAGGCATGGTTGAAACCGTCCGCGGTGCGGGTTATCGACTGACTCGGCACGCCACCCTGGCGCCAACCTGAGCTCGATGATCTCGTTGTTGCCGCGCCCTTTGCTGGGTCTGTTGTCGCTGGCCACAGGAGGCGTGCTCGGTCATCTGGTCGGGACGGCGCTCGGACGGCCAGAGGCCGGTGCGGTGGCCGGCGGCGTGCTTGCCGCCGCGTTAGCTGTGGCCTTGGATGCTTGGCATGCTGCGCGGCTGATGGCCTGGTTGCGCGGGGGGCAAGAACTTGACGCGCCCCGCGAATCCGGATTCTGGGGCGAACTGGGCTATCGGCTCGAGCGGGCATTGCGCTCGCGAGAGCAGGCGTTGGCTGCCGAAAGCCGGCGCCTTGATGAGTTCCTGTCGGCGATCGAAGCATCACCCAACGGCGTGCTACTGCTCGATGCCATGGACCAGATTGTCTGGTGTTCAGCGGTTGCGGCGGATCACCTGGGTCTGGATGCCAAGCGCGACCTGCACCAGCCGATCACCAACCTGGTTCGATCGCCTGCTTTCGTAGCCTACTTGCAAGAAGGCATCTGGCGTGAACCCATCACGCTGGTCGCGCCTGGTGGGCGAGGCAGTTTGCAGGTCGTACTACGTCGTTATGGCGACGGCCAGAAACTGGTGATCTCGCAAGATGTCACCGAGCGTTTGCGCGCCGAGGCCATGCGGCGGGATTTTGTTGCCAACGTGTCGCATGAGATCCGTACCCCACTCACGGTGTTGGCGGGATTTGTTGAAACCATGGCCAGCTTGCCACTGGCCGAGGTCGAGCGCGCCAGCGTGCTGAAACTCATGCAGCAGCAGACCGACAGGATGCAGGTGCTGGTGTCCGACCTGCTGACTTTGGCGCAGCTAGAAGGCAGCCCGAGGCCGCCAGCTGATCGCTGGGTGGGTATCGTTTCGCTGCTGCACCGGGTGCTGGGTGACGCCCGCACCTTGTCGGCCGGCCGGCACCAGATCGAATTGACCGAACCGCCTGATCTGGAACTGGCTGGTCTTGAGACCGAACTGCTCAGTGCAGTGGCTAATCTGGTTCAAAACGCGGTGCGCTATACGCCTGCCGGTGGGCTGATCCAGATTGCCTGGCATGGCAAGGTGGATGGTGGCGGCGAGGTCGAGGTTCGAGACAATGGCATCGGTATCGCGCGTGACCATTTGCCTCGATTGTCTGAGCGTTTCTACCGCGTCGATGGCAGCCGGTCGCGCGACACCGGTGGTACTGGCTTGGGACTGTCCATCGTCAAGCATGTGATGCAGCGCCACGGCGGGGCACTGGAGATCGACAGCGAGCCCGGTGTCGGCTCACGTTTTCGGCTGTTGCTGCCCGCGGGTCGTATCCGAAGCCGGGCGGGTGAGTCCGCACCTGCGGGTCGGAATGTCGCTCATTCAGCGGTTTAGCGCGACCGGATTCGGCGCATTGGGCAGTCGGCGATAGACCAAGACGATCTCGGCCCGCTCAGTGGGCCCGCGCGCTCGTGCCACTTCTTGCCAGCCCTGTTTGCGCAGTGCTTCGTGGGCAGCCGCGCTGACACCGGCCGCCGGGCCGCGCTCGATCAGCAGCTTGACCAGCGTCGGGCACTCAGTTGCGTTGGCGCTGGCGTTCACCAAAAGCCTGCCATGAAACTCCAACGCGGCAACCAACGAGTTTGATGCGTTGGGCGCCGCGACGCAGACTGCACCGCTGAGCGGTTGAAGCAGGCGCGCGGTCAGCGTTCGGTTGCTGCGGGCATAGTCCAAGAGCGGTAAACCCAGCGTCATTAGCAGCAGCCAGCACAGCGCCACGCCGCCCGCAGGCAACACCAAGCTCTTCCAGATCACTGGCCGATGGCGGGTGGTGCGCCAGCGAACCAGTGCGATCCAGGCCAAGGTTGCCAGCAAGCCGAGGCCCAGCGCAGGCAGCGACAGCACAGGCTCGAAGCCAGGCGCCAAGCGCTGCACGGCGGCTTGCGCGGCTGCCGGCACACCGATTTGCATTGCGCCATAGAAGATCCAGATGATCAGCGCGCACAACGTGAAAAGGAATACGGCGAGCCAGTCGATCGCGGCAGTGCTGGCACGCTGTAGCGTTGGCAACGCGAAGGCTGCGAGCGCTGCGACACCCGGTGCGCCCAGCATCAGCGCGCGGTCGGAGCTGCCCATCGCCACACAACCGGCCATGGCGACCAGCAAGCCCAGCAACGGAATCGCCAGATGCTGTTGGCCCAATTGACGTCGCCAGCACCACAGCGTCCACGTTGCCATCGGCCAGGCGGGCCATAGAAACCACAGCCACAGCCGGGCCAACTGTGGCAGCTCAAGAACGGGCGCGATGCGCCAAGCCCAGCTGCCGCTGACCCAGGCCACCAGCGCTGCGCTTGCGGTGGCGACCATCAGCAACGGCGCCAGCGATTTCAGCCCTGAATTGCTGCTGCGCTGGCACAGTAGCACGGCGCCCGAGCCCCACAGCAGTGCCATTGCAGGGGCGCCGCTGGCGGCCAGCGCCGGCAAGCCTAGCAGAACGCCGACGCGGGCTTGCCAGCCGCGGTGAGGCGCTGACGCGACCGCCCATTGGAGACTTGCCACCGAGGCCAGTTGCGCCAATTCAGGGGTTGTTTCGTGGCCAAGCTGGAGTAAACCCAGCGTGGCGATCAGCGCCAGCAACGCGCCATCGGCGATCGCTCGGGCGTAGTCCACTGGTGCGGCCTCGCCACCGAAGGCCAGTGGCAGCGGTTGCGCGGCCTCGCCACGTGCCAGGTGAAAAGTGGCGTACCACACCGCCACCAAGGTCAGCACCAACATCATGGCGAAGGGAATTCGTGCGGCCAGCGCCGGCTCTAGCCAGGGCTGCGCAGCCTGAATCGCCAGCGCGCCAATCCAATGCGGCAGCAATGCTGCGTCCGTGCTCACACCGCCGAGGGCTGGGCTGAGCCAGTGCGCTCGTCCCTCGGCGATGGCCAACATCTGGCCAAACGCGCTGAGGTCAGCGCCTCGCCAGGGATCACGGCCGATCAGGCCCGGCAGCACATAGGCTGCGCACAACAACAGCAATGCCAACCGCGGCAAGCGCGTCACCGCCAGCTGGGTGACCAGCGCAGGATTGGGGGTGTTGTTGATCACCGGAAAATCATCGGCGGCATGCAAACGGGCCCCTCGGGGCCCGTTTTGGTGGTATCAAGAATTCAGCTTCTTGCGTGGTCTTGACATGCCAGTCCACCGGAGGCGCTCAGGCCGCAGTGGATTTCTTGTTGATGCCCAGACTTGCAAACTTGTTGCGGAATTTCTCGACCCGGCCACCCAGGCTGTCGATGCTCTTCTGCGTGCCCGTGTAGAAGGGATGGGTTTCGCTCGTGGTTTCGAGTTTGACCAAGGGCAGTTCGCGGCCGTCTTCCATGGTGACGGTTTCGCGCGTGTTGACCGTTGAGCGGGTCACGAACTTGAAGCCGTTGGACAGATCGACGAAGCAAACGTCGCGGTAGTTGGGGTGAATGCCGTCTTTCATGGGGAACCTTTGTTCAACAACGTTTGTGACCGGGAGCCACGGGGCAGGGTGCCACGCACTTGCCGCAAGCGCGGAACCTGGGATTATAGGCGGGCGGCGCTTCAGCCGCCCCGACGCATCATGTCGAAGAAGTCGAGATTGTTCTTGCTCGCCTTCATCTTGTCGAGCATGAACTCCATCGCCTCAATCTCGTCCATGTTGTAGAGCAGTTTGCGCAGGATCCAGGTCTTTTGCAGAATCTCGGGCTTGAGCAGCAGTTCTTCGCGCCGGGTACCGCTCTTGTTGATCAGGATCGAGGGGTAAACGCGCTTCTCGGCCATCCGTCGGTCGAGGTGGATCTCGCAGTTGCCAGTGCCTTTGAATTCTTCATAGATCACCTCGTCCATGCGTGAACCGGTGTCGATCAGCGCGGTGCCGATGATGGTCAGTGACCCACCTTCCTCGACGTTGCGCGCCGCGCCGAAAAAGCGCTTGGGTCGTTGCAACGCATTGGCATCGACGCCGCCAGTCAACACTTTGCCCGACGACGGCAGCACGTTGTTGTAGGCCCGAGCCAGTCGGGTGATCGAGTCGAGCAGGATGACCACATCCTTCTTCATCTCCACGAGGCGTTTGGCGCGCTCAATCACCATCTCGGCCACCTGCACATGGCGAGCTGCCGGCTCGTCGAAGGTTGAGGAGATCACTTCGCCGCGCACGGTGCGCTGCATTTCGGTCACTTCCTCGGGCCGCTCGTCGACCAGCAAGACGATCATGTGGATATCAGGATGATTGGCCACCAGCGCGTGGGCGATGTGCTGCATCATCACTGTCTTGCCGGTCTTGGGTTGGGCCACCAGCAGTGCGCGCTGGCCTTTGCCGATCGGCGCCACCAGATCGATGATGCGGCTGGTGATGTTCTCCTCGCCCTTGAAGTCACGCTCGAGCTTGAAGGCCTCTTTCGGGAAGAGTGGCGTCAAGTTCTCGAACATGATCTTGTGCTTGCTCTCCTCGGGCGTGACATCGTTGACCCGGTCGACCTTGACCAGCGCAAAGTAGCGTTCACCGTCCTTGGGCACCCGCACTTCGCCCTCGATCATGTCGCCGGTGTGCAGGTTGAAGCGGCGAATCTGGCTCGGCGACAGGTAGATGTCGTCCGTGCTGGCCATGTAACTGGCCTCAATCGATCGCAGGAACCCGAAGCCATCGGGCAGCACTTCCAGCACGCCGTCGCCGAACACCTGCTCGCCACCGCGGGCGCGCTTTTTCATGATGGCAAACATCAACTCCTGCTTGCGCAGGCGGGCGACGTTGTCAATCTCCAGTGCCTCACCCATGGTGATGAGTGCGGAGACGTGGAGCGCCTTCAGTTCGGAGAGATGCATTTAAGAAGTCACCGGATGGTGGAGATGGATTCGCGCCCGGCCATCACAGCGGGGCTTGCGGGGTGGCGACCCTGGTCGAGGGCCGGACCGATTCCCGAGACGGGTCGGTGAACGGCGGCAGAGTAGGCCGAACTCGTTGTCAAAAAAATCCCGCAACAAGCGGGTGGATCGGTCTAATGTGTGTTCGAGGCTGTTCGAGAGCCCGAAACCTCGCGCTGAACCAAGTGACTTAGGGTAGCCGCGACCGTCTTGGCAGGCGTGGCAGCTTGAGACCGGATCAGCGCGCTTACTGCCGCAGTGCCCATCACGATCAGAAGATTATAGATGCGGTTCGATAAATGCTGCGAGCTGGGCCTTCGACACAGCGCCAACCTTGGTCGCGGCGAGTTGTCCGCCCTTGAACAGCATCAAGGTCGGGATGCCGCGGATGCCGAACTTGGCCGGAATCTCACGGTTTTCGTCAACGTTCATCTTGGTGACCTGCAGCCGCGAGCCGAGTTCCTTGGCGGTCTCGTCGAGGATAGGCGCGATCATCTTGCAGGGACCACACCACTCGGCCCAATAGTCCACCAGGACAGGGGTCTCCGATTTCAGCACGTCGATTTCGAACGTGGCATCGGTGGTGTGCTTGATCAGTTCACTGCTCATCGTTTTTCCTTGGGGCGCCTGAAGCGGCGAAGAGCCCTTGATATAGGCGAATTTTATTTTCGCACAAAGGTCTGGGGCGCGTGCGTTTGAAGCTGCTGGGCGTGTGGCTCGAACTGCGCGGTGGTCTGCCGCTTGTTCAAGGGTTGGGCGGCCGCCGGCCGGTGTCGAATCGGCGAACACCTCAAATCCTGCGCCTTGGCTGCATCACCTTCGCATCTTGCCGGGACATTCAATGCTCCTCGCCAACTGGGCCGCTTTCAATTGCACCGGTCTTTGGGGCTGAGCGCGCGAACGCTGCTGTGGCTGGCGACTGATCCGCGAGATGGCCGGACGCTGGTGCTGGCCATGCCTCGCCGCAAGCCTGCCGATGCGGCTGCATTGCATCGGTGGCTCGCTGCTGCGCACCAGGTGGGCCGTATCCAGCATCCTGGACTGGCCGCGGTGGTGGAGTTTGGCGATCATGGCGCCTGGCCTTACCTGGCCTATGACGGTGGCTCGGCCCTCACGATGGCTGATCGGCTCAATAGCCAAGCGCTGCCATGGACCGAGTTGATGCGGTCTGCGATGGAGGTCTTGCGGGCGCTGGCATTTGCACACGAAGCCGGTATGGCGCACGGTGATTTGCAGGCCAGCATGTGCTTGCTGCAGCAAGACGGCAGCAGCCGTCTGATCGGGCTGGGTGCAGTGCTTTCGCCGCAAGATCGGTTGCCGAGTGTTCAAGTTCAGCGACAGGAAGCTGAGCGTGATCTGTTGGCATTTGGTCTGGTGCTTCACCATGCGCTGGCTGGCCAGCCAGCGCTGGGTTTGCCGGATGTCGGTGCGATGATCGATCGCATGCCACCCAGAGGCCGCGACAGCGTTCGGCTGCCCCTGTCGACCCCTCGGCCGATCCCGGAAGCGTTGCGCTTGATCGTCAACCGCGCCACCGAGCGCCAACCGCGTCAGCGCTACCGCAGCGCCCGGACCCTCGAGGGCGCCATCGACGGCTGGTCGCGTTCGGTTGCGAATTCTGGCGGTGAACCCATCGGGTTGTTGCTTGACCGGATACGCGTCTCGGGCGTCCTGCCCGCCATGCCAGGAGGCGCTGCTCGAGCAGCCCGAATTGCGCTGATGGACCGTGAATCTACCCATGCGCTGGCCGACCGCGTCAGGCAAGACCTTGGCTTGAGCTTGGCGTTGCTGCGCAGCGCCAACAGTCCCGACCTGCAAGGCGCGTTGCCGGACGGTCGCGGCGCCATCCTCACCCTGCGTCGGGCCATCACGGTGGTGGGGCTGGACGGTTTGCACCTCGCGGCCATGGCCTTGCGTGTCTGGCCAGGACCCCTCAACGAGCATCAGGCCGGCGATCTGGCCCAACTGATCGCCCGGGTTCAACATGCGGGAAGGGCGGCGCAGAGCTTGCGGCCTGCCGGTTATGACGCCGAACTGGCGGCTTTGCTCGCCATGCTCCAAAACCTGGGCCGGCTCGCTTTGCGGTACCACTTTCCGGAGGAGGCGGCGCAGATTCGCCGTTTGATGCAACCAGCGCCGCCGCTGGTCGCGGACCAGCCTGAGCAAACCGGTATGAGCGAGGAGTCCGCGTGCCAGGCGGTGCTCGGAGTCGATGTCGACGCGCTTGGGATGGCGGTGGGCCGCTATTGCGGGTTTGACGACCAAGCCTTGTGGATGATGCGCCGTCTGCCGCCGTCTGTCTCGAGCCATGTCACCGACATCGACCAAGACCTGTTGCGCTTGACGGCGAGTTGTGCCAATGAATTGGTCGATGCCTGGTCATTGCCTGCGCTTCAGCGTCCGGCCGGCCTGCAACGGCTGGTTGACCGTTACGGGCGGGCTTTGGGCTTGAGCCTTCGCGATCTGGTGGCAACTGCAGAGGAGTCTGCGCACGAACGGTCTGCGCCGGCTGACGTCACGTCTGATGTCACGGCTGACATCACGGCTGACATCACGTCTGGTTCATGGCCCATCTCGACCAACAAGCGCCTTTGATGGCCGGCGAAATTGGCGATCAAAAAGGTTGTCAGAGAAAGGTGGGGTGACGAGCCTTGCCCTCGGCACTGGTTGCAACGGTTGGGGCTGCTTCGTTCCCGACCTGACCCGGTTGGCCGCGCTTCCATGCGAGGAGGCCCGTCGACGACGATTGTAGGTCAGCGAGTCGGCTGACGAAGCAGCCGACTCGCGCCATTGGCCGCTGGATTCAGCGCAGTTGCAGGTCGTCGTCGCTGAAGCGGATGCCCAGGGGCTCGATCAGCAGTTGCTTGGGGCCGACCTCCACCACGCCAGCCACACGCGCACCAACGCCTTGCGCTTGCGCGACCTGCACGGTGCGTTCGGCGTCGGCCGCGGCCACGAAGATCGCAAAACCAGCGCCCATGTTGAGGGTGCTGTAGGCCTCCCGGTCATCTTGCTGAGCGTGGCGTTGGATGAATCGCAGCACCGCTGGCACGGGCGGCACGGTGTGGATTCGGTAGCTGAATGTCGCCGGATGGCGCAGCAGCTTGCGCCATCCGTGCCCCGTGATGTTGGCGCAGTAATGCGGCACGATGCCAGCCGCCCACAACGCTTCGGTCACGGGCGAATACAGCACCGTGGGTGCGAGCAGCGCCTCGCCGTAGCGCAGGCCCGGCTGCTGGAT
>CANFPU010000099.1 GCA_947448955.1 Burkholderiales bacterium
ACCGCCTCAGACCAGCCGTCGCTGTCAGACGACAGGTCGCGCGCTGGCAGTGGCGCCGCCGCGGGCCCCGTCTGCGGCGTTGGCGCGATACCGCCGTCGACCAACGCGTGCATCACCGAAACCAGCGCGACGCCATCGCCGATGCAGTGGTGGATCCGGGCAATCAGCGCACAGCCGCCTTCGTAACGCTCGACCAGATGAAACTGCCACAGCGGCTTGCCAGGGTCTAGCCGCTTGGACGCCAGCTCACCACAGCGCTGCTGCAGCGCCGCTCGCTCGCTGAGGCCTCGCAGACGCTTGATCACCTCCAGCACCACATGGTCAGCGATGTTGAAAGTCTGCGAATCGACCCAGCTCGCGCCGGTCGCGTCAAGCACTGCACTTTGGTGAAAACGCTCGTATCGAAGCAGGCGCTCGGCGGTTCGCTCGCGCAGGGCCGCCAGACTGATGGCCGGCGTGAGCAACCAGACGCCGACGATCATCATCAGGTTGACCTCGTTGTCCATGCGCAGCCAGGCGGTATCGACCAGCGACATGCGGCACTCGGCGGTGGCTGGCATCGAATCGCCTCCTGGGCTCTGTGCGGCCCCACGCCGTCATCGAGCCGAAACCACGATGCTGGCTGGCATGGCGATCGTCAAGGCCGATACTGCGCACCAGGAGACCTTCGATGACCCAACTCAAGCCGCAATTCGACCAAGCCGTTGTCCAGAGCAAGCAGTTACCGGAACGGCCTGACAACTCGACCTTGCTGCAGATCTACGCCCTTTACAAGCAAGCCAGCGTCGGAGACGTCGATGGTGACCGGCCCGGCTTCGCCGACCTGGTGGGCCGCGCCAAATGGGACGCCTGGCACGGGTTGAAGGGCCGGACTGCCGAGCAGGCGATGCAGGACTACATCGATCTGATCGAATCGCTGCAATAAGGCCGCGGCCCGCGCGCGTCAGCGTCCCGGCAACACCGATTGGGCCGCACCGAGCAAGCGATCGAGGTTGCCTTCGATCTCAGCTTCGATCCTGTGCGAGAAAACGCCCAGCAAGAAACCGAGCTTGGCCTGCAGGTCGAAGTGATCGGCCGCGACGATCAGCCGGCCATGGGCACCGCTGCGGCTGAATTCCACCGTGTCGCTGGTCTCGCCCTCGAGCACCGTGCAGGCCATGTCCAAGCTGCGCTCAGCCTGCTCAGCCCAATCCCAGGCGACTTGGCGCGCTCTTTCGAGTCCCAGGCTGTGCTGGCGGCGAATTCGGATTTCGGACATCGGTCAGGCCCGTCGGATCAAGGATTGGCCTGCAGTGTCGCGCGGCGCGCGGCGCGGGGCAAGTCGGCGAGCCGTCGTACCTCGGCATGAAAACGACTGAAATCACGACCCTGCTGTTCGAACAGCTGCTCGAAACCCGGCACCAAACCGTCGTATGCGGCTTGTAGCGCCAGCGATGCGTTGTTGGCCTGCGCGAACCAGCTGTCGTAGCCCTTGAAGCCGGCCCAGGGTCCAGTCGGCGAGGCTTTGAGCGCCGCGTGTTCAGCCCGCATCGCGGCGAGCAATTCGGCCTTTCGCTGGCGCTTCTGCAACGCGGGCTGGGTGCTGTCGTAGAGCACTTGCAACGCGCGGCGAGCCCGCCCGGTGATCGCGCGGAAATCGCGCAGCCGCTGAGACGCTGCGACATCGTCGATGGCCTGTCCGACGTGGTACTGCCCGATATGGGCCTGCCAGCGCGTCAGCCCGAGCCGCTCCACCGCCGTGGCATAGGACTCGTTGAAGTCGGTGTCGCCAGGCGCGTAGACGACCTGATGCGCCAGTTCATGGAACATCAACCGCGCCAATGCGGACTCCGAGCCGTTGACAAAGGTGTTGAGCAGCGGATCGCCGCCCAGCCAGTTGGTCCAGCCCAGCGTGCTGTAAGCCGGCACGCCGTAGAGGCTGACCTCCAGCCCGGCCGCTTGTTGCGCACCCGCCTCGACCTCGGCGGCGGCGCGCTGGAAGTAACCTCGGTAGCCAACGCAACCCATCAGCGGGTAGCACCAAGTCTTGAGCGTGAGCGAGAGTTCGGGCGCAGCCACCACGTTCCACACCACCGCCGGTCGGCCCAGGTCGGCATAGCGACGGTAGCTGGCGTTGTCGGGCAGAGCCAGCTCGCGCACCGCAAAGTCGCGCAGTTGCAGCGCCAGTTGCAAGCGTTCGCGCAGCGGTGCGGGCGTTGCGGCGTCGGCCAGCCAGTCGGCCACCGGGCGGGCACGCCGCATCAAGTCCAGATGGCCGGCCAGAGATTGGCTGTAATAGCTCAGCGACCCGCTCTCGCTGGCACAGCCGCTGGCCATGGACAGCCCTGCGATCACCAGCGTCCACCACGCCGCGCCAACCCAGCGCCCGACCCAGCGCTCAACCCAGCGATCAACCCAGCGATCAACCCAACCGAGGCTCAATCGAGACTCATGCCAGGTTCATTCGGCCGCCACCTCGACCAGGCAGTCGTAGAAGGTCGGACCGCGGCCAATGTCAGTCAGCCGCTGGCTGGTCAATTCATTGACGTTGGTGCCGTCGAAGCCAAGCTTGCGCCACCAAATGCCCAATCCGTTGACCACACCCTGGCGCGCTCGCTCGCCGACCGCGGCCTTGCAGCGATAGCTGCCGCGGTCGTTGTAGACCCGCACCATCGCACCGTCGGCAATACCGCGAGGCGCAGCGTCATCGGGGTGGAGTTCGACCAAGGGCTCACCCTCAATGCTGCGCAAGCTCTTGACGTTGGCAAAGCTGGAGTTCAGGAAATGCCGTGCCGGCGGCGAGATCATCGCCAAAGGGTAGCGGGCTGCCAGCGCGGGTGCCGACTGCACGCTCTCGTAAGGCGGCACGTAGCCAGGCAGGCCCTGCCCGGCCACGGCGACCTGGGCGCGGCCGTTGGCCGTGGCAAAACCGCCATTGGCAAATGGCAGCTCAGGCAAGGGAAGCTTGACCCAGCCCTGGCGACTGAGCAACTCGAAGTCCAACCTGGGCACGGCTTGGCGGGCCAGTTGCTCGTCGCTGTCGGAAAAACAAGGCTCCGTGAAACCCATGCGTGCGGCGAGCTCGCGAAAGATCTGGGTGTTGGGTTTCGCCTGGCCAATCGGCGCGACGGCGGGATGGTTGATCAACAGGTAGGTGTGGCCGTAACTGGCATGCAGGTCCAAATGCTCCAACTGCGTCGTGGCTGGCAACACATAGTCGGCCAGGTCGGCGGTGTCGGTCAGAAAATGCTCGAGCACCACCGTGAACAAGTCCTCACGCTGAAAACCAGCGACCACCTTGGGCGACTCGGGTGCCACCGCCACCGGGTTGCTGTTGTAGACGATCAGCGCCTCGATCTTCGGCCCGAAATCGGCCGAGGCCGGGCGCAGCAAGTCATCGCCGATCGTGCTCATGTTGATCACGCGCGGGCGGCGCCCGCTGCCCAAGTCGGGGCGCTGTAGCGTGGCGCTGTCGATGAAATCCTTGAACCAACCCGATGCCGACAGCAGCAGGCCGCCGCCGCGCTGGCGCCAGGCCCCCGTCAGGCAGGGCAGCAAGGCGATCAGCCGCACCGCGTTACCGCCGCCATGCGTGCGCTGCATGCCGTAGTTCAGGCGGATCGCCGCCGGCTTGGTGTTGGCGTAGTCGCGCGCCAAGCCACGGACCTCATCGGCACTCAGGCCGCAGACCGCAGCCACACGATCGGGATCCCAAGCCAGCGCCTGCTCGCGCAGGGCCTCGAAGCCATCGACATGGGCGGCGATGTAGTCCTCGTCTAGCCAACCGTTGCGGATCAGCTCATGCATCAGGCCCAGCGCCAGCGCACCGTCGCTGCCGGGCAGCAAGGCCAAGTGCTGATGGCACTTCTCAGCGGTCTCGGTGCGGCGCGGGTCAATGCAGACCAGCTTGGCACCAGCGCGCTTGGCCTGCTGAGCAAAGGTCCAGAAATGCAGATTGGAGGCGATCGAATTGCTGCCCCAAATCAGGATCAGCTTGGCCTGGGCGTAGTCCTCCAGGTGCATGCCGATCTTGCCGCCATAGGTCATCGCCACCGCCTCGCCGCCCGCCGACGAGCAGATGGTGCGGTCGAGCAAGGATGCGCCGAGCCGGTTGAAGAAGCGCGCCGCGATGCTCTCGCCCTGGAGCAAGCCCATCGTGCCGGCATAGCTGTAGGGCACGATGGCCTGCGGATCGCGCATCGCGATAGCCGTCAGCCGAGCAGCGATATCCCCCAGGGCCTCGTCCCAGCTGACCGCCTCGAACCGGCCCAAGCCCTTGGGGCCGACGCGCTTGAGCGGCGTCAGCACCCGCTCGGGGTGGTAGCTGCGCTCGGCGTAACGCGAGACCTTGGTGCACAGCGCGCCGTGGGTCGGCGGATGGTCAGGGTCGCCGGCGACCTTGATGACCCGGCCGGCTTCGACCGTGATCTTCAGCGCGCAGGTGTCGGGACAATCGTGCGGGCAGGCGCCGCGGACGGTATGCTGGGCAAGGACGGGCATGTTCATGCATCAACTATTGCACAGCCCGGGAGCCATCGCTCGCCAAGCCCGCATCGCAAACCCTGTCTTGTCCCGCGGCGTAAACTGAAAAGTACCGTTCTCCGTCTGACGGGGATCTTCATCTGGAGCCTTCCCATGCAACTGATTGAATCCATCCTGGCCGATGCGGCCGCCATCACCGCGCTGCGTCGCGACATCCACGCACACCCTGAGCTGTGCTTCCAGGAGATGCGCACCGCCGATGTGATCGCCAAGGCGCTGACCGATTGGGGCATTCCGGTGCACCGGGGACTGGGTACCACCGGCGTGGTGGCGATCATCAAGAACGGCACATCGGATCGCGCAGTCGGCCTGCGCGCTGACATCGACGCGCTGCCGGTGACCGAGCGCAATCAGTTCGCCCATGCCAGCCAGCACCCGGGCAAGATGCACGCCTGCGGCCATGACGGCCACACCGCGATGCTGCTGGCCGCGGCCAAGCACCTGTCGCGGCACCGCAACTTCGATGGCACGGTCTACCTGATCTTCCAGCCGGCTGAGGAAGGCGGCGGCGGCGCGCGCGAGATGATCAAGGACGGCCTGTTCAAGCTGTTCCCGATGGAAGCCGTTTTTGGCGCCCACAACTGGCCGGGCATGGCGGTCGGCCAGTTCGCGCTCAAGGCCGGCCCTTGCTACGCGTCTAGCAACGAGTTCAAGATCACCGTCAAGGGCAAGGGGGCGCACGGCGCGATGCCGCATCTGGGCGTCGACCCAGTGCCGGCAGCCTGCGCGATGGTGCAGGGCTTCCAGACCATCATCTCGCGCAATCTGCGGCCGATCGACACCGGCGTGATCTCGGTAACGATGATTCACACTGGCGAAGCGACCAACGTGATCCCCGAGAGCTGCGAGATCCAGGGCACGGTGCGGACCTTCAGCACCGAGGTACTCGACATGATCGAGCGCAGGATGAAAGCGATGACCGAAGCCACCGCTGAGGCCTTCGAATGCAGCTGCGAGTTCGCGTTCAGCCGCAACTACCCGCCAACGATCAACCACGCCGCAGAGACCGACTTTGCACGCAGCGTGCTGGTCGATGTGGTCGGCGAAGCCAACGTGCTCGAGTTCGAACCGACCATGGGCGCCGAGGACTTCAGCTACTACCTGCTGGAAAAGCCCGGCTGCTACTTCATGATCGGCAACGGCGACGGCGCGCACCGCGAAGGAGGCCATGGTCTCGGGCCCTGCATGCTGCACAACCCGAGCTACGACTTCAACGACGACCTGATCCCGCTGGGCGCGACCGCCTGGGTGCGGATCGCCGAGCGCTGGCTCGCCACGCCGCGCTGAGACTGCGATGTCAGCGCCTGACTGCTTTGCTCAGCGATACGCCCAGGCGCGTGACAAGTTCCAAGCGGCCGCCGAGGCCGCCGGGCTCGATGTCCACAGCCATCCGCACCCGATGCTGGGCCAGGACGGCGAGGCGCTGGCGATGGACGTGGTTCGAGACGGCCCTGCCGACGCACGCGCCGTGCTGCTGCTGAGTTCGGCCTGCCATGGTGTCGAGGGCTTTTGCGGCTCGGGCGTGCAGGTTGCCGCCCTCGGCGACACGGCGCTGCGCCAGACCGCGCACGCCGCTGGCGTGGCGCTGGTCTACATCCACGGCCTGAACCCCTACGGCTTCTCCTGGTGGCGGCGCACGACACAGGAAAACGTCGATCTGAACCGCAATTTTCAGGACTTTTCGCAGCCGCTGCCGAGCAATGCGGATTACGACGACATCGCGCATCTGCTGGTGCCCGCGAGTTGGCCACCCTCGCCTGCGGTGCAGCAAGCCGTTGCCGAATTCATTGCGAGGCGCGGCCCGGCCGCCTGGCAGACCGCCGTCAGCGGCGGCCAGTACCACCATCCGGAAGGCTTGTTCTACGGCGGTCAGAACCCGACCTGGAGCCAGCAGACGCTGCGCCAGGTGCTGCGCGACCAAGGCCAGCGCTGCGACCGGCTGGGCTGGATAGACTTCCACACCGGTTTGGGACCGAGCGGCGTCGGCGAGCGAATCTTCGCCTGCCGTGATGACCCGGCAGCGCTGGCGCGCGCGCAGAGCTGGTGGGGTGGGCCGGACCGCAACCGGGTGACCTCGATCTACGACGGCTCATCGACCTCGGCGCCGCTCAAGGGCTTGATGTGGACTGCTGTCGACCAGGAATGCCCGCAAGCCGAGTACACCGGCATCGCGCTCGAGTACGGCACGCTGCCGATCACCGAGATGCTCGATGCCTTGCGCGCCGACCAATGGGCCGAGAACCACCCCGAGGCGCCGGCCGACCAGCGCGCGGCAATCAAGCGCCGGACCCGCGACGCGTTCTACGTCGACACTCCAGCCTGGCAGCAGCAGGTGCTCGACCAGGGCCTGCAGGCGGTTCGCCAAGGTGTCGCAGGGTTGTCCGGCATACCGGCTTGAAACCTCTCCAACAAGCGGGCCCAGTCCAGCAGCCGATCCGCTCAAGCAGAGGCCGGTAGCCGTCGCTCGCCGAGCTTGCTCCAGCGACCGAGCAGCCACAGGCCGGCGGCCATTCCGAGGTGCAGAAAATCACCTGGCTGGAAACCCGCCAAGCTGATTTGCGCCGCGAAGGCCAACAGGGCTGCCAGCAGACAGGCGCCTCCCGCTGCGGCGGTCCAATCACGCCGGCGCAAACCCATGCCCAGCAGGCCGACGACGGCCAGCAACGCACAGGCTGTCGACCAAGGTTTGAAACCTGCCTGCACGACGATCATCATCCCCAAGGTCGCCAACACCACAGCGAAGATCCAAGCCGAGCGCCGCTGCAGCGCCACCGCGCCTTCGGGCCAGATCACCGCCGCGGCCAGCAGCGGCAACGCCACCGCCGCGCCCAGCATCGACACCAGTTGATGCAGCGAAGGCAAGGGCAGCAAGCCTGAGAAGCGCAGCGTGCCCAACACCGCAGCCGAACCCAGCAAGCTGCAAGCCAAGCGCAACGCCGGCGCGCCCGTCGCCCGCCAGGCGACCGTCAAGGCCACGCCGGCCAGCAGCGCATCGAACAGCGCCTGCCAGTTCATGCAGGACCCATCTGCAGCCGCGGCTCGACAGGCTCACCCAGCGCTTTGGCCAGCAAGGCCAGACTCACCAGCCCCATGATCGCAGCAGCGATCTGCGCGGCGGCCGGCACCGCACAGAACCATTGCCCACTGGCCAGCGCGCCGAACATCAACAGCGCGCGCAGCGCCTCGACCTGCACGCCCAAGCGACGACCAGCAAACATTCGGCTCAAGCAAAAGGCGTTGAGGGCCAAGAGTGCACCATAGGCTGCACGCATGGCCACGCTCAGTTGGTTGGTGACGCTGAGCCAGTGCATGAACAGCACGAATCCTGTCGCGCAAGCGGTCAGCGCATAGATTTGCTGCCACTTAGGCATCGGCGTCTCGAAACGCTCGAGACGACTGAGATCGGTGGTGTTGGCTTTTGGCACGCCATCGGGCGTCCACGCCGGCGTCGCAAACACTTCCATCAGCTTGTTCTTCCAGCCCGGCGTGCTGCGCAGGCCCTGCCAAATGGCGGCATAGTTCGTCAGGTTGGCCCAGACCGGGTTCCAGCTGCGCAGCGGCTTCAGCAAGCCGTAGACCACCGGCTCGTGGTCGCGCTCCTCGGCATAGGTGCCGAAAATTCGGTCCCAGATGATCAGCGTGGCCCCGTAATTGACGTCGATGCAATAGTCATTGCGGCCATGGTGGCAGCGGTGGTTCGACGGCGTGACCAAGATGCGGTCGACCCAGCCCAGCTTGGGGATCAACTGCGTGTGCACCCAGAACTGGTAGATCGCGCTCAACAAGGCCACCGTGACGAACACCGACACCGGGATGCCGACAACAGCCATCGGCACATAGAAAATCCAGTAGAACAACTGGTTCGTCGAAGACTGGCGCAGCGCCGTCGACAGGTTGAAGTCTTCGCTCGAGTGGTGCACCACGTGGGCTGCCCAGAGCAACCTGACCTCATGCCCAGCGCGGTGCGCCCAGTAGTACAGGAAGTCATACATGAAAAAGGCCAGCACCCAAACCCACGGCTGCCGGGTGTCGAATTGGAAAGTGCCGACGCGTTCGACAAACAACGCGTAGAAAATCACTGTCACAAGTTTGACCAGCGAGCGCACCGCCTCACTGATGAAACCGATGTTGACGCTGGTGATCGCGTCGTGCACGCGGTACACGTCGCGGCCCATCCAGCGCGACGCCAGCACCTCGACCAACAGCAGTGCCATGAACACGGGGACAGCGTAAAGAATGGGGGGCATGGTCTTGGGATTCGTGTGGACAGGTCGAAAGCTGAAGGTCTGACTTCACTGCAGGCGTCGAACCAGGGAGCGAACAGAAAATAATACTATGGTCAGGAGCATCGATATTTCAGTCGCTTGCAGCGCAGGTGATCGGCCTTGAACACAGGCTCTTCAATCCACCACGGGCGCAGCCTCAATCGCCGCTGCACGCAAGAGCTTCGCCCTCGACGAACACGCGCTTGAGCCGCAGATCCCGGTCAAGCACGACCAGGTCTGCCAGGCAAGCGGTCGCAAGGCGGCCGCGATGACGTTCGCCCAGGTAATCGGCGGCATGGGTGGAGACGCGCATCGACGCTTCGGCCAAGTCCAATCCCAGCCCGACCAGGTTGCGCAGCGCCTGGTCCATCGTCAACGCGCTGCCCGCGAGCGTGCCATCGGCGAGCCGGACCCCGCCCAAACACTTGTGAACCGTCTGTCGTCCCAGCCTGTACGCCCCGTCCGGCATGCCTGCGGCGGCGGTCGAGTCGGTGACGCAGAACAGCCCCGGTATCGCCCGTAGCGCGACCTTGATCGCGCCGGGATGGACATGCAGCAGGTCGGGGATCAACTCGGCATGGCGGGCATGGGCGAGTGCCGCACCGACCATGCCGGGCGCGCGGTGGTGCAATCCGGTCATCGCGTTGAACAAATGCGTGAAACCGCTCGCGCCTTGGTCAAGTGCTGCGACGCCGTCTTCGTAGCTGCCCAGGCTGTGACCGATCTGCACCTTGACGCCCGCCTCGCTGAGCGCCTTGACGATGGCCAGATGGCCTTCGACCTCCGGCGCAATCGTGACCAGCCGGATCGGCGCCAGCGCCGCCCAACGCATCAGCGCCTGTTGCGTCGCGACACGCGTGTGGTCAGGTTGCGCGCCCAGCTTGGAGGGATTGATGAAGGGCCCTTCCAGGTGCACGCCGAGCAGCCTCGCCGCACCGGTTGGGCGCTGGGCGCAGGCCGCGGCGATGGCCTGCAGCGCCCGGTCGATGTCGCTGTCCGGCGCCGTCATCGTGGTGGCCAGCAGGCTGGTGGTGCCGTGGCGGGCGTGCAGCCTGGCGATGGTCTGCGCCGCATCGCCGGCCTGCATGAAGTCCCGGCCACCGCCGCCGTGGACATGCAGGTCGATGAAACCGGGCAGGATGAAATCATCATGGTTGGACGTCGGGTCGCCAACCTCGCCATCAATGCGCAGGATGTGCTGGTCGAAGGCGATCGTGCCCCGGACCCAACCGTCGGGTGTCAGGATGTTGCCTTGCAAGCGCTGCGTCATCGCGGCCAGCCCCGGGCAATGGTCATCAGGAGGTCCATGGCCGCCGCATCGTGCATCGCATCATGCCCAAGACTGCGGCGCCCATT
The DNA here is from genome assembly GCA_947448955.1 of Burkholderiales bacterium. Lineage (GTDB taxonomy): Bacteria > Pseudomonadota > Gammaproteobacteria > Burkholderiales > Burkholderiaceae_C > Pseudaquabacterium. The sequence continues at coordinate 10,143 of CANFPU010000099.1, forward strand.
CTTCGACCCGGTGGCAGGCGACCTGCTGGCCATTGAACTCGCGCAGCAGCGGCAACTCGGCGGCGCAGCGGTTGCTGGCCTGTGGGCAGCGATGGTGGAAAGCACAGCCCGAGGGCGGCGCCAGCGCGCTGGGCAACTCGCCATGGATCGCAATGGCTGGACGCCGATCGGCGGCACGGATCGCCGGGGTCGCGCTCATCAAGGCCTGGGTGTAAGGGTGCAGCGGCCGGGCGAACAAGCGCCGTTTGTCGCCGATCTCGACGATACGGCCGAGGTACATCACCATCACGCGATCGGCCATGTGCTCGACCACGCCAAGGTTGTGCGAGATGAAGACGCAAGCCATGCCGAACTCGGCCTGCAGATCCATGAACAGGTTCAGGATCTGGGCTTGGATCGAGACGTCGAGCGCCGAGACCGGCTCGTCGGCGACAACGATGCGGGGCTGCAAGATCATCGCTCGGGCAATCGCGATGCGCTGGCGCTGGCCACCCGAAAACATGTGCGGGTAGCGCCGACCATGCTCGGGGTGCAGGCCGACCCGCGCCAGCCAATCGGCGCTGCGCTCGCGACGCTCGGTCGGGCCCAGCGCCGTGTTGATGCGCAACGGCTCTTCCAGGGTCGCGAAGACGGTCTGGCGCGGATTCAGCGAGGCATACGGGTTCTGGAACACCATCTGCACCTGGCGCCGCAGCGCAGCCTGCGCCGCGCTCTCGGCCGTCGCCACGTCGACACCATCCAGCCACAGCGCGCCAGCGCTAGGCCGCTCAATCATCGTCAACTGACGCGCCAACGTGGACTTGCCACAGCCTGACTCGCCCACCACCGCCAGCGTCTGCCCGGCTTGCAACGAGAAAGACACCTCGCTGAGCGAGTACACCGTCGCATGACCGCGCAGCAATCCACGGCTGACGCGGTAGTGGCGCGTCAACGCATCGGCACGCAGCAAGGGTTCAGCCAACGTCGGCCTCCGGGACGATCGCGGTCATCGGGCGGGTCTGCGGAAAAAAGCAACGTGCCGCCGTGCCGCCAGCCACATCGACCAGCGCCGGCCGTTCTGCCACGCAGCGCGGCTGTGCCAGCGCGCAACGCGGCGCGAGCAGGCAGCCAGCGGGCCGGTCAAAGCGGCCGGGAACCACCCCCGCCAGTGCTGACAGCCTTGCGCTGCCGCGACTGTGCTCAGGGATCGACGCCAACAAGGCTGCGGTGTAGGGGTGGGCCGGGTGGTCGAAGATGCGCGGCACCGAGGCTGTCTCGACCAGTTGGCCGGCATACATCACCGCAACCCGCTGGGCCATCTCGGCCACCACCGCGAGGTCGTGGGCGATCAAGATCAGCGCCATGCCGCGGTCGCGCTGCAGCCGCAACAACAGCTTGATGATCTGCGACTGGATCGTGACATCCAGCGCGGTGGTCGGCTCGTCAGCGATCAGCAGTCGCGGCTCGCAGGCCAGCGCCATGGCGATCATCACGCGCTGGTTCATACCGCCCGAGAGCTGATGAGGGTAGGCCTTCAGCCGCTGCTTGGGGTCGGCGATCTCGACCTGGTCGAGCAACTCGAGCGTACGTCGCTCAAGCGCGGCGCCGCGCAAACCCAAGTGGACGCGCAAGGGCTCTTGCAGCTGATAACCGATGGTGTAAGCGGGGTTCAAGCTGGCCAGCGCGTCCTGGAACACCATCGCGATGTCTTGACCGACGATGCGCCGGCGCGCGGCGGGCCTGAGCGCCAGCAGGTCGCGGCCGTCGAAACGCATGGCCTCGGCGCTGACCCGCCCAGGGGGATCGACCAGTCCCAGCAAGGCCAACATCGCCACCGTTTTGCCCGAGCCCGATTCACCGACGATGCCCAGCACTTCGCCGGCATCAACCTGCAAGTCCAGGCCGTCGACCGCCAACAAAGCTTGCGGTCCTTCGCCGAAACGGACCTGCAAACCACGCAGATCGAGCAAGCTCATTCAGCCGGCTTTCTTCAGTCGCGGGTCGAGCGCATCGCGCAAACCGTCGCCGAGCAGGTTGATCGCCAGCACGCAGACCAGGATCGTCAGCCCTGGCATCAACATGACCCAGGGCGCGACATGCAGCGAGTCACGTGCCGACGCCAGCATCGTGCCCCACTCGGGCATGGGCGCCTGCACGCCGAGGCCCAGGAACCCGAGGCCCGCGACTTCCAGGATCGCCGATGAGAAGCCCAGCGTCGCGTTGACGATCAGCGGGGGCAGGCAGTTGGGCAACACGGTCATGACCATCAAACGCAGCGCACCGGCACCGGCCACCCGGCTGGCGGTGACATAGTCCTTGCCAAGTTCGGCCAGCGCCGCGGCGCGCGCCAGCCGGGTGTAACTGGGCAACGCGCCGATGGCGATGGCCAGCATCGTGTTGAGCAGTCCGGGGCCGAGGATCGCGATCACGCAGATCGCCAGCAAGATGCCCGGCAGCGCCAGCATCACGTCCATCGCCCGCATGATCAGAGCGCCCAGCGGGTTGCGGTGCAGCGCCGCCAACAGGCCGAGCGCCATGCCCGGCAGCATCGCCATCGCCACCGACATCGACGCGATGAACAGCGAGATCCGGGCGCCGTAAATCAGTCGAGACAAGATGTCACGGCCAAGTTCGTCGGTGCCGAGCAGGTAGCGCGCATCGCCGCCAGCGCTCCAGATCGGCGGCCGGAGCAGGTCGGCGCGAAACTGCAGCACCGGGTCGTGCGGCGCAATCCAGGGCGCGAACAAGCCACAACCGATCACCAACGCCAGCACGCCCAAACCGGCCAGCGCGCCAGGGCTCGCGGCCAGGCTCCGCCACAGCTCGCGCGCCGGCGATGGTGGCGCGACGTCGGTGCAGGCCAGCGCGGTCATCGTGCGTCCCGCACCCGCGGGTTGACCCAACCGTACAGCAGGTCGACACAGAGGTTGACGCCGATGAAGATCGCCGCCGCGATCAGGATGCCGGCCTGCACAACGGGGTAATCGCGCCGCCCGATCGCCTCGACGATCCACTTGCCAATGCCGGGCCAGGCAAAGATCGTCTCGGTCAGCACCGCGCCGCCCAGCAGCGAGCCGGTCTGCAGGCCGACCACGGTGATCACCGGCATCAGCGCATTGCGCAGCGCGTGCACCAGCATCACACGCAGTGGTGACAAGCCCTTGGCGCGTGCGGTTCGCACATAGTCCTCTCGCAGGACCTCGAGCATCGCCGATCGTGTCATCCGCGCCACCACCGCCAACGGCACGGTACCCAACACGATGGTGGGCAGCAGCAAGTGACGCAGCGCCGACCCCAAGGCCCCAGGCTCGCCGCCGAGCCAGGCATCGACCAGCATCGAACCCGTGCGCTGCACGACCTCGTATTCGACTGCGATCCGGCCCGACACCGGTGTGAGCCCCAGGTCGACCGAGAACACCATGATCAGCAGCAGCCCCCACCAGAAGATCGGCATCGAGTAGCCGATCAACGCGCTGCCCATCAGCCCGTGGTCGACGCCCGAGCCGCGCTTGAGCGCCGCCGCCATGCCGGCCGGCACGCCCAGCAGCACCGCGAACAACATCGCCGACAGCGTCAACTCGACGGTGGCTGGAAACAGCACGCGCAACTCGTCGATCACCGGCTCGCGCGTAACCAGCGACAGACCCAGATCAGCTTGGGCGAGTTGCAGCAGGTAAGCGCCGTACTGCCGGTGCAGGGGCTGGTCCAGGCCGAGGCGGTGCATCGCGGCCGCGTGCGCCACGGCGTCGAGCGAACGTTCGCCCATCATCACCTCGACCGGGTCACCCGGCACCAGGCGGATCAGGCCAAACGCGACTAGCGTGATGCCGAGCAGAGTGGGCAACAAGGTGGCGAGCTTGCGCAGCAGGTAGGCGATCATGGTGAATAGAAAATTCAGTCCCGGAGTGTGCCCGGAGTTCGAACCCCCACCCGCGGCAGGTCCGCCTTTTATGATCGCGGCTGCATTCCTTGGCCTGTCACTGATGAACCTGACCGTCTGTCGCC
>CANFPU010000100.1 GCA_947448955.1 Burkholderiales bacterium
GAATTACTGTCGGCCGACGCTTTTGCTGCCTTTGAGGAAGCCGGCGTTTTCAACCCTGAAATCGGCCAGCGATTCAGGCGTGAAATTCTTGAAGCGGGTGGCAGCCGCCCGGCGATGGACAGCTTCAAGGCCTTCCGAGGCCGCGAGCCCAGCATCGACGCCATGCTGCGGCACCAAGGCATGGCCGCCTGAAAGACAGCATGGCCGGCTGAAGCGAGGCCTCAGGCCGGTTTGTCGGCCGCGAATACTTTTTGCAGTCCACCAGCGGCCCAGCTGCCGCCGCCCACCGCCGCACCCATCATCCAGAACAGCACGCCAGGCCCCACCGCCGCGCCAGCCAGGCCAAACAACAACGGCATCACGCTGCTGGACAGGTTGATCGCCATCGAACGAAAGGCAATCGCCTCGCCGTGACGATGAGCCGGCGTGAGCTCATGCAGCGTGCTCATGATCATCGGCTGCACGGCACCCAGCGACAAGCCCAGCAGCAGCGCACAAGCGCCCATCAACCAGGGCGTGGCGGCAAAAGGATAGAGCAAGAACACCACGCCCGTCAGCGCCATCCCGGTACGCAACACGGTCACCTCGCGCAAACGGTGCGCCAGCAAGGGGATCGCAAAGCGCACCAGGGTCACCGCTGCGGTGAACAAGCCCAGCACCATCCCGATGGTTGATGCGCTGTAACCCCGAGAGTGACCCAGCACCGGCACCGCGAAACTGTGCACATCCCAGCTCGCAGACAGCAGCCAATTGACGAACAGCAGACGCTTCATCCCTGGTGTCTCGAGCAGGTCCCAGCGGCTGCTGCCAGGCACACGCGCGCTGGCGGCCCCTCGACCCGCTTGGGTCGGCACCCGCTGGGCTACCAGCAAGGACACCAAAGGCATGGCCAGCAACATCGCATAGGCTGCCGCAAAGCCGGCGCCATCAATCATGAAACCGGCGGCCACCGGGCCGACCACGTTGGCCAGCGAGGGCGCCATGCCCAGCCAGCTGAAGACACGCAGCCGCTCGGTACTGGTGCCTGCCAGTTGGCCGGCGGTGCGCTGGATCGCAATCAAACCGATGTTGGTGCCCACGCCGGAGGCCGCCGCACCGGCGCAACTCAGGCCAAACTGCCAGCCGCCAGGCAACCAGCAGGCAGCCAGCGCGCAGGCCGCACCGAACATCGTGAAGCCCACCGCGACCCGCGCCGGACGGTGGTAGCCGCGACGGTCGGCCATCCGACCTGCACCCATCGCGGTGAGCACTGGCAGCGCCGCAAACAAAGCCAGCAGCACGCCCACACCCCAGGCGCTGTGGCCCGCCTGCAGCGCCTGCAAGGGTGCCGCCATGCGTTGACCGGCCATCGCCGCGTGCAGCGCAACCTGGCCAATGATCAACAGCGGCAGCACCTGGGCCTGATGCGCGGGGCCCAGCACTGCCGCTTCACGCGCCGATTCAGACGGTTGAGGCATCGCCTTCAGTCTCCGGTCTCGGCGGTGGTGGTCCTCGGGGCCAACGGCGCATTGGTCGCCTCGGCGTCGGCCGCCGGGTCCGGCGCGTCAATCGCCAACCCGGGCAGCAATTGCTGCACCCGGTGCTCGGTGAGCGACTCGACGCTGCGAAGCTGGCGCGCCATCGCCCGGGTGCGCACCGTCGCAGCATCTATCGAGTGGCTGGCTTCGTCGAGCTTTTTCTTGGTCTTGGCCAGCACATCGCCAAACTTGGCAAACTCGGTCTTGACCGCGCCCAGCACCTCCCAGACCTCGGCGCTGCGCTGCTCGAGTGCAAGGGTTCGAAAACCCATCTGCAAACTGGTCAAGGTGGCGAGCAAGGTGGTCGGACCCGCCAGCGTGATGCGGTGATCGCGCTGCAAAGTCTCCACCAAACCCGGACGACGCAGCGCCTCGGCATAGAGACTCTCGGTGGGCAGGAACAGGATGCCGAAATCGGTGGTGTGGGGCGAGGCGATGTATTTCTCGCGGATCGACCTGGCCTCGGCCTTCAGCCTGGCCTCGAGTGCGCGCGCCGAAGCCTCGACCGCGACCGGGTCCGCACGCTCCTGGGCATCGAGCATGCGCTCGTAATCCTCGCGCGGAAACTTGGCGTCGATCGGCAACCACAGCGGCTCGCCGCCCGTCGATCGCGCAGGCAGGCGTATCGCAAATTCAACCCTCGCTCCGCTGCCGGGAACCGTCTCGACATTGGCAGCGTACTGCTCGGGGGTCAGCACCTGCTCGAGCAGGCCGGCAAGCTGAACCTCGCCATAGATGCCGCGCGATTTCACATTTGTCAGCACGCGGTTGAGGGATCCGACATCGCGCGCGAGCACCTGCATTTCGCCCAGGCCCTGATGCACTTGCTCGAGCCGCTCGGCCACTTGCTTGAAACTCTCGCCCAATCGCTGCTCCAGCGTGGCGTGAAGCTTCTCGTCGACCGTCGCACGCATCTGGTCGAGCTTGGCCTCATTGCCTTGTTGAAGTGCCGCGAGCCGACCTTCAACAGCCTGCCGGACCTCACCGAGACGACGCTCGTTGGCCTCGCTCAGCGCGCTGAGTTGCGCCGCCTGCGCTGTGCCAAACCGTTGCAACGCCTCCGCACTGCTGTCAGCCTGGCGCCGCAACGCGCCGTCCTGGGCCTCACGTGCTGCCTGGCCTTGCTGCACCAGTTGAGCAGTGGCCTGCTGCAGCGACAGCGCGAGCTGCTGCTGCAAGGCCGTGAGCTGACCGCGGAAGGCTTCGATCTGCTCGTTCTGGGTCCGCGCCACCTCGCCGCCTTGGGTCATCAAGCTCTGCTGGAACAGCGTCAGCGCGGCAGCGAGTTCCTGCCGGATCGCGCGGGCGCTGTCCTGCAGCTCGGCACGCTGCTCGCGCGCCAGGCGATCAGCCTGCTCACGCTGGCTGGCAGCCAGCGCTTCGAGCGCCAGCTTCACCGAATCGGACCCCGCAGCGTCCGGCCGGCGCAATGCCAACCACAGCAAACCCAAGGAATTCAGAACCAGGAGCCCCAGCCACCACCATTCGATCATCGGTGGATTCTCTCAGGCAGTCGGTACCCAAGCTGTCAGCCCACGGACAAGTGCGCCGCAAGCTCGCAGCCGGCCGCGAGCATGCGAGCCATGTCTGGTCGCGAGACAGGCATGATGGCGCGATGACCCGCAGCAGCCCAACCGACGGACCACCGCCCACCGCGTCCGTGCTGTGGGCCGGCGCGCTGACCCTGGCGGTCGCGATGGGCATCGGCCGTTTTGCCTTCACGCCCTTGCTGCCGTTGATGATGCGCGACGGCTTGATCGACGCCACCGTAGGTGCCGAATTGGCGGCGGCCAACTACCTGGGCTACCTCGTCGGCGCACTGAGCGCCGCCAGACTGGCTGGCCAGGCCTTGCGGCTGGTGTGGGCCAGTTTGCTGGCGATCGCGCTGCTGACCGCCGCCGCCGGCCTGGCCAGCGGCGAGCTGACCTGGCACTTGTTGCGCTTTGGCGCGGGTTTGGCCAGCGCCTGGGCGATGGTCGGCATCAGCAGTTGGAGCCTGACCGAGTTGGCCAGGCGGGGCCAGGGCGCGCTGGGCGCGTTGGTATTCGGCGGCATTGGCGGCGGCATCATCCTGGCCGGACTGCTGGCTTGGGTGAGCGCTGGTGACGGCGCCCGGACACTGTGGCTGCAGATGGCGGCGGCCGCCTTGCTGCTGACGCTCGGTGTGTGTTGGTTGACGCGAGGCCTGGCGCGGCACAGCGCCCCGGTCCGCCCTTCGGATCCGTCCGCCGCTGCGGCCTCCAATGGATTGCCTGCAGGCAGTTGGCCGCTGGTGATTTGCTATGGTAGCGCCGGCCTGGGCTACATCCTGCCGGCCACGTTTCTGCCGGCGATGGCGCGAAGCCTGATCGACGATCCGCAACGTTTCGGCTTGGCCTGGCCCTTGTTTGGCCTGGCAGCCTGGGCCTCGGCCATGGTGTCGGCGGCGCAGGGTCGGTCACGCCGCCGGTCGCCACTGCGCGCCTGGGCTCTTTGCCAGCTCGCCATCGGCCTGGGTGCCGCGATGCCCTTGCTGAGCCGATCGGGGGCCGCGATTGCCGTGGCCGCGCTGCTGGTCGGCAGCACCTTCGTGGTGGTCACCGTGATCGGGCTTGAGCAGGCCCGCGCGCTGGCACCCGCCCATCCTGCGCCCTTGCTGGGCCGGATGACGGCCTCGTTTGCGCTGGGCCAGATCGCAGGCCCGCTGATGGTTCGCGCGCTGTCGGGATTTCAAATCGGCGCCTGGGGCCCGCTGGAGCTCGGCTCGGCCAGCGCTGCGATGCTGATGTTGGCAACCGCCGTCTGGCTTTGGCGGCTGGGCCGGACGCCTGCAGAACTCAGCGCAGCGGCAAGACCTCGGGGTTGAGTGCCGTCGGCGGCCGACCAGCGTCTGGGCCCCAGCCCAGCGCAGCGATCAGATTGGTCGCCGCCAGTTCGGCCATCGCCCGGCGGGTAGGCGCGCTGGCGCTGGCGATGTGGGGCGTGAGCACCACGTTGGGCAGCGTCAGCAGGTCAGGGTTCAGCGCAGGCTCGCCTTCAAAAACATCCAGCCCGGCCGCGTACAGCCGACGCTCGCGCAACGCCAGCGCCAGCGCCGCATCGTCGACCACGCCGCCGCGGGCGATGTTGGTCAAAGTCGCGCTGGGCTTCATCAGCGCGAGTTCGCCCGCGCCGACGAGGTGGTGCGACGCTGGGCTGTAAGGCACGACGATCACCAAGTGATCGGCTTCACGCATCAGCTCGTCTTTGCTGACCCAGCGCGCGCCAAGCTGGTGCTCGATCGATGCATCGAGCCGACTGCGGTTGTGGTACGCCACCTTCATGCCGAAACCCAATGCGCCGCGCCGCGCAATGGCTTGGCCGATGCGGCCCATGCCCAGAATGCCCAGCGTGGCGCCGTGCACATCGGCGCCCGCCAGCAAGTTGTAGGACCAGTGGGTCCAACGCCCGGCACGCAGGAAATGCTCGGCCTCGGTGATGCGGCGGGCCGCGGCCATCATCAGCGCGAAGCCGAAATCAGCGGTGGTCTCGGTCAGCACGTCGGGCGCATTGCTCACCAGCACACCGTGCGCCGTACAGGCCGCCAAGTCGATGTTGTTGTAGCCCACCGCCATACTCGCGACCACGCGCAGGTCCGGGCAAGCGGCCAGCAGCGCGGCGTCGATGCGCGGCGAACTGGCCACAGCAACGCCAACGCAGCCCTGCAGCCGAGCGACCAACGCCTCGTGCGTCCACTCGATGTAGTGGTCGCTGCCGCAGGGCGCGTCGACCTCAAAGTACTCGCCCAGTCGCGCCAGCACCTCGTCAAACACCGGCATCGCCACCAGAATACGTTGTCGCTTGTTCATTTCATCACCGCCTGCTTGGCCGGCAAGACGCCTGGCGCTTGTTTGATGGGATGCCCATGCCAACCCAGCAGCATCAGCATCACGAAAAATCCCAGCAAGTAGCCCACCGCCACATGCCACCCCCCCCTCACCCAGGCGCCGACCGACCGAGCTTCGGGGTACATACCGGCGAGCGCCACACCAGCCGATGAGCCAAACCAGATCATCGAGCCGCCAAAACCCACCGAATAGGCCAGGAAGCCCCAGTCGAAACCGTCTTGGCGGATCGCCAACGCGGTCAGCGGGATGTTGTCGAACACCGCCGAGACAAATCCCAGTCCCAGCGTGGCGGGCCAGGACGGCGACGGCAAGTGGTCAACGGGCATCAAAGAAGCGCACCACACCAGGCTGAGCAGGAACAAGCTGCCCTTGAGCGCTCCCGGCAACAGCCGCCAGGTCGGCGCGCGCAGCGGCGCGGTGACCAGCAACGCGGCGACGACGGCTGCGCCGATCACCGGAAAGCGGTCGAGCACCGAAGGGTCGCGCAAGTTAAACCAGAGGTTGGCTGAGATCGCCGCCAACAGGATCACCGCGACCACGGACAAGCGGCCGGGCTCGACCCTAGCGCCAGGGCTGTCATCGCGCTGGATCGGCTGCCAGGCGTGTTGCTGGCGTGCGGCGATCACGCCGAAGAAGGCCAGCGCCACCAAGCCGCCGACATAGGCCTCCAGCACCCACAAAGGGTTGGCGCCAGCGATCCACATCATCGTGGTGGTGGTGTCGCCCACCACGCTGCCAGCGCCGCCGGCATTCGACGCAGCAACGATCGCGGCCAGATAGCCAATGTGCAAACGGCGCTTGTACAGCACACCCGCCATGCTGCCGCCAATCATGGCCGCAGCGATGTTGTCGAGAAACCCAGACATCACGAAAACACCGATCAGCAGCACGAAGCCACCCTTCCAATCGTCCGGCAACCAGTTCGGCAGCAACTCAGGCAGGCGGCACTTCTCAAAATGGTCGGCCAACAACGCGAAACCGAGCAGCAGCCCCAGCAAGTTCGCCAGCGTCACCCATTCATGGCTGAATTGCCCCACCAGCCCGGTCCAACCTGCGCCAGCCTTGAAGCCGGTGACCGCCAGTTGGTACAGCGTGATCACCAGCGAGCCGCCCAAGGCCACCATCAACGTGTGGTGGTGGAACATCGCGACGCCCAACAACACGGCCGCGAACAGCATGAAATCCCATGGGATCCCCGCCAAACCGGGACGCGAAGACACCGCAGCCCAACTCATTGCCGGGGCGAGCAACAGCAAGACGCCTAACAACGGATTCGATTTCATGGTCTCCTCGTGGGCTTGTCACGACCTCTCGGAGGATGCCGTCAAGCGAAGTCGATTCTAGGCAACGCCTCCCGGCGACGCCCGAGGGTTCAGGTGCGACCAGATTGCCAAGCCTGGTACGACTGCAATGCCAGTTGAACAGTTCGCAGGTGAAGCGACACCGTGGTGTGGATGTCTCGGCCATAGCCGCCGGCCATCGTCACGGCCACAGGCACCTGATGGCGCCGTAAAAAATCAAATACCCGGCGGTCGCGCTCGGCCAAGCCCGCTGCGCTGAGGCTGAGCCGACCCAACCGGTCGTCCTCGTGAGGATCGGCGCCCGCTAGGTAGAAAGCCAAGCCAGGGGGTCCGCCAGCGTCACATTGCCGCGCCCAGGATTGGTCCAGTGCCGCCTCCAGCGCTTCGAGATAAGCCTCATCGGCACAGCCGTCGGGCAAGTCCAAGTCCAGATCACTGGCCACTTTGCGGAAAGGAAAATTCTTCGCACCGTGCAGCGACAGCGTGAAAACCGTCGGATCGTCACGGAAGATCGCCGCTGTGCCGTTGCCCTGGTGGACGTCGAGGTCAATCACCCACAGCCTGAGCCTGCGGCCCGGCGAGGACCCCAAGCGGTGGGCCTCGGCCTGCATCAAGCGACCCGCAACTGCCACGTCGTTGAAGACGCAGAAGCCCGAACCCTTGTCAGCAGTCGCGTGGTGGGTTCCTCCGCCAAGATGTGCTGCCAAGCCGTCGGCCATCGCGGCACGCGCTGCAGCGATGGTGGCCCCCACCGATCGCTTGCTGCGCTCGACCATGGACTCGCTCCACGGCCACCCGATCTCACGCAACGCTGCGGCCGACAAAGTCCCAGCAGTGACCGCCGTGATGTAGTCAGGGCTGTGCGCCAGGGCCAATTCGCCGTCGCTGGCGGGGTCGGCCTCGATCAAACGCAAGCCTGTGCATTCAGCCTGGACCCGCCCATAGAGCAGCCCAGCCTTGGCGACCGGGAATCGATGCCCGGTCGGCAGGTCCAACAGATGACGGTGGTGGTTGAACACCTGCATCGCCACATTGTGCCCACCGAGACGAAGCAGACCCCGGTCGATCACCGGGGACCGCCCGGCTAATTTGTGGCCTTCTTAGGCATTTCAGTCTAAATTGCTGCAATGCAGCAAAAAAGTCTTGCAATCGCGATCCAGGGGTCTATACTTCGATCCATGTTGCAGTGCAGCATTACTGCAAAGAGCTGATTCCCAATCCACCGGAGTGAACCATGAACTACATGACCCAAGACCAATTCGCCGCCGCCAGCAAGGCCAACCTCGAAACCCTGTTCGGCTTGACGAACAAAGCGTTCGAAGGCATTGAGAAGATGGTAGAGCTGAACCTGCAAGTGGCCAAGGCTTCGTTGAACGAGTCGGCCGAGAACACCAAAGCGGTGCTGGCCGTCAAGGACGCGCAAGAGTTGATGGCCCTGCAAGCCAGCCTGCTGCAACCCTCGGCCGAGAAAGCCGCTGCCTACAGCCGCCATCTGTATGACATCGCTGCGGCCACCACGGCCGAAGTCACCAAGACCGCCGAAGGCCAGTTTGCCGAACTGCAAAAAGGTCTGGCGTCGGTCGTCGACGGTGCGCTCAAGACCGCACCGGCTGGCAGCGAAAACGCAGTGAGCCTGGTGAAGTCAGCCATCAGCGCCGCCAACAACGCCATTGAGTCGGTCCAAAAAGCCAGCAAGCAAGCCGCTGAAATGGTCGAAGCCAACTTCAACGCCGTGACGAACACGGCGGTCAAGGCCAGCCAAGCGGCCACCAAGTCGGCCAAGCGCGCTGCCTGATACACCCAAGCGGATACACCGTCGCTGACAGAGCCAAGCCCAGAACGAACGCATCGCGCGGAACTTTTCGCTCAGCCGTCAACTCTGACTGTTTCCTGTGGCTGATCTGCCGCGTTGCTTGTGAAGTTTGTCTCCTCGGTACGTCTCGAAACTTTTCAGCGTACCTTCAGCCCGGTGGCTTGCCCACCGGGCTTTTTTGTGGGCCAAACACTTCGATGCTCAGTGCGTTAGCGCCAGCACGCGCTGACGCAGTGCCGCCAATGCGGCCATCGCAGCTTCACGGCCGGCATCGATCGCCCGCTTTCGAGCGCTGAAATCGGCGCTCGAAACCCCAGCCAGCGGGGGTCGAATCACGATATCCGCATCCTTGAGTTCGAGGCTGTTGATGCTCTTGCCCATGATCGAGAAGGTCTGCAACAGCATCTTGAACGGATCGCCCGTCGCATTGCCATCAGGCGGGGAGGAGATGTCGACGGCGATCACCAGTTCAGCGCCCATCTGGCGCGCAAACCGAACAGGCACCGGCGAGACCAGACCACCGTCAACATACTCGCGGTTGCCAATCTTGACCGGTTGAAACACCGCTGGCACCGAGCTGGAGGCCCGCACCGCCGCGCCGATGTCACCGCGCTGAAAGAGCATGCCCAACCCGCTGTCCAAATCGGTGGCAACGATGCCCAGCGACAAAGGCAGTTGTTCGATCATGCGGTTGCCCGTCTGTTCGCGCACATACCGCGCCAGCGCTTCGCCGCGGATCATCCCTCGGCCCGGAAAGGACCAGTCGGTAATCGCTGACTCGTCCATCGCGTAGGCCACCCGGGCCAGGTCCTGACCAGACCTGCCCGCAGCGTAGAGCGCCGCGACCAAACTGCCAGCAGAGGTGCCCACCACCAGATCGGGCCGGATGCCAGCCTCCTCCAGGACCTGGATCACGCCGATGTGGGCAAAGCCACGCGCCGCGCCACCACCCAGCGCCAAGCCGATCCGGGGTGGCCGGGTCGGCTTGGGCACGGGCGGCGTGACACTGGGCGGCGTGACATTCAGCGGCGTGACATTCAGCGGCGTGACATTCAGCGGCACAACAGGCCGCGTTTGGCAACCCGCCAAGCCTGCCGCAGCCAGCATGGCGAGCAAGCCAAGGCAACTCTGTCGTCGATTTAGCCATCCATTCATGCGGCCCGATTGTAGAAAGCCCGAGGTCGCTAGGCGGCTCTTATTCTTTTTATGTATTAGCAAAGAACTACTTTATCGTTTGAGCATATAAGTCTGACGCTTACAGTCCGCGCCTGGTCGGGGCATGCTGCCCTGCAACATGCAAGGTTCAACGGGCAGACCCATGGATTGGATCGCAATCGTCAGCGGTTTTGGCATCGGCGCGGTCATCGGCATGACCGGCGTCGGCGGCGGATCGCTGATGACGCCGCTGCTGATCAGCGTGTTCAAGCTCCACCCCGCGCTTGCCATCGGCACCGACCTGTGGTTTGCTGCGGTCACCAAGTCTGGCGGCGCGTTGGCGCACCACCGACACGGCCACGTCGATTACCGCATCGCCGGCTTGATGCTGGCCGGCAGCATCCCCGCCGCGATGGCGACCATCGGGTTGATGCACTGGACCGGCATCACCAAGGCTTGGGCCAGCGCGCTGACGGTTTCTCTGGGCATTGCGCTGCTGCTGACCGCCGTGACTGTGGCCTACCGACAGGCCTGGCATGCACTGGGCCTCAAGCTCGAGCGCTGGTTGCCCGAACAACGCAAGTCCCAGCTGACCCTGGCATCGGGCATTTTGTTGGGGGTACTGGTCTCTCTGTCTTCGATCGGCGCCGGCGCATTGGGCGCCACGTTGATCCTGCTACTCCACCCACGCCTGCCAGCGCACCGACTGGTGGGCACCGACATCGCTCATGCGGTGCCCTTGACCCTGGTCGCGGGCATCGGCCACGCCACGCTAGGCCATGTCGACTGGTCATTGCTGGTCTCGCTGCTGGCCGGCTCGCTGCCCGGCATCTGGCTCGGCGCGCAGTTGACCAAGTCGATGCCCGAACGGCTGGTGCGCAGCTTGCTTTGCGCTTGTCTGATCACGGCGGGCCTCAAAGTCATTCACTGAGCGTGCAACTCTCGATCGCCCAACTTTCAACCATCAGACCATCACGATGTACGCCTACAACGATTTCGACCGCCAATTCGTGCGCCAGCGCGCCGCCCAATTCCGAGACCAGCTAGACCGCCACTTCGCCGGCGAACTGCCGGAGGACGACTTCCGCGCATTGCGGCTGCAGAACGGCTGGTACGTGCAGCGCCATGCGCCGATGCTGCGTGTGGCCGTTCCCTATGGCGAGCTCAACAGCCGCCAGCTGCATGAACTCGCGGCGATCGCGCGCGAGTTCGACCGCGGCTACGGCCACTTCACGACCCGCCAGAATCTTCAGTACAACTGGATCCCGTTGACCCAAGCCGCCGACGTGATGGACCGGTTGGCGGCGGTCGACATGCACGGCATCCAGACCAGCGGCAACTGCATCCGCAACATCACCAGCGACGCATTGGCCGGCATCGCTGCCGACGAGCATGTGGATCCCCGGCCATACGGCGAAGTGATGCGTCAATGGAGCACCTTGCACCCGGAATTCGCCTTTCTGCCACGAAAGTTCAAGATTGCGGTCTCTGGCGCCAGCGAGGACCGTGCGGCGATCGGTTGGCATGACGTCGGCCTGCAACTGCTGAAAAACCAGGCTGGCGAGGTCGGCTTCAGGGTCCAGGTCGGCGGTGGCATGGGCCGTACGCCGATCATCGGCAGCGTGATCCGCGACTTTTTGCCGTGGAACCAGATTCTGTGCTACCTGGAAGCGATCGTCCGCGTCTACAACCGCTACGGCCGGCGAGACAACCTCTACAAGGCGCGGATCAAGATCCTGGTCAAGGCCGAAGGGCAGAAGTACTTTGACGCGGTCGAAGCCGAGTTCACTCGCATCCTGCAAGAAGATGTCGGCGCCGGCACGCAATTGATCCCTCAGGCCGAGTTCGACCGCATCGCGGCGAGCTTTGTCCGGCCAGCCGGTGTTCAAGCCCTTGCCGAGCTCTCAACACCTGCTGACGCGCCACTGGCTTACGCCCGCTGGCTGCAACGCAACGTCCATGCGCATCAGGTGCCGGGCTACCGCGCGGTGACGCTATCGCTCAAGCGCGCCGGTCTGCCACCGGGCGATGCGACCGCCGACCAAATGGACGGCGCTGCGAACCTGGCAACGGACTTCAGTCACGGCGAGTTGCGCGTCACGCACGACCAGAACCTGTTGCTGCCCTGGGTGCGGGCATCCGACTTGCCCAAGCTGTTCGAGGCCGCCCGCGCCGGCGGCTTTGCCACCCCGAACATCGGGCTGCTGACCGACATGATCAACTGCCCAGGCGGCGATTTCTGCGCGCTGGCCAATGCACGGTCGATTCCTGTGGCCGCGGCGATCACCGAACGTTTTGCAGACCTCGATGAAATCCACGACATCGGCGACATTGACCTGCACATCAGCGGCTGCATCAACAGCTGTGGTCACCACCACAGCGGCCACATCGGCATCCTCGGCGTCGACAAAGACGGCAGCGAGTGGTACCAGGTCTCGCTGGGCGGTTCAGACGGCAGCACGCTGAGCGGCGACTCGGTGCCCGGCAAGGTGATCGGTCCCTCATTCGCCGCCGAGGAAGTGCCCGATGTGATCGAGGCCGTGATCGACACCTACCGCGCCGAGCGCCAGGCCGGCGAGCGATTCATCAACACGGTGCGCCGCATAGGCCTGCCTGCCTTCAAGGCTGCCGCCGACGCCCAGCGCCACCTCACGGCCGCGCATTGATCGCCCCGCGCCTAGACATCAAACGCCATGAAATTCATCACCGCCCACCAAGACCTTTGGCAACACGCCGCCGGCGAGGACGGCCCACAGCCCCACCCCCCCGCGCGCGACCACAGCCTGCTCAGCCTGGCGCAGTGGCATGCCGTTCGCGATACCTGGCCGGCTGGCTTGGCCACCGGCGTGACGGTGCCCAACGACGTCGACATCGAGACCTTGGCAGCCGACCTGCCGAGGCTCGCGCTGGTCGTGCTGCAATTTCCCAAATGGGTCGATGGCCGCGCCTACAGCCAGGCCAGACTGCTGCGCGTTCGCTGGCGCTTTGGCGGCGAGATCCGCGCCACAGGCGACGTGCTGGTCGACATGGTGCCGCTGCTGGCACGCACCGGCTTCGATGCGGCGCAATTGCGACCGGACCAGAAACTCGAAGCCGCCGAGCGCGCGCTCGGTTACTTCGTCGGGCATTACCAGGGCGACGTGCTACAGCCGCTGCCGGCCTTCGCACGCGACCTGCCGAATGAGCTGGCGCAAGCCAAAGCAAACGCCGACAACTTTTCCGGTCAGGGGATCTGACCATGGGTGCGATTGCGCTGTACGCACGGCTGACACCTGGCTTCGCCGAGCGACTGGCCCAGACGCTGGCCATGCTGCGGTCGGCGGCCACCAGCCACGCCGGCGCCATTGTCCAAGCCACCAGCTTGGGTGCCGAGGACATGGTGTTGACCGACCTGATCGCCCGCCATGCGCTGCCCGTGGCCATCGCAACGCTGGAGACCGGCCAGCTGCACCCCGAGACCACCGACTTGATCACGGCCATCAACCGCCACTATGGCTTGTCGGTTGAGGTTTACCGGCCCCAGGCCGAGGCCGTGCTGCAATTCGTCGCCACCCAAGGCGAGGACGCGATGTTTCGCAGCCTGGAGCTGCGCAAAGCCTGCTGCGGCCTGCGCAAAATGGAGCCATTGGCGCGACTGCTCGACGGGCATCAAGCCTGGATCACCGGGCTGCGCCGTGAACAGAGCCAAGCCCGCGGTGGCGTGCCGTTGCAGGAGATTGACGACGCCGGTCGGGTCAAGCTCAACCCGCTGGCCGACTGGACCTGGGCCGATGTCTGGCACTACATCGACCTCCATCAAGTGCCCTACAACCCGCTGCACGACCAATTCATGCCCAGTATCGGCTGCGCGCCCTGCACCCGTGCCATCGCAGTGGGCGAGGACTTCCGCGCCGGCCGCTGGTGGTGGGAAGCGTCGACGAAAGAATGCGGCTTGCATGTGAAAGCAGAAACCGAATCGATGATCGGCGCCAACGCATGAACGCCCGAGCCAACGTCAACGACTTGATCAACTCGCTGTTGCCTGAGCTTGACCAGCGCCATCTCGACTGGCTCGAAGAAGAGGCGATCTTCATCC
This sequence comes from Burkholderiales bacterium, assembly GCA_947448955.1. Lineage (GTDB taxonomy): Bacteria > Pseudomonadota > Gammaproteobacteria > Burkholderiales > Burkholderiaceae_C > Pseudaquabacterium. Next base: position 13,728 of record CANFPU010000100.1, read on the forward strand.
TGCGCGAAGTCGCGGCGTCGTTCGAACGGCCAGCGCTGCTGTTTTCGGGCGGCAAAGACTCCTGCGTCGTGCTTCGGTTGGCCGAAAAAGCCTTCAAGACCCGCGTCGACGACAACGGACAGGGCCAGGACTTCAAGGGCAAGCTGCCCTTCCCGTTGCTGCATGTGGACACCGGCCACAACTTCCCCGAGGTGATCAGCTTCCGAGACCAGCGCCTGGCCGAGATGGGCGAGCGACTGGTGGTCGGCCACCTCGAGGATTCGATCCAGCGCGGCAGCGTGCGGCTGGCCCATCCGCTGGAGTCA
>CANFPU010000101.1 GCA_947448955.1 Burkholderiales bacterium
CAAGGCAGCTGCGGAGCAGTTGCGTTCGGCCGACCCCTGGGCGATCCTGCTGCGCTACGTCAGCGACAGGATCGCACCGGTTCTCAGCCCATTCAGACCCCCCGCCCAGCTCCCGGCAACGGGGTAACTGCCGGATTTAGGTTGAATCGATGGCGGCGCAGGAACAGCGCCCGTTCGCATTGCCCTATCAACTTGATGACGCAGGCTGGGTCGCGAACCGTTGGTGCGAGATCCTGCCGATCTCGATGGCTGCCAAGTACCGATTGATGCGGCTCGACGAGCCCTTGCTGCGGCTCAAACTGGTCGATGACTACTTGCGTAGCAAGGGCCTGATCTAGCCCGGTCTCAGGCTAGCGCGGCGGTCCGGCTTCGAACAAGCGCCTGATCGGCGTCGGAAGCCCCATCGACAAGGCTTGCTCGCGCATCACCCAGCGGCCACTGGGCAGACCGTTCTCGACCTGCTGGCGATGGGCTGTCGAGAGCGAGTCCGGCAGCAGCCAGTGGCAAGGCCGCAAGGTCCAGTCGAAGTGGGTCAGCGCATGCTGCACGGTGGGCATGGGTCTGCCCACGCCCGGCCAGTCGCGGGCCTGGTCCCACAGGTCCCGGTCTGACTCGAATTCAGGCAGAGCCCACAGCCCGGCCCAGACACCGGTCTGCGGCCGTTGCACCAGCCACACGCTGTCCTTGTGGTCCAGCCACAGCAGCGCATGCGCGCGTTGACCGCGCTTGAGCTTGCGCGTCTTGACCGGGTAGGCCTCGGGCTGGCCCTCGGCTCTGGCCACGCAAAGACTCGCCAGCGGGCAGGCATCACAGGCCGGGCGGCGGGTGCTGCACAGCGAGGCGCCCAGGTCCATCAGGCCCTGGGTGTAGGCCGCGATGTCCTGTGCCGGCAGCAAGGCTTCGGCCTGTTGCCACAGCGCGCGTTCGTGGCGGCCTTCGGCCAGGTCGTCGCCATTGCCCAGCGCCCGCGTGAGCACGCGCTTGACGTTGCCGTCGAGGATTGCACATCGCTCATCAAAACAGAACGCGGCGATCGCCGCTGCGGTGGATCGGCCAATGCCGGGCAAGTCGGCGAGTGCGACGCTGTGACCTGGGAAGCGACCACCGTGCTGGTCCACCACCACCTGCGCGCAGCGGTGCAGGTTGCGCGCCCGGCTGTAATAACCCAAGCCGCTCCACAGCGCCAGCACCTCGTCCTGGTGCGCAGCGGCCAGCGCGGCGACATCTGGAAATCGTTCAAGGAAGCGTTCGTAATACCCCAGCACGGCGCTGACCTGGGTCTGCTGCAACATGATCTCCGACAGCCACACCCGGTAAGGATCTCGGCTGCCGACCCAGGGTAGGCTGTGGCGGCCGTGTACGCGTTGCCAGGCAATCAGCGTGGGGGCGAGGTTCAGGGGGAGCGGGCGGGCGGTCATGCCGCGTCGCGCTCAGGCTGCGTCGATGAGCAGGGCACCCACTGGCGGTGTGACGCTTGATCATGGGCCGGCGACGCATGGGCAGGCGAAGCATGGGCCTGCAGGCGCAGTCGGTCGACCTCGCTGGCTAGGTGTTGCGCCAGGGCCTGCTGCTGCGCTTGCTGTGACTCGAGCGAAGCGATGCTGTGCTCGAGTCCGTCTTTGGCCTGCCGGATACGCTGATGCGCTTCGCGCCGCTGCTGCAAACTGCGACGTCGTTCGCGCAGTTGGTCGTCGATTTGGGTGCTGACGGCCTTGGCCCATTGCTCGACGTCCTGGGCCGCAGCGTCGAAGACCACCCGAAGGCGCGATAGCAGAATCTGAGAAAACCTGGTCATGAACCCCGCTTGCGCCAATCGCCAGATCTGGGTCAATCCGACGTAGCGGCTGTAACTGTTCTCGATCAGACCGAGTTCCTCCCTGTAGCGGTCCAGCACAGGACGCTGGCCTGGCCGAAGTGCGAAGCCGAAATCAGCGTTCAGACTGCGCAGGCTGGCTTGCAACATGGCTTCGATCTCGTCGAGTTGGATCATGGCTTGGCGCAGTCGCTGTTGCTGCTGCTGACCCATGGCGCCAAAGGCCTTGGCGGCACCCAGTTTGAACAGGCTGTTGTCGCTGTGGTCTTGCATGCGCTGCAGGTCGGCGCGCACCCTTTGGCTGGACAGTCCATCCAGTAGGCCCTGCGATTGGCGCATCAGCACCGCTCGCAGTGCCGACAAGCGAGGCGCGCAACGCTCGAAGTCCGAAGCTTCATGGTCCAGCCTCGCGCTCATCAGTTTGAGCCGGGCAGCGCTTTTGCCGCGCAGGGCTTGCAGCTCGATCAGTTGCTCGGCGGTCTGGCGCTGGCGGTCTGACAGGCGTCGAAGCGCGGCTTGCTGCAAGGACAGCAAGGCGTTCTCGACACTATGTCCCATGGCATGGCCACGCTGAGGCAGCCCCTGCGCCAGCAGCGCTTGCTCCAGCACTGGCAGCCTGCTGGCCGTGAGTGACGCCGGGTTGCCCAGGATTCGCGCAGTCAACGCTTGTCGGGCTGAAAGCGCAAACACCTGTTCTGGCGCCAGTCCGAGTGTTTGCGCGACCTGCGTGCATTGGTGGGCCACCTGGGCTTCAATCTGCGAGGCGTCGAGCAGGGGGTCATGCAGGGTGTCGATCTTGTTGAGCACGACAAATCGCTCGCCGACTCTGCCGTCAAGGTGATCGCGCCAGACCGAAAGGTCGCTGCGGGTCACGCCGGTATCGGCAGCCAACAGGAACACGGTTGCGTGCGCCGACGGCAACAAGGCCAGCGTGAGCTCAGGCTCGGCGCCGATAGCGTTCAGACCCGGGGTGTCGATCACCACCAGACCTCGCTTGAGCAGCGGGTGCGGGTAGTTGATCAGTGCATGTCGCCATTCAGGTAGCTCAACCTGGCCGTTGGCGTCGCAAGGTGGATTGTGCTCGGCTTGGTCGTCGCTCCAAAAGCCCAGCGCACGGGCCTGGTCGACCGTCACGTGAATGGCGCGTGCCACTTGCTGCAAGGTCAAGGCCATGGCCTCCGGATCGTCCAGGCTCAGCGGCATGTGGACCCACAGCGCGGGCTGCTCTCGCAATTCAGCCAGGGTCTGGCCGCTGGCGCGGCTGGTGATCGGCAGCAATGCCAGCGACGGCGTTTGCTGCGCATCCCAGGCCAGTTCGACCGGGCACATGGTGGTTCGCCCAGGCGTCGCTGGCAGCAGGCGGCGCCCGGTATCGGCAAAGAACATTGCGTTGATCAGTTCCGACTTGCCGCGCGAAAACTCTGCGACAAAGGCCAGCACCCACCGGTCCGAAGCCAGTTGCTGACGCACTCGGGCCAACAGCGATTGAGCCTGCGCGTCGAGCAGGTCGTTGTCGTTCAGCATGGCGCCGAATTGCTCAATCCCGCGATCGAGCGCGCGGCGCCAAGCGGCTAGCGAGTCCAAGCTGAGAAGTAGGGCACTCGACATGTGGGATGGTCAGATGAGCTGATTCATCGTATCGCAGGCCAGACGCAGCGGCTGCGCGATCCTGGCAAGGACACGCGCATCAGCCCGGAAACCTCCGGGATGCCGCTGGATTGATCAACGCCGTTGGCAGCCCGCGCAAAAATAGCTTGCGCGCTGGCCCTGCACGATGCGCCGCACGACGCCGCCGCAGCGGCCGCAGTCTTGGCCTTCCCGGCCGTAGACCAAGGCTTCGGTCTGGAATGCGCCGCTCATGCCGTGGGCATCGCGAAAGTCGCGCAAGGTCGATCCGCCAAGTTCGATCGCTCGGGCCAAGGTCAGGCGCAGCGCTGCCAGCAGCCGCTCACAGCGCGGTCGGCTCAGCTTGTCGCAGCGGGTTCGAGGGTCGATCGCGGCGCGGTGCAACGCTTCGCTGGCGTAGATGTTGCCCGCGCCCACGACGATGTCGCCGGCCAGCAGCGCTGCCTTGACCGTTGTGCGCCGGGCTTGCATCGCGGCGTGCAGGTGATGGTGGGTGAGTCCGGGGTCGAAGGGCTCGGCACCCAGCCTGGCCAGCAATCGGGCGGCGGGGTCTTTCGTCAAGCTCGGCGACCAGACCACCGCGCCAAAACGGCGCGGATCGGTCAGCCTGAGCATGCCGCGACTGGTGTGCAGGTCGAAATGGTCATGCGGCCCCGCCGTACCTGGCTGGTCGCTCAGCTGCAGCGAGCCCGACATGCCCAGGTGCAGCAACAGCCCGCCGGGCTCGTGGGTGTTGTTGGCGGCCAGTGGCATCCATAGGTACTTGCCGCGTCGCAGCATTCCGCCGACCACACACCCGTGCAGCGATTCGGGGTCGCAACCGAGCGGCCAGCGCAGTGGTTTCCCGAGTCTTGCCGAGAGCACAGTGGCGCCGAGCAGGCGGTCGGCCAAGCTGGCGCGGGTGACTTCGACTTCCGGCAATTCAGGCATCGACGAGAATTATGGCTGCGACCTAGAATCTCTTGAGTTATCAGGAGTTTTCATGACCGGCATTGCAGCCCGCCCTCTCGGCGCCAGGCTTTCCCGCATCAGGTCGGCTTTTTTGCTACCGTCGTTGCTGGTGGCTTTTGCCTGTGGCAGCGCGTCGGCCCAAGCCGCAGCACCGGCCGAGCCGGTGAGCAACTCGTCGCTAGACTCGTTGCTGTTTTACCAATTGCTGATTGGTGAGCTCGAACTCTCCGCAGGCCGTGTCGGCAATGCTTATGGCGTGATCCTGGATGCCGCTCGGCGTCACGGTGATGAGGTGTTGTTCCAGCGCGCGGTGGAGATCGCCTTGCAGGCACGCGCTGGCGATCAAGCCCTCGATGCGGTGCGGGCCTGGCGCGGCGCCAAGCCGAAATCGATGGCGGCGATGCGCTACCAGGCCCAGATCCTGCTGGCCGTCAACCGTGTCGAAGACGCGATCGAGCCGATGGCGGCTTGGCTGGCGGGCGTGCCAGCCTTGGAGCAGCCTGGCTTGCTCGCCAGCTTGCCGCGCCTGACGCAAAGCGTGGCCGACCGGCGGCGCGCGTTGGCGTTGATCGAGAAGTTGGTGCTGCCTTATCTCGATGGTGTGACCACGCGCACCGCCAGCCGTGTGAGTTTGGGCCGAGCCCATCTGTCTGCAGGCAACCTGCCGCAGGCCCTGGGCTTGGCCCGCGCAGCGCAGACCGACGACCCGGGTGCTCCAGGCCCGGTATTGCTCGCGCTCGAAATGCTGCCCGGTACGCCAGCCGCTGAGCTTCTCATCACCGAGCACCTGGCCCGCCCGGACGCCGATTCGGCGCTGCGCATGGCCTATTCGCGCTTGCTGACGCTGGCGCAGCGCTATGCCGATGCGGTTCGTCAGCTCGAGCGTCTGACACAGGACAGCCCACAGCTCCCCGACCCCTGGCTCGCCCTCGGCGCGCTGAGGCTTGAGCTCAAGCAAGCGCCAGCGGCCGAGACGGCGTTGCTGCGCTATTTGGCGCTCGCTTCGGTGGTGGAATCCAGCGCTGTGGCCGGCGTGCAGCCGGTCAACCCACCCAGTGCTGCTGCGACCCAGTCGGTCAAGCCCAGCCAACAGGCGAACGCGGATGACGCAGAGGATCGCGAGCAAGCGATCCAAGACCCCGCTGCGCGCCGTGACCTGACCCAGGCGTTTCTGTTGCTGGCGCAGGCTGCCGAGCAACGCGGCGATGTCCAGGCTGCAGAGACTTGGCTGGCCAAGGTTGACAACCCGCAGCGTGCCTTGGAAGTGCAGTCGAGACGGGCCTCGCTGCTGGCGCGTCAGGGCCGATTGGCCGACGCCAGAGCTTTGATTCAAGCCGTGCCGGAGCGCACTGGCGACGATGCCCGCGCCAAGTTGATGGCTGAGGCCCAGATGCTGCGCGAACTCAAGCGCTGGCAAGAGGCGGCCGAAGTGCTGGCCAATGCGAGTGCGCGCTTTGTCGAAGACAGCGACTTGCTCTACGAACAGGCCATGGTCGAGGAAAAGCTTGAACATCTGGTCGAGATGGAGCGCCTGCTGCGTCGCGTGATCGCGCTCAAACCCGATCATCCGCACGCGCACAACGCCCTCGGTTATTCGCTCGCTGACAGAGGTTTACGCCTGCCTGAGGCACGTGAACTGATCGCCCGTGCGCTGGCCTTGTCGCCCGGTGACCCGTTCATCACCGATAGCCTGGGCTGGGTCGAGTTCAGGCTTGGCAACCGTGAAGAAGCCCTGCGCTTGCTGCGTCAAGCGCACGGCGCACGGCCCGACACCGAGATCGGCGCCCATCTCGGCGAGGTGCTGTGGGCGATGGGTCGCCAGGAGGATGCCCGCACCGTCTGGCAAGACGCGCGCGGCCGCGATGCCGACAACGAAGTGCTGCGCGAGACCTTGAGGCGGCTGAAAGTCAGCTTGTGATCCTGGCTTGGCGTGGATTGATCGGCGCGGCCATGCTCGCCTTAGCGTTCGCCGCGCTGCCGGGATGCGCAGTGGCGCCATCCGCCGCAAGCAATGACCGGCTCGACACCGTCGCAGGCAGACTTTCGGTGCGAATTGCCGGCGAGCCTGAGCGCGGTTTGAATGCCGGTTTCGAACTGATCGGCACGGCGATCGAAGGTCGCTTGTTGCTGAGCGGCCCGTTGGGCGCCACAGCGGCCCAAGCGCGGTGGTCCAGAGGACAGGCCTGGCTGGCCGTCGGTGGGGTCGAAACCAGCTACGCTGACCTCGATCTGTTGGCCTTTGCGGCATTGGGTGAGCGAATTCCGATGGCCGCATTGTTCGATTGGCTGCGTGGTCGTCCATGGCCCGGGGCGTCTGCCGATGCGCGCAATGACGGCCTGCCGGGTTTTGAGCAGTTGGGTTGGCAGATCGGCCTCGAGCGCTGGCCTGAAGGCTGGGTTCAGGCCTACCGGCCGGCCAAGCTGAACCATCCTGCGGTGACCGTGCGGGTCAGGCTGGAGCCAGCGGCATGATGTCAGCAATCTATGACGTGCCGGCGCCGGCCAAACTCAACCTGTTTCTACATGTGGTGGGGCGGCGCGCCGATGGCTACCATCTGCTGCAGTCGTTGTTCGTGCTGATTGATTGGTGCGACACCTTGCACTTTGAGCGCCGCAGCGATGGCCGGTTGCAACGCCACGACCTGGGGCCGGGTTTGCCGGCAGACGACCTGTGTCTGCGCGCGGCGCGAGCATTGCAGTGCGCCAGTGGCGGCACGTTTGGTGCCGACCTGTCAGTGCTCAAGCGGGTGCCCTTGGGTGCAGGCCTGGGCGGCGGCAGCTCGAATGCGGCGAGCACTTTGCTGGCACTCAACCGACTCTGGGGTCTGAACTGGTCGCGCGAGCGCTTGCAGCAGATCGCGCTGACGCTGGGTGCTGATGTGCCGTTTTTTGTTGGCGGTCACAATGCTTTGGTCGAGGGGATTGGTGAGCGGCTGACGCCCGTGCCCCGCCTGGCGACCCAGCGCTACGCGGTGGTCAAGCCGGCGGCTTCGATCGCCACAGCAGCGATTTTCGGCAGCAGCCTGTTGGTTCGCAATACGGAAACTGTTATAGTCATGAGCTTGCTCGCTGACGCTAAGCTTCGCAATGATCTCTTGACGGGGTACGGTCGCAATGATTTGCAGCCGCCTGCCGAGGCAGCTTGTAGAGAGGTCATTCAAGTTGCTGCGTGGCTGGAAGGTCGGTTCGGAAACAGCCGCATGTCGGGTTCAGGCAGTGCGGTTTTTGCGAGGCTTGGCACGCCAGTCGGCGTTGAGAGAGTAGACAGGATTCAAGGCACAGCCGGTCAGCCTTTGGCGACAAATCTGTTGGAAGAAATTCCTTCGGACTGGGTCGGCCGGGTGTGCAACAGTTTGGACCACCATCCACTGGTTGGTTGGGCCGACTGAGAGGGTTTGAGGATGCGGTGAATGCCGCTTCCTGTGTAGGGGAGTCGCCAAGTTGGTCAAGGCATCGGATTTTGATTCCGACATGCGAGGGTTCGAGTCCTTCCTCCCCTGCCAAATACATTTCATTCCACTGGATCGATATTCTGGCCTGACGGAGAACGTACCGTGCTGTTCAACACCGTGCTGTTCACCGGCAACGCCAACCCCGTCTTGGCGCAAGAGATCGCCAAGAGTCTGGGTGTCGAGATTGGCAAGGCCACAGTAGGTCGTTTCTCGGATGGCGAAGTCACGGTAGAGGTGCACCAAAATGTGCGCGCCCGCGATGTCTTCGTGGTCCAGAGCACTTGTTCGCCGACCAATGAGAACCTGATGGAACTCTTGATCATGGTCGATGCACTCAAGCGCGCCAGCGTTCGCCGCATCACCGCTGTGATCCCATATTTCGGCTATGCCCGTCAGGACCGCAGGCCGCGTTCGATGCGGGTGCCTATCTCTGCCAAAGTGGTGGCCAACCTGCTTGAGACCGTCGGTGTCGAGCGCTTGTTGACGATGGATCTGCATGCCGATCAGATCCAGGGTTTCTTCGATATTCCTGTCGATAACATCTATGCCTCGCCGGTGCTCCTGTCTGACCTGAAGAGCAAGGCTTACCCCGACTTGGTGGTGGTCAGCCCCGATGTGGGCGGTGTGGTTCGCGCCCGCGCGCTGGCCAAGCAACTCGGTAGCGATCTGGCGATCATCGACAAGCGCAGACCCAAGGCCAATGTGTCGGAGGTGATGCATGTGATCGGTGAGGTCGATGGCCGCAACTGCGTGATCATGGACGACATGATCGATACCGCAGGAACCTTGGTCAAAGCCGCCGAGGTTCTCAAGGCGCGCGGTGCCAAGCGCGTTTTTGCCTATTGCACCCATCCCATCCTGTCGGGTCCAGCGGTCGAGCGGATTGCCAGCAGCCAGATCGACGAGGTCGTGATCACCAACACCATTCCGCTTTCCGACGCCGCCAAGGCTTGCAAGAAGATCCGCCAACTCTCGGTGGCTTTCCTGTTTGCCGAGACCATCCGACGTATTTCGGATGGTGAATCGGTGACCTCACTTTTCGCCGAACAAAACAGCAATTTCTGAGGCCGGCCGTCTCCTTTGCCTGCGCATCGGAGACGGCGGCCAAAGGGCTACCGGGCGTACGAGACCGGTGGCTGATCGGCAGCTGCAAAGCTGCTCAACCCAAGCGCCTGGTCGCGGGCGCTACCCATGGAGAAAACCATGAACTTCACAGCTTTCGAGCGCAATCTGCAGGGGACCGGAGCGAGCCGCCGCCTGCGCATCTCGGGCAAGGTACCAGGCATCGTTTTTGGCGCCGGCGAACCCAAGATGATCGAGTTGGATCACAACGCGCTCTATTTCGCGCTGAAAAAAGAGGCTTTCCATTCGTCGATCCTGTCGATGGAATTGGCGGGCACCACACAACGTGTGCTGCTGCGCGACTTCCAGATGCACCCCTGGAAGCAGCAAGTGCTGCACGTTGACTTCCAGCGTGTCGATGACACGACCCGCCTGCGCAAGAAGGTGCCATTGCACTTCTCGGGTGAAGAAGAGTCGGTTGCCGTCAAGACCGACAAGTGTCTGGTCGCCCATGTCTCGACCGAGGTCGAGATCGAGTGCCTGGCCATCGCATTGCCGGAGTTCATTGCGGTCGACCTGAGCCACCTGGTCAAGGGTCAGTCGCTGCATGCATCCGATCTGGTGCTCCCTGAGGGGCTGAAGATCGTCAAGCATGGCAAGAACAACCCGGTGATCGTCGCGGCCACTGCGCCCAAGCTGGAAGAAGAAGTCGCGCCGGCCGAAGACGCTGCCGTGCCAGCCAAGAAGGCTGCGGCCAAGAAAGCGCCGGCCAAGAAGGCGGCTGCCAAGTAATCTTCTCGGAGAGCCTAGCGCTCGCACTGCCAGGCAAGACCCCGCTCAAGCGGGGTTTTTTGTGTCTGGCATCGGGGTGATATCGGCGGCATGCCTGGTCAAGCGTTGGTTCGCCATCCATCGATCGAGTATCTCGCGTGCCCCGTTCCGCGCGGGATCCATCGCCGGGTCGTGACCGATGGCCTTGGCTGCAAGTTCGATCACATAGCCGTCGGGATCGCGGAAATAAACTGAATGGATGAAGCCATGGTCGGAGATGCCCCGGGTCTCAATGCCCGCAGCGCGCCCCTTGGCCAGCATGTTGTGCAAGGTCTGCAGATCAACCTCCAGCGCGATGTGCAGGTCGAAGTCGTGTTGGTGCTTGAACTCGAACGGCATGTCCGGTGCTTCAAAAAATGCCAGGTACGAGCCGTCTCCGAGCCTGTAGAAAGTGTGTAGCGTTTGGGTCCTTCGGCCACTCTTGGTCTCGCCGATTTCCAGCGTGCCCGACAGTGGCAGCCCGAGGAAGTCTTCATAGAATCGGCGAGTGGACGCTGAGTCGCTGCATCGGTAGGCACTGTGGTGCAACCCTTTGATCATCGGGTTTCTCCTGGAATGGCTGAGACATTCAGATTGCGATGGGCGTTGATACCTGGATCGGACCCTTGAGTCCGCCGAATTGGCATTTGGCGTCTAGTCTTCATCTGAGGGCTGAGGTTGAAGGACAGGCAAAGTCTACGGGAAGGCATGGTGTGTTTCGGCGTACTGGCGTACCGGCGTGCCGGCGTGCCGGCGTGCCGGCGTGTACGCGGGTCAACGCCGACGCGGTAGTCCGACGCGGTAGTACTTCGCAACCGTCAGCGTCTTCACGCCGAAGGTCTCGCCGATGCACCCGGGCACCCTGCAACTGCTGAACCACAATTTTTGGATTACTTTGACGCTCTATTGATTTGTTATTTCAAAACGCTTTTAGGGTCTGGGCATGGCTTGCCATCATGCCTCGGCCAAAATGATGTTTTTTCGCCGACAAACTCACCTTGCCAAACTTTAGCGCCGTGTCCCACAGGCGCTGGCGGCCCGGTGCAGCAGGCTTCATGCGCGAAGGGCCCGACCCGTGATGCAAAGACGTTGTTTCATTACCGCGCTATCGGCCTCGGGGTCGGGTGCGCTCGTGGGTCTTTCGGCCCAAGCACAGGGTTTTCCGGCACGACCGCTGCGCTACATCGTGCCGGTGGCCGCAGGTGGCGGCAGCGATCTGGTCGGCCGCACGGTGACCGAGCGTTGGGGCCGCGTGTTGGGCCAGAGTTTTGTCGTCGACAACATCGGTGGCGGTGGTGGCGCGATCGCTTGCCTGGCGGCTGCCAAGTCTGTGCCTGACGGGTACACCTTGCTGCAAGGTTACGTCGGCACGCATGGCACCAACCCGGCCACGCGCAGCAAATTGCCTTACGACGCGGTCAAGGATTTCACGGCCGTCGGCATGATCGGCGCCACACCGAACGTGCTGGTGGTTCATGCCAGCCTGCCCGTGCAAACGGTCGCTCAGTTCGTGGACTATTTGAAGCGCAATCCTGGACGTGTCAGCTATGGATCGGCCGGCCAGGGTACGTTGACGCATTTGACGATGGAGCTTTTCAAACAGGCCGCCAACGCTTTCGCGCTGCACATCCCCTATCGCGGCATTGCGCCGGCCTTCAACGATTTGCTTGGCGGCCAGACGCAAGCGATGTTCCCTGGTCTGGCTGCCGCACTGCCGCATCTGCGGTCGGGTCGGGTGCGGGCGTTGGCGGTCACGGGCGCTGCACGCCACCCGCTGCTCAAGGATGTGCCGACGCTGATCGAGTCTGGCTACAAAGGCTTTGATGCGGTGCAGTGGTACGGTGTTGTCGGGCCAGCCGGCATGCCGTCAGGCCTGGTCAAGACCCTCAATGACACGCTCAATGCCGTCCTGACAGGTCCCGACCTGCGCGACCGGCTCTCGGCAGAGGCGGTCGAACCTCACGCCATGACGCCCGAAGCCTTTGGCCAGTACATCCGCGATGACATCGCGCGCTGGACCCGGCTGGCGCACGATCGCAAGATCGACCTCGATGCCTGACCCCTCTCGCAACCATTTCACCCACCTTCTGCACACACCATGGCTCTGAACACCGAAGTCGCTGCCGACACCAACGCCCCTGCGATCACGCGAATCCTGGCTCAGTTCGTCGCCACCCATCCTTCGCGTGGCTGGAGCGACGCGGTCGATCATGAGGCGCATCGGACTTTTCTCAACTGGCTGGGTTGCGCGGTCGGTGCGGCGCGTCACGAGGCTGTGGGTGCCGCATTGTCTGCCGTGCAGATGCTGCAACCGGCACCACAAGCGCAGGTGCTCGGTCGGTCTGATCGCCTCGACATGGCCAGTGCAGCGCTGGTCAATGGCATCTCGTCGCATACCTTCGATTTCGATGACACCCACCTCAAGACCATCATCCATCCTGCCGGACCCGTGGCAAGCGCTTTGTTGGCGCTGGCCGAGTGCCAAGGTGCGAGCGGCCGCGCGCTGATCGATGCGTTGGTGATTGGCATCGACGTGTCTTGCCGTGTCGGCAATATCGTCTACCCAGAGCATTACGACCGTGGCTGGCACATCACCGGCTCGACCGGCATGCTCGGAGCTGCCGCAGGTTGCGCCAGGCTGTTGGGTCTGGATGTTGGGCAAACAACGATGGCGCTGGGCATTGCCGCGTCGCAGCCGGTGGGTCTGCGCGAGCAATTCGGCACGATGACCAAGCCGCTGCACCCGGGTGCAGCGGCCCGCGCGGGGCTGATGTCTGCGCTGATGGCCCGCCAAGGCTACACGGCGAGCCCGCGCGCGCTGGAGGCGCCGCGCGGCCTGTTGCAGGTGGTTTCGAGCAAATGCGACTGGGCCCAGGCCAGCGACGAGCTGGGACAGCGTTTCGAGATCTCGTTCAACACCTACAAGCCTTTTGCCTGTGGCATCGTGATCCACCCCAGCATCGACGCCTGCGCACAGTTGCGCGCGCAAGGCATCAAGCCTGACCAGGTCGAGCGCATTGAATTGCGCGTGCATTCGCTGGTGCTTGAACTCACGGGCAAGAAGGAGCCTGCCGATGGTCTGGCCGCCAAGTTCAGCGTCTACCACGGCTGCGCCGCCGGGTTGATCTTCGGCCAAGCTGGCGAGGACGAGTTCTCGGACGCGATCGTCAACCGCGACGACGTGGTGGCGTTGCGCCGCAAGGTGGTCGCCACGGTCGATGAATCAATCGACGAGGCTGCGGCCGATGTCACCGTCGTGCTGCGCGATGGCCGCAGCCTGCGGGTGCTGGTCGAGCACGCCATCGGTTCACTTCAGCGACCCATGAGCGATGCTGCACTCTCGGCGAAGTTCCACGCGTTGACCGATCCATTGCTGGGTGTGGCGCGCAGTGCCGAGTTGATCGCCGCGGCTTGGTCGCTTGGCGACAGCGCCGATTTGCATGGTTTGACGGCGCTGGCCAGGCCTTAGAACCTCCGACGACATTGGCTCATCGCCATCGAACCGCTGTTCAAAACCGACGCGGTTTAGGGCCCGAGACCAGTCGCGTCGGAGGCTTGGCGCCGCCACGCGACCAGGCCGGCGCAATCACATCCCTGCGTAGTTGGGCCCGCCGCCGCCTTCGGGCGTGACCCAGACGATGTTTTGGGTCGGGTCCTTGATGTCGCAGGTCTTGCAGTGCACGCAGTTTTGTGCGTTGATCTGCAAGCGATCGCTGTCGTCTGCGTTCTTGACGAACTCGTAGACGCCTGCCGGGCAGTACCGAGATTCCGGGCCGCCGTAGCGCGCCAGATTGATCGAAACCGGCACGGTGGCGTCCTTCAGCGTGAGGTGAGCCGGCTGGTTCTCCTCGTGGTTGGTGCTGCTGATGAACACCGAGCTGAGACGATCGAAGCTGATCTTGCCGTCGGGTTTGGGGTATTCGATGTGTCGGCATTGATCAGCCGGCAGCAAGCGCGCGTGGTCGGGCGTGTCGCGGTGCAGCGTCCAGGGCGGTATCTTGAGCCCGAGCTTGGGCATCAGCCACTGCTCGATGCCGGTCATCATCGTGCCGATCAGCGTTCCCCACTTGAACCAGGGCTTGAAGTTGCGGGTTCGCATCAGCTCGGCATGCAGCCAACTGCTTTCGAAGGCCGTTGGGTAGGCGGCGAGCTCATCGTGACTGCGACCGGCGACC
>CANFPU010000102.1 GCA_947448955.1 Burkholderiales bacterium
GGCTTTGGCGCCGGCGATGTCGCCGGCTGCAGCGTTCTCCGGGATGCTCAGCTGGGTGTTGAGCAGTGTGAGCACCGGCGCGTTGTCGTTGACGTTGGACACCGAGACCGTCAGCGCCTGCTGCTGGTCGTGTGCGGTGTCGCCATCACCGACCTGCACCGTGAGTTGGAAGTCGCGCAGGCCTGACTCGTAGTCCAAGGCCGCGGCGCCGGCATTCGTCAGCCGAACCTGACCGCTGGCCGCGTCGATCGCGAACAAGGCCAGGCCCTGGTCGTCCACCGGTGAGTCGACCAGGCTGAACAAGCGCGGGTCGCCATCAGCGTCGCTGGCGCTGGCCTTGGCGCCGACGATGTCGCCGGCTGGCGTGTTCTCGCGGAGGGTCACCTGCGCGTTGAGCAGCGCGAGCACCGGTGCGTTGTCGTTGACGTTGGCCACGGTGATCGCCAGCGTCTGTTGCCGGTCGTGCGCAGCGTCGCCATCGCCGACCTGCACGGTGAACTGGAAGCCCCGCACACCTGACTCGTAGTCCGTGGCCGCGGCACCTGCGTCCGTCAGCCGCAGCTGGCCGCTGGTTGCATCGATCGCGAACAAGGCCAGTCCTTTGGCGTCCACCGGCGCATCGATCAGGCTGAAGGAGAGCTTGTCGCCATCGGCGTCGGTGGCGCTGGCCTTGGCGCCGGCGATGTTGCCGGCCGCAGCGTTCTCGGGCAGGCTGACCTGGGTGTTGGACAGCGTCAGTACCGGCGCGTTGTCGTTGAGGTTGTTCACGGTCAGCGTCAACACCTGCAGCTGGTCGTGCGCGGCCAGACCGTCGCTGGTGCGCAATGTCAGCCGGTAAGCGGTGGTGCCTGAATCGGCGTCAAGCCAGGCCGATCCCGCCTCGGTCAGGCTGAGCTGACCGCTGCCTGAGTCGATGCTGAACAAGGCCTGTCCCTGGGTGTCCACCGGCGCGTTCACGAGGCTGAAGACCAGCGTGTCGCCATCGGCGTCGCTAGCGATAACCTGCGCCCCGGCCAGCTCGCCGGTTGCGCGGCCCTCGTCTACCGACACCGCATCGCTGCGCAGCGTGGCCTGCGGCGCGTTGTCGTTGAGGTTGAGCACCTGCACCACCACCGCCTGCAGGCTGCGGTTGCCGGCCTCGTCGGTGGCCAGCACGGTGAAGCGGTACGCTGTCTTGCCGCTCTCGTGGTCGGCCGGTGCACCCGACAGCGTCACCGCACCGGTGGCCGGGTCGATGGCCAGCAGGTCGGCGTCGCCTACGCCGGGCTTCAGGCTGTAGACCAGCTTGCCTTCGTCGCTGGCTTGCAGGGTGTAGATCGGCACGCTGGTCGCGGTGTTCTCGGCCAGCGTGACCCGGTCGACCCGGGTGTCCGGATCGGCATCGAGCGGCGTCAGTTGCGGCGCGGTGCGGTCGAGCTTCAGTTGCAGCGGCGCGCTGGGCGCCGACACGTTGCCGGCCGCGTCTACCTGCTGCACGGTCACTTCGTTGTTGCCCTCCACCAGGGCGGTGGCCAGGTCGTACGACAGCGCGCCGTTGATGGTGTAGACCAGCTTGACACCGGCCGCTGCACCGCTGAGCACGAGGCTTTCGACGCCCGAGACGACGGTGGCCGGGTTGGTGCCGGTGCTACCGGTGGTGCCGGTGGTGCCGGTGGCCAGGCGCAGCGCCGGTGCCACCCTCGCCACCGCGTTCATCGCCACCGTGCGGCTGAGTAGGCTGGTGTTGCCGGCGGCATCCGTCACGCGCAGCGTCACCGGCACCTGGGTGGCGCTGGCCGCGGGCAGTTGGTCGGCACCGACCCAGCGCTGCCACCGGCCGTTTTCCACCAGCACGGGCATCCCTGCGCTGCTGCCGATCGACACGATCACCGTCGAGCCCTCGTTGGTCGTCCCGCTGAGCACAAAGCCAGCGTCGTGCTCGGCCAGGTTGATCAGGTCATCGCCGGTCACCGCGTCCAGCGCCAGCACCGGCGCAGTGGTGTCGACCTGCAGCGTGCGGTTGGTGGGGCTGGCTTGGTTGCCCGCCAGGTCGCGCAGGTCGGTGCTGAGCGCCAGGTCGCCGTCGGTCAAGGTCTGCAGCTCGGTGGCCGTCAGATTGACCGACCACAGGCCGTTGGTCACCTGGGCGGTCTTGGTCAGTGCGCCCAGCGTCAGGCTGAGCAGCTGGCCGTCCTCGGCGCCGCTGGCGCTGCCGGTGATGGTCAGCGCCTGGCCCCGCTCGACCGCATTGAGCCGGTCGTCTCCGGCCACCGGGTCGACCACCACCAGCGGCGCGCTGCGGTCGAGCTGCAGCATCCGGCTGGTGCTGATCGCGTTGCCCGCAGCGTCGGTCACCAGCAGCTGCAGCGGCAGGTCGCCATCGGCCAGCTGCGCCAGTTCGGCTGCGGCAAAGGTCGCGCTCCAGCGCCCGCCGCTGACCAGCACCCGCTGGCTGCGGCTGCCCAGGCCCAAGGTGACGGTCTGGCCGTCCTCGGCGTTGGTGCTGCCCGACAGCGTGAGGCCCGTGCCCGCTTCGCTGCGGTTGATGCGGTTGTCGCCCGCCACCGCGTCGGCCGTCAGCGTGGGCGCCAGGGTGTCGACCGTCAACTTGGCGCTGGCGGTGATCGCGACATTGCCCGCCTGGTCGCTCACATCCGCTGTCAGCGTGAGCACGCCCTGCGCCCAGCTCTTGATCTCGGCGGGCTGCAGCGTCACCGCCCAGGTCCTGCCGCTGACGCTGGCGCTGTGCGTCTGGCCGCCCAGCCGGAGGGTGACGGTCTGGCCGTCTTCCGCGCTGGTGGTGCCGGTCACCGTCAAGGCGCTGCCGGTCTCGGATGCGTTCAGCACGTTGTCCTTGGCGATGCCCCCGGTGATGGTCAGCGTGGGCGCGACGCGGGCCACCGCATGCACCGCGCCGCTGGTGAAACCGCCGGCGATGGCATTGCCCGCCGCATCCCGAATGCCCGTGCCGCTGGCGCGCGTATCCAACCGCAGCCCGCCGGTGCCGGTGATGTCGGCCACCGTCACGGTGTAGCTGCTGCCATTGCCCGTCACCGCGCTGATGCGGCCGTTGGCCGTGCCGGTGGCCTTCAACACAAAGTCACTGGCGTCCACGCCCGTGACCGATTCACCGAGCGTGACGGTGTAGCGGGCCGTGGCCGCATTGGCCGCGCCGCTGACCGTGATGGCTTGCACGCCAGGCGCCACGCCGTCCACCTTCAGCCCGCTGGTGCTGCCCAGGCCGGCCAGGGTCAGCCCGGCGTTCGTCGGCTGGCCATCGTCCAGGTTGGTCAGCGTGCCGCCATTCAGGTCGATGCTGCCAGCCACGCTGATGCCGTCGGCGTCCAGCGCGCCGCTGGCCACTGTCATGCGAAACACCAGCGCCTTGCTGGCGCTGCCCGACACGTACTGCGCCGCCACCTTGCCGCCGGTGTCTAGCGTCACCAGCAGGCGCGGCGTACCGCCCGCGGTGCTGACGTTCACCTCGCGGTCGTAGTTCACCGTGAAGTCCAGCGTGTCGCCGATCGCGTAGGTGCCTGCTCGCGGCAGGTCGACGCTGGTCACCAGCGCGGCATCGGGCACCGCGGTGATCTGGGTCGTCACCTGCACGGGCCGCTCCGACTCGGCGCCCTGGTTGTCCACCACCACCATCTTGAACGCAGCCAGCGCGGCGCCGTTGGCATTGGCGGCGGGTGTCCACCAGGCGCCATGGGTGTCGTCGATGGTGGCGTTGCCGTCGGCGCTCCAGGCGGTGGCGGTGGCCTCGCTGGTGCCGATGAGCAGCTTGCCGCTGCTCAGTTCGGTCACCCGAAATGCCGTCACCCAGCCGTCCGCGTCCCGGGCGTTGGCCGAGGCCTTCAGGTTGGCCAGCGTGAAGGCCACCCGGCCGCTGGTGCCGCTGCCATCCTCGATCGCGCTGCCCACCGCGCCGCTCATCACACTGAAGATCGGCGGGTTGTTCACGCCCTTGATCAACAGCAGGCTGGTGGCCACGTCGCTGGTGGCGACGGGCGTGGCGTCGTCGCTGACCGTCCAGCTGAAGGTTCGGACGCTGTTGCCACCGACGACGTTGTAGCCGGCCGCAGAGTCAGACCCATTGAAGAATTGCACGCTGCGCAGCGCTGTCTGGTACTGGCCGAGGGTGGCCGTGCCGGTCAGCGTGAGCAGGCCGACGATGGCGTTGTAGCTGCTGCTGATGCCGTTTTGCGCGCTGAACAACAGCTGGTCGCCCAACCAGGCCCCGTTGGTGCGCACCGTGGCGCCGGTCAAGTGGCTGCTGTCGATGTCGGACAGGCTCAGGTTGGGGCTGATCAGCAAGGCCGCGTCGCCCTCGGTCCAGTCGCCGGCGGCGGGCGGTGTCGTCACCGCTGGCGCGGCGTTGACGGCGGTGATGGTCAGCGTGCTGTTGACGGTGGCGCTGTCGAGCTTGCCCGTGCTGTCGCTGTCGGCGTCGGTCACCGTCCAGCGCGGCGTGCGCGTCGGGGCGTTGCCAGCGTCGGTCGGGTCATCGCTGCTCGAGCGGTAGGTCACCGTGCGCAGCAGTGCCTGGTAGGTGCTGAGGTCGGCGGTGCCGCTGAAGACCAGCACGCCCGTGGTCGGGCTGTAGTCGGCGCTGATGCCGGTGCCGGTCAGTGCTGCGGCGCTCCAACCGAGCACATCGCCTTTGAGGCGGCCGTCGAGCTGCACCATGGCCTGGCTGAGTTGGCTGTCATCGTCATCGCTGATCGTCAACGCAGGCGCCAGCGTCACGGCGGGGTCGCCCTCGGTCCAGGCCAGTGCGATGGGTTGGCCGCCCACCACTGGCGCGTCGCCGGTCGCGGTGATGTTGACCACCGCGCCTGCGGTGTTGCTGGTGGCCGCGCCCGCGCCGTCGCTGTTGGCATCGGTGACCTGGACACTCACCGCTCGGCTGACGCTGGCGATCGTGGGGTCTTTCGAGCTGGTGCTGAAGGTCACGCTGCGCAGCGCTGTCTGGTAATCCGCCGTGGTGGCGTTGCCGATCAGCGTCAGCACGCCGGTGGCCGCGTTGTAGTTGCCGACAATGCCGTTCTGGTTGGTGAAGCCCAGCGTGTCGCCGGCCGTCCAGCCGTTGAAGATTCGCAGCACCGCGCCGCTCATCTGCGTGTCGTCGACGTCGCTGAGCGTGATGCTGTTGTCCAGCACCGCAGCGACGCCGCCCTCGGTGTAAGCCAGCTTGCCGCCGGCGCTGAGCATCGGCGCTGAGTTGATCGCCTGCACCGTGATGCTGCTGGCGGCCGTGCCGCCAGCAGCGCTGGTGGCTGCGCCCACGCCGGCGCTGTTGGCGTCGGTCACCGACCAGGCGATGCCGCGGCTCAGCGCTGCGCCGTTGTCGGTCGGCTCGCCGCTGGTGTTGCCGAAGCGCACTGCCCGCAGCGCCGTCTGATAAGCCGCCACGCTGGCCGTGCCGGTCAGCGTCAACACGCCGGTGCCCGCGTTGTAGCTGGCGCTGATGCCAGTGGTGCCGCTGGTATTGGCATAGCCTTCGGGCAAGCTCAGCAGGTCGCCGTTGGTCAAGTGGGTGGCGATGCTGACGCTGGCCCCCGCGATCTGCGTGTCGTCGATGTCGCTGATCGTCAGCGCGCCGTCGATCACCAGCGCTGCGCCGCCTTCGGTGAAGCTGGGGGTGGCGGCCGCGATGATCACCGGTGCGTCGTTGACGGCCGTGAGGCTCAGCACGACGTTGGCCACCTCGCTGCGGGCCGCGCCGGCGCCGTCGCTGTTGGCGTCGGTCACCTGCCAGCTGATGACGCGCTCGGCGGTCAGCGCCGTGGGGTTGGTGCCGGTGTTGAAGGTCACGCTTCGCAGCGCGGCCTGGTATTGGGCGACGCTGGCCGTGCCTGTCAACGCCAGCACCCCGGTGGTGGCGTCATAGTTGGCGCTGATGCCATTGGCGTTCGTGAAGGCCAGCGTGTCGCCGGTGCTCAGCCCGCCACCGATCCACACCCGGGCCGAGACCAGCTGGGTGTCGTCGGCATCGCTCAACACGATGGCGTTGCCCGGCTGCATCGCCACGCGCTCGGTCGCCGCCACAGCGACGCCCGACAGGCCGGTCAGACTGGCAGCATTGTTCACCGCCGTGACCGTCACCCCGCTGTTGGCCGCTGCACTGGTCAGTGCGCCGTTGCCGGCGTTGCTGCCGTTGGCATCGGTCACCGTCCAGCTCACGCTGCGGCTGGCAGCGGTGGCGGTGGGGTCATCGCCTGCGGTCTGGAACTGCACCCGCTGCAGCAGCTTTTGGTACTGCTCGACGCTGGCCGCGCCGTTCAAGCTCAGGGTGCCGGTGGCAGCGACATAGCTTGCGGCCACGCCGCTGCCCGCCACGTTGGCCACGGTCCAGTTGTTGCCCGGCGTGAAGCTGCCGGTGCTGGCAGTCTGGCCGGCCAGACGCAAGCCCTCGTGGGCCGCGTCGAAGCCGGCGCCACCCAGCAGCACCTGGGCGCTGGCCAGTTTGGCGTCGTCCAGATCGGTCAGCTGCAGCCGGCGTGCCAGGTTCACCGCTTCGCCGCGTTCGGCCACGGTCACGCTGCCGCTGGCGGCCAGGCCGCTGATGCTCGCCACATCGTTGACCGCAGTGATCGTCAGCGTGGTGGTGGCGTCGGCGTCCACCGCACTCGGGCTGCCGGCGTTGTCCAGGATCTGCCAGCGTAGCGTTCGCGTCGCACTGCTGGCCGTGGGGTTGTCGCTGGTGCTGCTGAAGCTGACGCTGCGCAACGCCGCCTGGTAGTTGGCCAGGCTGGCGTTGCCACTGAGCGTGAGCAGGCCCTCGCTGGCGCTCCAGCTGCCGGTGATGCCGCCCTGGTTGGCAAAACTCAGCACGTCGCCCTCGCTGTAGCCTGCGCCGATGCGCACGGTGGCGCGCGCCAACATCGGGTCGCCCAGCACCGTCAGCCCGGCGGCCAGCGCCACCGACGCGCCGTTTTCGGTATAGGCGGCGCCGGTGTTGGCGCCGGTGACCTGCGGCACCTCCTTCGCGTCGTACAGCGTGATCGCGGTGTTGCCCAGCAAGGCCGTGTTGGCGCCCACGCCGTCGGAATTGGCGTCGGTCACCTGCCAGGCGACGCTGCGGCTGTCGTTGCCGGCCAGCGTCACGCCGCCCGGGTTGGTGCTGTAGTCCTGCGTGTTGGCGTAGGTCACGCTGCGCAGCAGCTTGCGGTACTCGGTGACCGAGGCGGTGCCGCTCAGGTCGAGCTGGCCGGTGTTGCGGGTATAGGTCAGCGAGATCGCGCCGACGTTGGCGGTCCAGCCCGTGCCATTGGCGTTCATCTGTGCCGCGTCGCTCAGCCCCAGCATTTCGGAGGCGGCGACGAAGCCGTTCGCACCGGGGGCCAGCGTCACGCGGGCGCTGGCCAGTTCGACGTCGTCTTGGTCGCTCAGGACCAAGGCCGGCGCCAGCACGCGGGCGCCATCGTCCTCGGTGTACTTGAAGTTGGCGGGCAGGTCGGTCGCGGTGGCGGCATCGGCCACTGCGGTGACGGCCAGCGCGCGGGTGGCCGCAGCGCTGGTCAGGCCCTCGGCGTCCGTCACCGTCCACTGCAGCGTTCGCGCGGCGCTCAGCACCGTCGGGTCGTGGCTGGTGCTGTTGAAGGTGATGCTGCGCAGCGCCGTGCGCCAGTCGGCCACGCTGGCATTGCCGGTCAGCGTCAGCACGCCGGTCTCGGCATTGAAGCTGCCGTTGATACCGGCCTGGGTGTTGAAGTTCAGCCGGTCGCCATCGCTGAAGCCCGCGCTGATCGCGACCTTGGCCGCGCTCAGGGTCGCGCTGTCATCGCTCAGCGTCAGCCCGGCGTCGATCGCCACGGCCGCAGCCAGCTCGGTGTAGGCCGCATTGCCGCCGCTCGTCGTGAGCACCGGCGTGTCGTTGACGCTGGCCACCGCCAGGCTCAGCGCCGCGCTCAGGCTGGAAAACGCCTGGCTGTTGCCCAGCGTGGCGCTGATGTCGGGCGTGTTGCCGTGGACACCGCTGGTCTGGTCCCAGCCGCGCAGCGTCAAGGTCGCGGGGCCGCCCAGCAGGCCGTCCGGGCTGAAGCGCAGCAAGTCGGTGGCGCTCAGCAGCAGCGCGCTGGTATCGGCCAGCGCCGGGGTGTTGAGCCAATTGGTGCCGGCGTCGACCGAGTACTGCCACAGCCCTGTGCCCGGCCCGCTCTTGCCGACCAGCGCCACGCCGCTGACCGCGCCCAGGTCGACGTCGCTGTACAGGCCGCCCAGCAGGCTCGCCACGGTCTGGCCCAGGTTGTCGGCGCTGACCACGTCCTCGCTGATCCCGGCCATCGTCACGTTCGCCGCAGCGGCGATCACCGGCGCGTCGTTGACCGCGGTGACCGTGATGCTGGCGGTGTTCACGGCGGTGGAGAACGCGCTGCTGCCACCGTTGGTGCTGGTGTTGACGCTCAGGCCGGCGCTGCCGGTGGTCGTGTCCCAGGCCCGGTAGCTGAAACTGCCGGTGCTCGCGTTCAGCCCGTTCGGCACGAATCGCAATGCGTCGGCCGGTGCCAGCAGCAGCGCCGCGCTGTCGCTGCGCGTGCCGAGGTTGGTCCAGGCGCCGGCGTTGTTCAGCCGGTATTGCCACTGGCCATTGCCGCTGTCGGTGGCGGTGATCGCGATGCCGCCGCGCACCGCGCCCGCGTCTGCGTCGCTGATCGTGGCCAGGCTGACCAGGCTGCTGACCAGTTGGCCGCCGTTGTTGATGGCGTCTTCGCCGATCGCGGTCAAGGCAGGGCTGGCGGCGCTCAGCACCGGCGCGTCGTTCAGCGGCTGCGGCGTGACGGTGATGCGCTTGCTGAAAGCCACCGTCGCGACGGTCGGGTCGCTGTACTCGACCAGATAGCCGTTGACGTTGTTGTCGGTGATCTCGCGGTCGTTCCACTTGCCCGATCCGTTGACGATCGAGGCGTAGTTCTCCACACCGTCGTAGTCCGTCACCAAGAAGCCACCGGTGTTGTTCGGCTCACCGGGGTTCCAGTTGCTGAACAGGCCGTTCTTGGCGTAGCTCGCGACGTTGCTGCCAAAGAAGTTGTAGTCCACCTGCCAGAACTGCTGGCCCGCCTCGGGGCCGGTGACCCAGAACCAGCGGCCCTCAGCGGCTGCGTCGCTCGCGCCTATCCACGCCGAGCTCGGCAGCGCGGTCTTCAGAAAGTCGTTCTCGGCCGCGCTGGTGATCGTCACCAGGTAGCCGGTCATGCCGGCATAGCTGCGCAACGCGGCGGCGTCGCGGGCCTGCGTCCAGCTCTGTCGCGGGTGGCCCGCGCTGCCGTCGGCCAACACATAGTCGTAGAAGTGGATCTGCCCAGCCAGCGTGGTGGCCAGCGTGGTGCCCGCCACCAGGTCGATGGTGCGCGCGGTGACGGTCGGGTTGTTGCTGAGGTTGCGGTAAGTCACCAGGCGCAGCGCGGCCTGGTAGGCATCCTGGCTGGCGCTGCCGTCGAGTGACATCACGCCGGTGAGGTTGTTGTAGCTGAAATTGATGGTGTCGCCCAGCAGCGTCACGTTGCCGTTGGTGAGGCCGTTGATCAGCAACCGGTCTTCCGCGCTGACCAGGCCGGCGCTGATGGTGGCGCGCGAGCCGGTCAGCGTCAGGCCGATGGCGTCGGGGTCGTTCAGCGTCAGCGTCGCGTCGAGCACCAGGTCGGCCTTCTCCAGGTAGGTCTGGGTGGCGTGGGCCGTGTCGGTCAAGGTCAGCGACAGCGCATCGTCGAGCGGCGCCACCACCATCGCCGCGGTCACGCTGTTGGCCGAGAAGGCCGTCGCGCCGCCGTTGGCCACCGTGTTGGCCAGGCCGTGGGCCACGCCGGTGCTGCCGTCCCAGGCGCGCAGTGTGATCTGCGCGTTTTCGCCATGGGCCTGGTCGGGTCGATAACGCAGCCAGTCATCGGCCGGCAGCAGCCGGGCGCTGCTGGGCAGCACGGCGCCGACGGCGGTCCAGCTGCCGTCGCTGCCATTGGTCGAATTGCTGGAATACTGCCAACTCCCCAGCGCGCTGCTGCCGGTGATGGCCACGCCCAACGCGATGCTCTCCAGATCGGCCGCCACCAGGTTGCCCAGCAGCGCGGACACCCGAACGCCGGTGCTGCCGGCGCTGTCTTCGGTGATGCCGGCGAAGGCATAAGCGCCAGCCAGCGTCGGCGCATCGTTCACCGATGCGACCTCGACCTTGACTTGCACCGCGCTGGCGGACAGCCCACCGCTGTTGTCGCGCGCCTTCACCGTGAAAGCGTTCGGCGCGCTGGCGCCAACCCCAAAGGCATTGGCCACCGGCGTCCACTCGGCGCTGTGGTCGGCGTCGATCAGGTCGTTGGCGCCATTGGCCCAGGCATTGCCGTTGATGGTCAAGCTGCCGCTGCTGACGGCCTGCACCACGAAGGCCTGCACCGCGCCGCCCGGGTCTGCGGCATTGGACGCCGCCAGCAGCTTGCTGAAGCTGATCGCGCTCGGGCTGTCCTCCTCGCCGCCGGCCAGCGCGCTGACACTCGTCAGCGTCGGCGCGACGTTGTTGGCCGTCAGCGTGTAGGTGGCGGTGGCCGGGTTGGTGGCCACGCCGTCGCTCAGGCTGGCACTGACGCTGACCGCGCCATCGGCATTGGCCGTCAGCGTAGCGGCCGCCAGCGCTGTGTTGAGGCTGGCCGCGCTGCCGCGCAGTTGCAGGCCGGCGGTGAAGGCGTCGGCATCCTGCAGGCCGCGCAGCGTGGCGTTGCTGGTGGTCAGCGTGAGCGTCAGCGTCTGGTCGGTGTCTGGGTCGGTGGCGCTGATGAACGCCAGGCTCAGGCGTTCGCCGGTGGCGAATGTCTGCGCGGCCACAGTCGCCAAAGTCGGCGGCGTGTTCGGGTTGAGGGCCTTGGGCAGCGGATAGCTGCCGCTGGCGCTCAACTCGCCGTCGCTGACGCTCACGGCCAGGCCTGCGGCGCCGGCTGCGCTGGCGGTGAAGGTGGCGGCTGACAGCGCGGCATTGATCGCCGCGGGCGTGCCGGTGATTTGCACGCCGGGCGCCGGGTCGGCATCGACCAGGCCACCGAGGCTGCCGTTGCTCGGGGTCAGCGTCACGGTCAGCTTGTTGCTGTCGACATCGGCCACGCTGAAGGGGTCCAGCGTGCGCGCCACACCCACCATCAGCGTGCCGCTCGCCAGCTCGGGCAAGCCGGCCAGCGTGGGCGCGTCGTTCACTGGGGTCAGGTTGATGGCCATCGTGCCCAGCGTCACGGCGCCGAAGCCATCATCGGCGCTGACGGTCACGGTGTCAGCGGCCAGGCCGCTGATGTTCTTGCCGCCCAGGTAGTAGCTCACCGCGTCACGGGGATTCTCGAAGTACCTGCTCAAGGCCCCGGTCGTGCCGGTCAGCACCAGTGAATGGGTGCCGATGCCGGTGATCGTCAGACCCTTGCCCGGAAAGGCATACAGCTGGCCCACGCCGGGGGTGACCGACACCGTGACGCTCAGCGTCAGGTTGTCGCCGTCCGGGTCGGTGAACGGGCCCAGGCTGCTGAGCTGCAAGGGTTCGCGCGCGCCCTCTAGGATGGTCTGCGACGGGGGCAGCTTGTCGGCGGCGCTGGGCGCGTCGTTGACCGCGGCACGCAGCACCGTCACATCCAGGCTGGCGCTGTTGTTGCTGGCCTGGCCGTCATCCACGGTGATGGTCACCAGGCGCGACGTGGTGTCGGGCGCGTTGGTGTCGTAGGCGTAGCGGATGCCGCGCAGCGTGGTCTGGAAATCGGCCATCGTCGGCGCGCTGGCGCCGGCTTTGGCGCTGAGCGTGACGTTGGTGTCGCCCGGGGCGAAAGCCCAGGCCAATGAGGCTGGCGTGTCGCCCAACAGCAGGCGCTCGCCGGCCTGCGCATCGGGCAGGCTGATCGTCAGCGACGCCGGCGCAGCCTGCTCGGCATCGCTGAGCGTGAAGCCTGCCGCCACGGCCACCGCCAGGTTGTCGCTGGCGTTGGCGCTGTTGGCCTCGGTCCAGCGCACGCTGGTGTTGCCATGGGCGGCGATCACCGGCGCGGTGTTGGCCGCTGCCGGCAGGCGGCTGTTCAAGGTCTCGCCGGTGGCGCTGGCCACCCCGGCGCTGCTGGCCACCAGCGCCAGCGCGTCGCGGTTGCCGCTGTTGGTGTAGCGCAGGACCAGGTTGCTGAAGCTGGCCAAGCCGCGCGTGGCGTTGACCGTCACCGTGCCCGGGTTGCTGTCGCTGTCGCCCAACTTCACGGAGAGCTCGTTCAGCGTGCCGTCCAGCGCGCCGTCGCTTGGGTCGGTCAGTGACAAGGTCAGCACGCCGTTGAAGCCGGTGTCCACCGTGCCCTGGGCATCCACCGCCTGCACCGACACCTCGGCGCGGACCGCCACGCCGCTGGTGATCGCGGTGCTGGCCGGTGGCTGGGCGCTGAACACCAGGCGCGTGGCCACCACATCGGCGGCAAATTGTTGGGTCGCCGTCTTGCCGAGGCCGTCGGCGCTGGCGTTCAGCGTCACGGCCTCCTGGTCGGCGGCCGCGGTGTAGACCAGGCCGGCAAACGTGGCGACGCCACGCACCGCGTTCACCGTCAGGCCCGCCGCCCCGCTGAGGCTGCCCGCCCCGGTGGCGCTCAGCGTGACCGGGCCATTGAAATCAAGGTCGATCTTGCCCGCCGAGTCGACCGCTTGGATCACTGGCTGCGCGCTCAAGAGCTGGCCGCTGACTTCCGATCGGCCGGGCTGCGTGGCGAACACCAGCTGCGTGGCCGTCACCTGCTCGCGCAGTGTCCACGCGCCGTTGTCGGTCGTGCCGGTCTTGGGCGGGTTGTCCAGCGGGTTGGCCAGCGGGTTGGCCAGCAACTGCGAGCCGCTCTTGTCCAGCAGCAAGCCCGGCGTGCGGCCGGCGATGTCGCTGCCCGCCAGGCGCAGCGTGCCCAGGGTGTTGTCGACGAACGGGCCCTCGGCGTTGCGGTAAGCGCTGACGGTGACCGTGCCCTGGGTGGCGTCCATCACGCCCATGCCGCCGGTGTTGAACACGATGTCGCGCAGGCCGCCGACGGCTGTGCTGGCGACCACGCCCTTCACCGGGGCGCTCAGGAACGGGCCGTTGAGCAAGAAGCTCAGGCCGTCGGCCAGCGCGTCGCTGACCTGCAAGGTGACGCTGCTCACCACCGACGGCAGCCCGTCGCTGGCGCCGCTGTCGACCAGGCCGTCGCCGTTGGCGTCGTTGTCGGTCAGCGTGAAGCGGTAGACCGGCACCGCGCTGGCCGCGCTGGTGGCGGTGCTCGGCAGGTCCACCGGGCCGGTCTGGCTGCTGGCGACCGCGGTGGTGCGGGCGTCTACGCTGCGGGGCGCCGTCACGCTGACCCGCTGGGTGATGGTGCTGCTCTTGGCACCGCCCGATCCCTGCTGGCCGGTGTTGCCGTCGCTGAAGCTGATCTCCAGCGTCACCTCGCCGGCCTGGCTGCCGGCGTTGCTGTACTGCAGGTTGTTGAGGAAAGACGTCACCTCGGTGATGCTCTTGTTCGCACCAAAGGTGGCTGTCAGCGTGCCGCCGGCCTGGCTGACGACAGCACTGAAGGACTGGACTTTGAAACGGTCGTCGGCATTGGCCCCGCCCGCGCGCTGCACCGTCAAGCTGGCGCCGGGGTATTGCAGGACCATGACTCCTCTGAGGGACTGGATCAGTTCTGCGTCGGTCAAGGTCACCGTGGCGTCTGGGAACAGAAAGCCCGTCGACCCGTCACCCGCCGCGAACTTCGGATTGACGAGGCCGCCGGTGACCTTGAGCACCGGCGCGGTATTGAGTGGCTTGGCCGTCACGTTGACGGTGGTCGTGCCC
>CANFPU010000103.1 GCA_947448955.1 Burkholderiales bacterium
CCTCAGGCCTGAAGCCTGAAACCGCGGTCCTGGCCCGGCACACCGTACGATGGCCCCATGCTGAGCCAAGAAGACATTGCCCTGGTCTGCAACGGTCGCTGCGGCGACCCCTTTGCGCTGCTGGGGTTGCACCGGGACGCTCACGACCAAGCCTGGGTGCGGACATTTCTACCCGGCGCCAGCGCGGTCACCGTGATCGGTGGCAAAGATGCTCGCCAACTCGGCAAGCTGTTGCGCCGCCATGCCGACGGTTTCTTCGAAGGACCGGTCGCGCTGGCCGCTGGCAAAGGACAGGCAGCCTACCGCCTGCACATCACCTGGGCCGATGGCCAAACCCAGGTTGCCGAAGACCCGTATCGCTTCGGCCCCTTGTTGGGCGAGGTCGACGCCTGGCTGCTGGCCGAAGGTACCCATCTGCGGCCCTACGAGGTACTGGGATCAACCCCTCGTACGCACGAGGGCGTGACCGGCACCGGCTTCGCTGTCTGGGCGCCCAACGCGTCCAGCGTCAGCGTGGTCGGCGATTTCAACCACTGGCGTGGTGCCTGCCACCCGATGCGGCTGCGGCGCGAATGCGGCGTCTGGGAGTTGTT
Organism: Burkholderiales bacterium; assembly: GCA_947448955.1. Lineage (GTDB taxonomy): Bacteria > Pseudomonadota > Gammaproteobacteria > Burkholderiales > Burkholderiaceae_C > Pseudaquabacterium. The sequence continues at coordinate 594 of CANFPU010000103.1, forward strand.
CATCCCGGGCGTGGCCAGCGGCGCACGTTACAAATACGAACTGCACTCGGCCTTCGGCCAGCGCCTGCCACAGAAAGCCGACCCGATGGCGCGCGCTGCCGAACGACGACCGGCCACCGCGAGCATCGTTGCGGCCCTGCCCGCGCCGGTGCCACGCTCGACCGCGCGCCAGGCCGCCAACGCACTGGGTGCGCCGATCAGCATCTACGAAGTGCATCTGGGCTCGTGGCGGCGCAAGCCTGAGGACGGCAACCGCTGGTTGAACTGGGACGAACTCGCCGACACACTGATCCCTTATGCCGCGGGCCTGGGTTTCAGCCACCTGGAGCTGCTGCCGATCAGCGAGCATCCCTTCGACGGCTCCTGGGGCTATCAACCCTTGGGGTTGTACGCGCCGACCTCCCGCTTTGGTGACCCGGCTGGTTTTTCGCGCTTTGTCGAAAAAGCACATGCCGCCGGGCTGGGGGTGATCCTGGACTGGGTGCCTTCACATTTCCCCACCGACGCCCATGGCCTCGGGCTGTTCGACGGCACCCATCTGTACGAATATGCCGATCCACGCGAGGGTTATCACCCGGACTGGAACACGCTGATCTGCAACCTGGGCCGCACCGAGGTGCGCAACTTCCTGATCGGCAACGCGCTGTACTGGTTAGAACGTTTCGGCATCGATGGGCTGCGCGTCGACGCGGTGGCCTCGATGCTGTACCGCGATTACAGCCGCAAGCCGGGCGAATGGATTCCCAATGTGCGCGGTGGGCGGGAGAATCTAGAGGCGATCAGCTTCTTGAAGCGCTTGAACGAGGTGGTGGGCGTTGAGCGATCAGAGGCGATCACACTGGCGGAGGAATCCACCGCATTTCCGGCCGTCTCGCGACCGACCTATGCCGGCGGCCTGGGGTTTCATTACAAATGGAACATGGGCTGGATGCACGACACGCTGGCCTACATGGCGCGCGACCCCATCCACCGCAGCCATCATCAAAGCGAACTGAGCTTTGGCCTGGTCTATGCCTTCAACGAGAACTTCGTGCTACCGCTCTCGCACGACGAGGTGGTGCACGGCAAAGGCTCGCTGCTGGGCAAGATGCCAGGCGATCGCTGGCAGCAGTTCGCCAACCTACGCGCTTATTACGGCTTCATGTGGGGCCACCCGGGCAAGAAGCTGATGTTCATGGGCTGCGAGTTTGCGCAAGCACGCGAGTGGAACCATGACAGCAGCCTGGATTGGCACCTGCTGGGCGACCCGGCCCACGCCGGCGTGCAGCGCCTGGTGACTGACCTGAACGCCTTGCAGCGATCGCTGCCGGCGCTACACCAGCGTGATTTCAGCGCTGACGGTTTCGAGTGGATAGACCATCAAGACAACGCCCGCAGCCTGCTGGCATTCGTGCGACATGGCGAGGCGCCTGCCCACCCCGTGCTGGTGCTGTGCAACTTCACGCCCACGGTGCACCGCGGCTTGCGCATCGGCGTGCCGCGCCAGGGCCAATGGATCGAGCGGCTGAACACCGATTCCAGCCACTATGGCGGCAGCAATATCGGCACGGTGGCGGCGCAGGCCGAGCCGATTGCTGAGCACGGCCGGCGTCAATCGATCCTGGTCAACCTGCCACCGCTGGCCTGCGTGTTCTTCGAATGGACGCACTGATCCCATCGGCCTCCAGCGCGCATGGCCTGGCGCTGCAAGCTGCATGACGCCACGATCGCTAGCACTCGAGCCGGGCCGGCCCTGGCCGATGGGCGTGCACTGGGACGGTCAGGGCCTGAACATCGCCGTGGCCTCCGGCCAAGCCGAAGCCATCGAGCTGTGCCTGTTCGACGCCACCGGCAGCCTGGAAACCCATCGCGCCCGGCTGCCCGCTCGCAGCCAAGACATCTGGCACGGCTATCTGCGGGTCCAGGGACCAGGACCGCTGGATCAGCTGGGACGACCCGGGCAGCTCTACGGCTTTCGGGCCCATGGCCCCTGGCGGCCAGATCTAGGCCAGCGCTTCAACCCGCGCAAGCTGCTGCTCGACCCCTACGCCCGCGAAATCGTCGGAGACTTCCGCTGGGCAGCAGCGCCCTTCGGCCAAGTTGAGAGCCCGATGCTGCAGCCCGATCAGCACCACCAGCCCAATCAGCCAAATCAGCAAGACCAGCCAGACCCGAGCGACAACGCCGCCAGCGCACTCAAGGCCCGCGCAGTGATCGATGATTTCGACTGGGGCGACGACCGGCCGCCGCGCATCCCGCTGACCGATACGGTGATCTGCGAGTTGCATGTCAAGGGCTACACCCGAAGCCACCCCGGCGTACCCGACCCGCTGCGAGGCACCTTTGCCGGCCTGAGCCATGACGTGCCGCTGGCCCACTTGCAGTCGCTGGGCATCACTGCGGTCAGCCTGCTGCCGGTGCACTACTGGCTGGATGAGCAGCGCTTGGTCGAAAACGGCCTGTCCAACTACTGGGGCTACAACACCTTGGGCTTCTTCTGCCCGGCGCCGCGCTTGGCGGCCGACCCGGCCGATGCGCGCAACGAGTTCCGCCGCATGGTGCGCCGCTTGCACCAGGCCGGCATCGAGGTGCTGCTCGACGTGGTGTTCAACCACAGCGCTGAAAGCGACGAGGCCGGCCCCACACTGAGTTGGCGCGGACTGGACAACGCCGGTAGTTACCGCCTGCCGCCCGGGCGATCTGCCGGCTATGAGAACTACAGCGGCTGCGGCAACACGTTCGACATCCGGCAGCCGCGCGTGCTGCAAATGGTGATGGACAGCCTGCGCTTCTGGGTCGGCGAGATGCATGTCGACGGCTTCCGTTTCGACCTCGCCCCGGTGCTGGGCCGCGGCGACCTGGGTTTCGACCGACAGGGCCCGTTTTTCTCAGCATTGCGCCAAGACCCGATGCTGGGACGGCTCTGGACTGACGGCAAGCTGATCGCCGAGCCCTGGGATGTCGGCCCCGGTGGTTACCAGGCCGGCAATTTCCCAAGCGGCTGGCTGGAATGGAACGACAGTTTCCGCGACACCATGCGGGCGTTCTGGCTCGGCGGCGCGGTCACCCGAGGCCAGTTCGCCCAAGCGCTCGCCGGCTCTGCGCAGCGATTGCAGTCGCGCGGACGCGAGCCGGTGGAGTCGGTCAACTACATCGTCTCGCACGACGGCTTCACGCTGCGTGACCTGGTCAGCTTCGATTTCCGCCACAACGAGGCCAATGGCGAGAACAACCACGATGGCCACGGCCATAACCTAAGCTGGAACTGCGGCGTCGAAGGCGAAACCGACGACCCCGAGGTGCTGATGCTGCGCGGCCGACTGCAGCGCGCACTGCTCGCCACGCTGCTGCTGGCGCAAGGCACACCGATGCTTGCCGCTGGCGACGAGATCGGCCACAGCCAGCGCGGCAACAACAATCCCTACTGCCAAGACAACGCCATCACCTGGATTGATTGGCCCAAGGCCGACGCCTCATTGCTGCGTTTGACGGCCAAGCTGCTGGCGCTGCGGCGCCAATGGCTGCCCATGCGCTCGACCTGGTACACCGGTCAGCCGGATGCCCGGGGCCTGCCCGACCTGGGCTGGCTGCGGCGCAATGGCAAGCCGCTCACCGACTGGGATTGGAACCAATCAGCATCGCGTGTGATCGGCGCCTTGATCGGCGCACCCGGCCGCAGTCCGCCCATCGACCAGGCTTGCGCGACGCCCTTGCTGATGCTGTTCAACGCAGAAGACCTTGACACCGACTTCAGGCTGCCCGAAGGCGATTGGCGCTTGTTGCTGAACACCGCCGCTGACGACATCGTCGAACCAGCCGCTGAAGATCAGCCCCTGCCCAGCGTGAGCGGCCACTGCGCGCTGCGCGCCCGCAGCGTGATGCTGCTGGCCCGCCAGCGTAATTTCTCACCGAAACCTGGAGACGGCACACCATGAGATTCCCCCGCGCCAGCGGCGTCTTGCTGCACCCCACTTCCCTGCCCGGCCCGCACGGCAGCGGTGACCTCGGGGCCGCCGCCTACCACTTCGTCGACTGGCTGCAGGGCGCCGGGCAGACCCTGTGGCAGATGCTGCCGCTAGGCGGCATCGGTCCCGGCAACTCACCCTACATGAGCTCGTCGGCGTTTGCCGGCAATCTGCTGCTGATCGACCTGGTGGAACTGCAGCAGCGCGGCTGGCTGGATGCCGAGGCACTGTCAAGCCCACCACCCACCAAGGCCAGTCGAATCGACTTCTCCACCCTGGTGCCCTGGCGAATGACGCGCTTGGCCTTGGCAGCAACAGCTTTTGCCGACCAGGCCAATGCAGCCGGCGAGGCCAATGCGGCCGACCAGGCCGATTTCAAAGCCTTCTGCGCCCGCCATGCGGACTGGCTCGACGACTACGCGCTGTTCATGTCGATCTGCGAGGCCACGCAGTGGACCGATTGGCCGCTCTGGCCGACCGGTCTGGCGCGCCGGCAAGCCTCGGCGTTGGCGGCAGCGACCGAGCAACAGGCCACCCGCATCGCCTTCTACCGGTTCTGCCAATGGTGCTTCTACCGCCAGTGGGCGGCGCTGCGCAGCCATGCCCACGCCAAAGGTGTTCGCATCATCGGCGACATGCCGATTTTCATCGCCCACCAGAGCGCGGACGTCTGGTCGCGCCAGGACTTGTTCGAGCTTGATGACCAAGGCCAGCCGACCGTGGTCGCCGGCGTACCACCCGACTATTTCAGCCGAACCGGCCAACGCTGGGGCAACCCGCAGTACCGTTGGTCGAACCACGCGGCGGAACGCTATCGCTGGTGGGTGCAGCGACTGCGGCGAACGTTTGAACTGGTCGACATCGTGCGCATCGACCACTTCCGAGGCTTTGCGGACTACTGGGAGATTCCTGCGGCCGAGCCCACCGCCGAGAACGGCCGGTGGCGGCCCGGCCCGGGCTTGGCCTTGTTCGACGCCATCAGCCAGGCACTGGGCCCGCTGCCAGTCATCGCTGAAGACCTCGGCCTGCTCTCACCTGCCGTCAAAGCCTTGATGCAGTCCACCGGTTTCCCCGGCATGGCGGTGCTTCAGTTCGCTTTCGCCGGCGATGCCGCCGAGCCTTTTCTGCCGCACAACCACCACCACCACAGCGTGGTCTACACCGGCACCCATGACAACGACACCAGCGTCGGCTGGTGGGCCAGCGCCAACGACCAGGAGCGCCACCATGCCCGCGCCTACCTGGCCACCGATGGCCACGACATCGCCTGGTCGCTGATGCGCGCCGCTGCGTCCTCGGTCGCCGACACCGTGGTGCATCCGATGCAAGATGTGCTGGCGCTGCCCAGCGACTGCCGCATGAACCTGCCCGGCGCGGCCTCGGGCTGGTGGGTCTGGCGCTTCGAGTGGCAACAAGTCCACGCCTGGCATGGTCAACGTCTAGCCGAGATGACTCGGCTTTTCGGGCGTGCGCCAGCGGTATCCTGACCAGGCTCCCGGTCCAACGGATACCGGGTACCCGGCACCCGGCACCGGATTTTGGGTTTCGGGAACACCCATAAAAAAGCCGCCCGAAGGCGGCCTTTTTAAAGTTCGGGGTAAGCCGATTACTTGCTTGCAGCCGTTGCAGCAGCGCCAGCGGCAGCCGAGGCGGCAGCGTCAGCAGGTGCAGAAGCGGGTTCAGCCGAGGCAGCAGCCACGGGTGCGGGAGCAGCAGCCGGTGCGGGTGCAGGCGCGGCTTCTTCCTTCTTGCCGCAAGCGGTCAGGGAAGCGGCAGCAATCAGAGCGGCGATCAGGATTGACTTGTTCATTGGTGTCCTCAGTGAAAATTGTTGATCAACAGTTACCGGTAACGGGATCCAACACATACGGTTTGAAGCCGATGCATCAAGAAACCAGACCCGGAAAGCTCGAGCCCTTCCGGGGCTAGCCAAAAATTATATCAAAACCTAGGGAAGCTCCCTATTATCTCGGCCCACCGCCTGACCCGTGAGACCGCCGGCGTTGCAAATCCACCGCAGATTGAGCTCGCACCGCGGCGGTGCGCCCGTTCACCGAATCGCACCACCTCCACGCTTTCAGCACCAGCAACGCCTTGTTCAGGGGACCACGCGCACCCAACCTGCTTGAGTCCAGTCGTTGAGCAAACTCCGGGCCGACGCGCCCAGTTGCGCCAATTCAGCAAGCTCGAGCCGCCGCCGATCTGCCAGCAGGCGCATCAAACGAGCGTCGCGCCCACTCGCCACAAAGGCCTCGCCATTGATGAACACATGGTGCTCGTCATAGACCATTCGGCTGCGCGGGTCCAACACCACGTCGCAGCCTTCAAGCAGTGGCGAGCCTGCATCAAACCAGACCTGCGGCTTGGGCGCGCTCATCAACTGACCGAGCGCCCGGGCGATCGCCTTGGGATCACGCAATGCACGCTGCAAGGCCTTGTCGGCAAACAAACGCAGGCTCTCGGGCATCCGGCCCGGTGTGGACGTGGCCCTCTGGCCCGGGTCACGGTACAGCGCATCACCTGTGGCCGGCATCTCCATGCTCTCCGCCAACTCCACCAGCAATTCCTGCGCCAGCGAAGAGGAGGTCGCCGCCCGAAATCCGATCGAACAGGTCATGCACTCCCCTTCGGCCACGCCGTCGTGGCCCCACAACGGCGGCAGGTAGAGCATGTCGCCAGGTTCGAGCAGGTACTCCTCGGTCGGCAGAAAGTTGGCCAGCAGACGCACCGGCCGGTCGGGCACCAGGCTGCGGTCGGCGACAGGCCCGATACGCCAGCGCCGCCGCCCCTTCACCTGAAGCAGGAACACGTCGTAGGAGTCGAGGTGCGGGCCGACGCCACCACCGTCGCTGGCGTAGGAGATCATCAAATCATCGAGCCTGACCTCGGGGACGAAGCGAAAGTGCTGCAACATCTCGTGGGCTGCCTGCCAGTGCAAGTCCAGGCCTTGCACCAGCAGCGTCCAGTTCGGCTTGCTGATCGGCGGCAGCGCGCGACGCCGGAAGGGCCCGTGGCGCAGCCGCCAGCCCGCGTCGAATTGGGTGAGCAAGCGGGACTCGACGCCGTCTGCACCCGCTAGGTCGAACAGCGCGCTGCGGTCGATCGGTGACTGCACCCCCGGCCAGGCCTGGCGCACCAGCAAAGGCTTCTTTTGCCAGTGACGGCGCATAAAGGCATCCGGGGACAAGCCCCCCAGCAGTGGCAACGGTCGAGTGATGTCCATCGCCCGGATTGTCGCTGTCGCGGCCCGGCGCCCGGGTGGCCTCGCGCGAGTGTTATGCGATCATCTCGCGATGTTGATCACCGCCCCCTGTGTCGTCAGCCTGACCTGGCATCTGGCCGATGCCCAGGGCCAGACCATCGACGATCTGACCGAGCCGCTGGAATTCTTTTTCGGCGGCCATGACCTGTTGCCCAAGCTTGAGGAATGCCTGACCGGCCAGCGCGCCGGCTTTGCCACCGACCTGCATCTCGAACCCGAGCACGGTTTCGGCGATTACGACCCGACGCTGGTGTGCTTCGAAGAGCGGGCACTGTTCCCTGGCCACCTGGAGCAAGGGATGCAGTTCGACGGTCTGCCCGAAGGCGCGGCCACCACCGGCATGAAGACCGACGCGATCTACACGATCACCGAGATCTACCCCTCACACCTGGTGCTCGACGGCAACCATCCACTGGCAGGCATGGCGCTACGCTTGTCGGTCAAGGTGCACGCGGTGCGCGAAGCCACCGAGGAAGAGGCCGCAGCGCAAACCCTGTCCGAGAGCGCGCTGAGCGTGCTGTCCACCGCCCCGCCCTCGCCGCACCTGCACTGAACACTTCAGGTGCTTGACCCGGCGGCCGGGCAAGCAGGCAGGCAGGCAGTCTCAGTCAGGCAGCGCGGCTCAAACTTTGCCGGTCGAGCCGAAACCGCCGACGCCACGCTCACTGGCCTGAAAGTCATCGACGCAGCGGAACGTCGCCTGCACCACCGGCACGATGACCAACTGCGCCACCCGCTCCATCGGCTCGACGGTGAAAGCCGTCTGGCTGCGATTCCAGCAGCTGACCATCAGCGGTCCCTGGTAATCGCTGTCGATCAGGCCGACCAGATTGCCCAGCACGATGCCGTGCTTGTGGCCCAGACCCGAGCGCGGCAGGATCATCGCCGCCAATCCCGGGTCGGCGATGTGGATCGCGAGGCCGGTGGGAATCAGCACGGTCTGGCCAGGTGCAATCACCAGCGCGGTGTCGAGGCAAGCGCGCAAGTCCAGCCCTGCGCTGCCGGGCGTGGCATAGGCCGGCAGAAGCGCTGCCATGCGCGGGTCCAACAGCTTGAGGTCTACGGTTGTCATGCGCCGGCAACCTGCGCTGCCGCCAAGCGGTTGGCAATCTCGCGCACCAATTCGCGCGCCAGGCTGAGCTTGTCGGCGGTGGCCAGCGCGCGATCACCCTGCGCATCGACCAGCAGCAAGCTGTTGTCGTCGCGACCGAAGGTGGCCGGCCCAAGATTGCCCACCACCAGCGGTACGTTCTTGCGAACCAGCTTTTCGCGGGCATGAAACGCCAGGTCGTGGCTCTCGGCAGCAAACCCAACGCAATAAGGCCTGCCATCCAGCCGGGCCACCGCCGCCAGAACATCGGGATTCTCGACAAAATCCAATCCTGGCATTCGGCCACGGCCGTCCTTCTTGATCTTGCGATCGGCCAAAGCCGCAGGCCGCCAGTCGGCAACTGCCGCCGTGGCGACGAAAACATCCTGCCCTTTGGCCAGCGGCAGTACCGCGTCGAACATCTGCTGCGCCGACTGCACGTCGATGCGACGCACATGGGGCGGCGTGGCCAAGTGCACCGGGCCGGCCACCAGCGTGACCTCGGCACCCGCCTCCTGCGCCGCACGGGCAATCGCAAAACCCATCTTGCCCGACGACAGGTTGGTGATACCGCGCACCGGGTCGAGGGCCTCAAAAGTCGGTCCGGCACTGATCAGCACGCGCTTGCCCGCCAACAGCTTGGGCTGGAAAAATGCAATCAGCTCGTCGCGCAACTCGCTGGCCTCGAGCATGCGGCCGTCGCCATACTCGCCGCAGGCCTGGTCGCCATGGCCCGGGCCAAAGACCTGCGCGCCGTCGGCCAGCACTTGCGCCACGTTGCGTCGGGTGGCCGGGTGAAGCCACATCTCTCGGTTCATCGCCGGCGCCAGCAACAGCGGACAACGCTCGACCGGGCGTGCGAGGCACAGCAGCGACAGCAGTTCATCGGCCCGGCCCTGCGCAAGCTTGGCCAGAAAATCAGCCGACGCCGGCGCGATCAGGATCGCATCGGCTTCGCGGCTGAGGTTGATGTGGGCCATGTTGTTGGGCTCGCGCGCGTCCCACTGGCTGGTCACCACCGGCATACCGGACAGCGCCTGCATCGTCACCGGCGTGATGAAGGCCTGCGCCGCTTCGGTCATCACGACCTGGACGGTGGCGCCCGCCTTGCTGAGCTCGCGCACCAAATCAGCCGACTTGTAGCAAGCAATGCCGCCGGACAGGCCGAGCACGATGTGCCGGCCACCAAGCGGCAGCGGCGAATGGGGAACAGGAATGGACATGTCGTGGATCCGGTACAGGTCAGGCGATCGGGTCAGGCGATCAGGTCAGACGATCGGGTCAGGCGGCGCCATGGCACTTCTTGAACTTCTTGCCACTGCCACATGGGCAGACGTCGTTGCGGCCGGTCTTGACCTCGACCCGGCGCGTCTCGGGCTTGACGCCATGTTCCAGCCAATAGACCCGCAGGTCCTGCACCGCATAACAGGCCTCGTCGACCAATTGGTCGCGCTCCAGGGTTTCGCCGGGATATTGGACCGCGCAGTGCTCGGCCAATTCATCCTGCGGCAGCATCAGCGCAGTGACCCGGCACAAACAGTCCTCACACCAGCGGCCGTCATCGGTTTCCAGATCAGGCTCGGGCCAATCCTGGGCAAAAGTGGCGACTGCCTCCATGAAGCCCTCGGCCCACAGCGCGCCGGTGTTGAGCAGGTCGACCGACTCCTCGGCCGTCATGTGACCCTCGTTGACCAATTCGGCACGCGCCGCTTCGTCAAAGCTCAGCATCAGCGGCGACAAGCGCATGTCCTCGGGCTCGTCGAGCAGCGACTGCGGGTCGAGTTGGCTGACCAGCACCTGCCAGCGTCCATTCAGCGCGGCCAGCGCCTGCGCCACATCGGCTGGATCGGCGAATGCGCGCTCGAACGCATCACCAAACATCGCCGGCAACCACTCGCTGGCATCGATCGCCCGGCGGCTGGCCGCCAACGCGGTGAGATAGCCGTCGACCCACTCGAGCGAAACATCGATGCCGAAACCCACCAAGCGCTCGCAGACTTTGTCAAGCGCGTCGATTTCGGCTTCGGTGCTGCTGCGCGCGACACGGCTCATCGCGGACCTTTCGAGATCAGGCTGATCACGGCCGGACCCACGCCAAGCGCGCGCGTAGCGTCAGGACAATCGTCAGGGCAATCGTCAGGCCAATCGTCAGGACAATCAATCGGGCACGAGGCCATCGTCACTCCACGGTCGAGCAAAACCTCGATTGTCACCGCAGGCTGAGCTGCCTCAGCGGCAAGCCTGCCCGGTGCCGCCAAGCCCCAAGACGCTGAACGACAATGCGTCCCCGATAACCCACAAGAAGACGCCGACCATGAGCATGAAAAAGACCGACCTCGTTCGCCAGCTGGAAAGCAAGCTCGAGGGTCAGCGCCAGCGGGCCGCAGTTCCAGGCCGATTCGCCCAGGACGCTCCGGTAGACCGCAAAGTGCAGCGCCGGCTCGACGCCGCTGCGGGTCTGGTGCCATTCGCCTGCAAGCTGCCGTCCACGCTAACAGCGCAACTCAGCGAGCGCGCTGCGGGCCACGCCGGCGGCATCAACGCGCTGGTCGCCGAACTGCTGACCCGCGGCCTGGCCTGAACAGCGGGCGAAGCGGGCACCGAGACCGGCGTCCGGCAGCATCAGACCGGCACGCATCAGAACGGCACGCTTCAAACCCGCTCGCCGACCCAGGCCGCGACCGACGCCAGCGCCTTCGGCAGCCCCATCGGATCGGTGCCTCCGGCCATCGCCAGATCGGGCTTGCCACCGCCCTTGCCACCCACTTGGCTGGCGACGAAATTGACCAACTCGCCGGCCTTCAGGCGAGCACCGGGCCGGGCCAACAGGTCCGCGGTGACACCGGCAGCCAGTTGCACCCGGTCGCCGTCGACCACCGCCAGCACGATCGCCGCGGTCTTGAGCTTGTCCTTGAGCTTGTCGAGCGTGTCGCGCAAGGTCTTGGCGTCGGCACCGCTCAGCACCGCGGCCAGCACCTTGATGCCCTTCAATTCGACGGCTTGCGCCATCAGCTCGTCGCCCTGGGCTGAGGCCAGTTTGCCCTTGAGCGCGGCGATCTCCTTTTCCAGGCTGCGCACCTGGTCGAGCACCGCACCGACACGGGCGGGCAGCTCGGCCGGCGTGACCTTGAGGTTGCCGGCCACGACGCCAACGGTGGATTCGAGCTGCTGCAGATAAGCCAGCGCGTTGTCGCCGGTCACGGCCTCGACGCGGCGGATGCCGGCCGCCACGCCGGCCTCGGCGACGATCTTGAACAGACCGATGTCACCGGTGCGGCCCACATGCGTGCCACCGCACAGCTCTTTGCTCGAGCCGATCGTCAGCACCCTCACCGTCTCGCCGTATTTCTCGCCGAACAGCATCATTGCGCCGCTGTTTTGCGCATCCGCCAGCGCCATCACCTGGGCCGAAGCCGCTGCATTGGCCAGCACCTCGGCGTTGACCATCGCCTCGACACGGCGGATCTGCGCATCGCTGACCGGCGCGTTGTGGGCGAAATCGAAACGGGTGCGATCGGCGTTGACCAGCGAGCCCTTTTGCTGCACGTGGTCGCCCAGCACCTCGCGCAGCGCCTTGTGCATCAAGTGCGTGGCACTGTGGTTGCGCACCGTGCGGGCACGCTGCTCGGCGTTGACGCGGGCGCCCAGGTGGTCGCCGACGGCGATCACACCCTCCAGCACCCGGCCCTCGTGACCGAACACGTCCGACTGGATCTTGCTGGTGTCCTCGACCAGCACCCGCGCCGTGGCGCTGCGCAGTTCGCCCGAGTCACCTGCTTGGCCGCCGCTCTCGGCATAGAACGGGGTCTGGTCAAGCACGATCACGCAGTCATCGCCGGCCTTGACGCTGGCCACGGTCGCGCCGTCGACATAGAGCGCGGTGACCTGGGCCGTGTCGCAGGCCAGGTGCTCGTAACCGTGGAAGGTGGTCGGCGTGCCGTCGTATTGCAGGCCGGCAGCCATCTTGAACTTGGTCGCCGAACGGGCCATCGCGCGCTGGCGGTTCATCGCCGCATCAAACCCCGCGCCATCGACCGTGACGCCGCGCTCACGGCACACATCGCCCGTCAGGTCGACCGGAAAGCCAAAGGTGTCGTGCAGCTTGAAAGCGGTGTCGCCATCGATCACCTGGGTGCCGCCAGCCAGTGCGGCTTCCAGGATCTCCATGCCGTGGTGGATGGTCAGGAAGAAGCGCTCCTCCTCGGCCTTGAGCACCTCGGTCACCCGGCCCGCAGCGCGGCGCAGCTCGGGATAAGCCTCGCCCATCTCGGCGTCGAGCGCGGCCACCAGCGTGTGGAAGAAAGGCTTGCGCGCGCCCAGCTTGTAGCCATGGCGGATCGCGCGGCGGGCGATGCGGCGCAGCACATAGCCCCGGCCCTCGTTGCCAGGGATCACGCCGTCGGTGACCGTGAAAGCGCAGGCGCGGATGTGGTCGGCGATGACTTTGAGCGATGGCGACGTGGCGTCGCAATCAACGGCACCGGCCGCGTCGACCGCCTGTTTGGCAGCCGCCAGCAACTGCGCGAACAGATCGATCTCGTAGTTGCTGTGCACATGCTGCAGCACCGCTGCCAGCCGCTCCAGGCCCATGCCGGTGTCCACGCTAGGCTTGGGCAGCGGATGCATCACACCGTCCTCGGTGCGGTTGAACTGCATGAAGACGTTGTTCCAGATCTCGATGTAGCGGTCGCCGTCCTCACCGGGGGATCCCGGCGGACCACCGGCGATGTCGGGACCATGGTCGTAGAAGATCTCGGTGCAAGGCCCGCAAGGTCCCGTGTCGCCCATCATCCAGAAGTTGTCGCTGGCGTAGCGCGCGCCCTTGTTGTCGCC
>CANFPU010000104.1 GCA_947448955.1 Burkholderiales bacterium
CGCCGCGATGGCGCGCAACTCGGCCAAGGCCTGGGCTTCGGTCAGCGCGGCCGGTAGGTCCATCGCCCGGGCGCGCGCGATGCTGGGTGGCACGATGGTCTCGATCAGCGTTCGCCGGGATGCTGCGCCGATCACGCCCAGCATGTGGGCCTCGTCGGCCGCACCGGGTCCGATGTGGCGGGCAGCGAACTCACTGGCGTTTTCTAGATCGGCCAGCGGCGGGTGGGCGGGCTTCAGCATGTTGAGGTCTCGATCGGGCGAAGGGGCTTACAGCGTCTTCAGTAACTCGTCGTAGCCCGGCGAGTCCATCAGCGCGTCAAACTGCGCCCGGTCGCTGGTCTTGAGCTTGAAAAACCAGCCTTCGCCCATCGGGTCGGTATTGGCCAGCGCCGGGTCGGCGCGCAGCGCTTCGTTGACCTCAATGACCTCACCGCTGACCGGCATGTAGATGTCCGCTGCGGCTTTCACCGACTCCACCACGCCGGCCACCTCGCCCTGCGTAAAGTGGCGGCCGACTTCTGGGAGTTCGACGAACACCACATCGCCCAGCGCGTCCTGCGCGTGCACAGTGATGCCGACAACGGCAGCTTCATGGTTCTCGATGTTGATCCATTCGTGGTCGGCGGTGAATTTGGTGGTCATGGACAGTTCTCGTTTTGGTTGGGTGGGCGATGAGGGATGAGGTATGAGGTATGAAAAGGGGAAGGTCTGATCGAACGCTGAGGCGTGTGGCGCCGCCTTTGGGTCTAACGTTGGTAGCGGTGAGGGGTGAAGGGCATGGGTGTGACGCGCATCGGCAGGCGCTTGCCGCGGACTTCGGCGTAGACCTCGTGTTGCCATCCCGCATGGTTGGCGGCCAGATAGGCCATGGCCACCGGCTCGTGCACGGTCGGGCCGAGCGTACCGCTGGTCACGCGGCCCAGTGCGTGGCCCTGGTGGTCGACGATTGCGCAGCCTTCGCGCACCGGCACCCGTTCCAGACCGGTCAGGCCCACACGCTTGACTGCCGAGCCCCGGTTGAGCTGCCCCTCAATCACACTGGCGCCTGGGTAGTGACCGGCACGCGCACCGCCAGGGCGGCGCACTTTCTGGATCGCCCAGGCCAGCCCGGCTTCCACCGGTGTGGTGCGCTCATCGATGTCGTGGCCGTACAGGCACAGGCCGGCTTCAAGCCGCAATGTGTCTCGCGCGCCCAGTCCTGCAGGGCGGACTTCGGCCTGATCCAGTAGCACGCGAGCCAGTGTCTCGGCTTGTGCTGCGGGTACCGAGATCTCGAATCCGTCTTCACCGGTATAGCCCGAGCGCGTGACGAAACAGGCGATGCCTGAGAGCTCGAAATCGCCGCCGGTCATGAAGGTCAGCGTCGCGATGCTGGGGTTGAGCCTGGCCAGCGCCAGCACCGCTTTCGGTCCTTGTAGCGCCAGCAGCGCCTGATCGGGCAGCGGCACGACGCTGCAGCGATGACCGATGTGGGTCAGCAGGTGTTGGGTGTCTTCAGCCTTGCGACTCGCGTTGACGACGAGAAACAGATGATCGGCTCGGCAAGTGACCATCAGGTCATCGAGCAGGCCGCCTTGCGGGTTGGTGAAGAACGCATAGCGCTGTTTGCCCAGTTCCAGACCGATGATCGCCTGCGGCAGCAGCGATTCAAGCGCTGCCGCGGCGTCTTCCCCTCGCAGTTGCAGTTGACCCATGTGCGAGACGTCGAACAGCGCTGCGCTGTCTCGACACCAGCGGTGCTCGGCCAGGATGCCGGTGGGGTATTGCACTGGCATCGAGTAGCCCGCAAACGGCACCATGCGGGCGCCGAGTTCGGCATGCAGCGTGTGAAGCGGTGTCTGGCGCAGGTCTGTGGACATGGATGGGCTCTTTCGAAGGCACTGCCAAACACCGCCACCGAGGTGGGGGGAGGATGCCCTCGCTGTCCGCTTTACCTGAGAGATTGGCGGGATGCTGATTGCCCAGCATGCCGTTTGCCCCTTCGGTGGGCAGGCTCGCATCTGACGATGCCACCTGCCTCTCTCCAGTGAGGAACGCCTGTCAATCCAGGCGCAATGTCAGTCCTTTTGCCTGAGCGTTCGGAGGTCTGGCCCCTGCGCCTTCGGCGGTGCTTGGAGGCTGGCCCCGCGCACTCTCTCCTGACATGACTGGCAGTCTAGCACCGCGTTCCGGAGCGCTGTCGACACCCTTCGATTGACAATGTGTGCCATGGTGAGCACCAAACACTCTTCATCGATCCGCGACGGCCTGGCCGCTTGCCTGGTGTTGCTCAGCCTCGCGACCTGCCGCGCGGTCTGCGCAGCTGACCTGCCTGTGCCGAGCTTCAGCGCCTCACTTTGTCAGCCCCAGCTCGGCGCGCCCTACGCCCAGACGGCCGCGCTGACCGGCCGTCGGGTGATGGTGGCCTCGGCTGACGTTCAGGCCTCGGCAGCTGGTTGCAAGGTGCTGGCGCAGGGAGGGTCTGCGATCGACGCGGCCGTCGCGGTGCAGGCCGTGCTCGGCGTGGTGGAGCCTTTTGCGTCGGGGCTGGGTGGGGGCAGTGTCATCAGCTACTTCGATGCTGCCACGGGCCGTGTGCGTGTTTTCGACGGTCTGGCCACCGCGCCCGCAGCCGTCGGGGTGGCCGGCACCACTTCGATCTACCAGATGGCCGTTCCATCTGACCTCGAATGCCGCAGCGGCCAAGCACTGGGCGGCAGCCTGTCGGCCTATCAAGCCCACACCGACATTTCAGGCCGCGCCACCGGTGTACCGGGGACGGTCAAGGTGCTGGACCTGGTGCACCAAGCGCATGGCCGCCTGCCCTGGCGCCATCTTTGGGACGATGCGATCGGGTTGGCCCGCGATGGATTCAGGCTCAGTCCTTACCTCTACGCCACGCTTCACAACCCGGGCCAGACTTCAGACGATGAGACCGGCGACTTGCTGAAAGTCGGCGGCGTGCCCGCTTGGTGGAACCTGGCCCGCAACCGATGGGGCCCGCTGCGATGCCAGTACCCGGACATCCGGGCCCGCTATTGCACTGTGGATGGCACCCGTCCGTTGCCGCCCGGCACGATGGTCACCAATCTCGAACTCGCCAAGACCATGGCGATGGTGCGCGACGTGGGTGCCGCGGCTTTCTACCAACCCGATGGCCCGATTGCCAGCGCGATCCTGCAGCGATTCCAACGCGACCTGCGCCGCCCTGATGGCAGCCCGAACTGCCACTCGGCGTTGCCCGATCGCTACAACGCCGATGGCAGCACTTCGACACCGATCGTGCCGGCCCGCATTCCCAGCCTGATGGCCGCGGCCGATTTCACCGATTACCAGGCCGTCGAACGCATGCCACTGGTCGGTCAGCATTTTGGCGTCACGGTCTACGCCCCGCCAGCACCCTTGTTCGGTGGCTTGGTCACGCTGCAGTCGCTTGCGCTGCTCGAGCGCAAGCACCTCGCCAGGCTGGCATTCGGGACGGCGCCGTTCTACCACTTGGCTGGTGAGGCCAGTCGGCTCGCGAACGCTGATCGACGCCAGTTCGTGGGGGACCCTTCCGTGTCCAACGTCGACCAACTGGTCCGCGCCCTTTTGTCCTCGTCCTACCTGGACGCGCGGGCGGCACTGATCACTGACGCGGCTTTGGGCACGGTGCCAGCGGGTCGCCTGGCCGATGGCATTCCAGACGACCGCGCCATCGAATCAGTGCGCGCCAGCGTCAGCCTGGGCACTGCGGCCATCGCCGCACGGCCTGCCGAGATTGCCGAGCCACCGTCGGGGCAAGGCGAGGAATGGAACACCACCAGCAGCCTGGCCATCATCGACGTTTGGGGCAACGCGCTGGCGATGACGACGACCATCAACACCCACTGGGGCGCGCACATGGAGGCCGCCGGCATGATGCTCAACAACGCGATGTCGAACTTCTCTGCCGGCGGGGTCGGGCGCGACGTCAACGGCTACGGACCCAACAGGCGACCGCGCAGCTCGATCGCACCCGCCATCGCTTTGGATGCCGGCGGCAGGCTTCGCTTGGTCTGGGGTGCGGCGGGCGGTGGACCGATCCCGGACTACATCGTCAAGGCGTTTCTAGGCGACGTTGTGTATGGCCTGGATCTGCAAGCGGCCATCAATGCCGGCAACTGGACGGGCCAAGGCTCGGCGGCTTCGGTGTTGCAGCTGGACCGGAGCCTCAGCGGCATGATGTCCGTTTTGCGCGAGCGCCACGGTCATGATGCGAATACTTTGGGTGTCACGGGCCTGAACAGCGGCGTGGCCGGCATCTCGGTGATCCACGATGGCCCCGGTGGGCCGTTGTACCGCGGTGCCGCCGATGCCCGGCGGGCCGGCGGTGCGAATGGATTTTGATCGCCAAGCAGGCGCTCTGAAGGGGTTCTCTTGACGACGATCGACGGTGACAAGCCGGGCTGGAAAAAAAGGGTGCGTGCACGGCGATCGTTGCTGGCCTGCGCGCAGCGCAGGTTGAGGCTGGGGCTGGTGTTGCGGTTGGTCGTACCGATGCTGCTGGCTTCCTGCGCGGCACCGACCTGGCATTACGAACCGCCGAACCTGCCCGAAGGGCCCTCAGGCTACGTCGCGAAGCCCGGGTGGGCGGTTGCGCGCTTTGCGGTGGCAGCTGCCAATCCGCTGGCCACCGATGCCGGTTACCAGGTGCTCAAGGCTGGCGGCAGCGCGGTAGATGCTGCGGTGGCCGTGCAGATGGTGTTGACACTGGTCGAGCCGCAGTCCAGTGGCATCGGCGGCGGTGCCATGCTGCTGCACTGGGACGGGCTTGCGATGCAGGCCTGGGATGGCCGCGAGACCGCGCCTGCGGCCGCAGACGAGCGCATGTTTCTCGGCGCTGACGGCAAGCCGATGCCATTCGCCCGGGCGGTGGTGGGGGGTCTGGCGGTGGGCGTTCCTGGCGCTGTCAAGATGCTGGAGGCCGCCCATCGCGCACAGGGCCGCTTGCCCTGGGCGCAGTTGTTCCAGCCGGCGATCACGCTCGCCGAACAGGGCTTCGCGCTCAGCCCGCGACTGCATCGGCAACTTCGCGAGGACAGCGCGTTGCGGCAAGACGCCCAGGCCGCAGCCTATTTCTACCGCGCCGATGGTCAGCCGCATCCGGTGGGCCATCGGCTGCGCAATCCGGCCCTGGCCGAGGTCTTGCGGCGCATCGCCACCAGCGGCAGCGCTGCGCTGCACCAGGGCCCGGTGGCGGCCGATGTCGTCGACCGGGTGCAGCAGCACCCGATCAATCCCGGCCGGATCACGCTGGCAGACCTGGCGGATTACAGCGTCAAGCGACGCGAACCGATCTGCACCGACTGGAAGGCGCGCTATCGCATCTGCGGCATGCCGCCGCCCTCGTCGGGCCACTTGGCGGTGATGCAGATCTTGGGGCTGCTGGAGCGCAGCCCGCCGCTGGCCAACCCGCTGCTCGACGGGGTGCCCAGCGCGGCATGGCTGCATGTCTACACCGAGGCCTCGCGATTGGCATTCGCCGACCGCGCGCAGTACGTGGCCGACCCCGATTACGTCGCGGCGCCGGCTGGACGTTGGACCAGCCTGCTCGACCCAGACTACTTGCAGTCGAGGGCCGCTTTGATCGGCCCGCGGAGCGTCCAGCAGGCCCAACCTGGCCAGCCCGGCGGCTCGCGCAGCGCCTGGGGTGCGCAGGCTGACCAGCCCGAGCACGGTACCAGCCACATCAGCATCGTCGACGGGCAAGGCCGGGGTTTGGCGATGACGACGACCATTGAGGCAGCCTTTGGCGCGCACCTGATGTCCGATGGTGGCACCGGTCTGGCCGGCGGCTTCTTGCTCAACAACGAGTTGACCGATTTCTCGCTCGCGCCTGCCGATGGGCAGGGCCGGCCGGTGGCCAACCGAGTGCAGCCGGGCAAGCGGCCGCGCTCCAGCATGAGCCCGACGTTGGTGTTCGACCGCAGAGATGGCCGGTTGCTGATGAGCCTGGGCTCGCCTGGCGGGCCGGCGATCATCCACTTCACGGCCAAGACACTGATCGGCGCGCTGGACTGGGGTCTGGATGCCCAGCGCGCCATTGACCTGCCCAACTTCGGCAGCTTCAACGGCCCGACCGTGCTGGAGGCCGGGCGTTTTGAGCAGGCCACCGTCGAGGCCTTGAAGGCCCGCGGCCACCGCGTCGTCGAGACTGATCTGACCAGTGGCTTGCAAGCCCTCGAGCGCCGTGGTGAGGGCTGGTTCGGTGGCGCAGACCCGCGGCGCGAGGGCGTGGTGATGGGGCAATGAGGCCTGACCGAGCGGCGGACGGTTCATCGTCCCGCCGTAGTCGCCAAGGTCATGGTTACAGTCGGGCTTGACCGAGACCGATACCGAGACCGATACCGAGATCCAGCCTCTATGCCCGTCGACATCATCGCGCTGCGCCGTATTCTTCAGTCGTGCCGAACGATTGCCGTGGTCGGGCTCTCGGCCGAGTGGCATCGCCCGAGCTATTTCGCTGCGAAGTACATGCAGTCGCACGGCTACCGCATCCTGCCGGTCAACCCGCGCTATGCCGGCAGCCAGGTGCTGGGCATGGCTTGTTCGGCGCGACTGGAAGACCTCGATGAGCCGGTCGACATGGTCGACGTGTTCCGGCGCACCGAGGACGTCGGTGCCATCGCCGACAGTGCGATCGCACTGGGTGCAAAGTGCTTGTGGCAGCAGATCGGTGTCGTCAACGGCGAGGCCGACGCCCGCGCCCGTGCGGCGGGACTGGACAGCGTGATGGACCGCTGCGTCAAGATCGAACACGCCAGGTTGTTTGGCGGGCTGCACTGGGCAGGTGTCAACACCGGGGTGATTTCGGCCCGGCGATTGGGCTGAGCGCCCGGGAGCCGCAGCGATGAGCGATCGAAAATTTCAGCCCGAGACCCTGGCGATCCACGCCGGGCAGATTCCCGACGCCGCCACTGGCGCGCGGGCGCTGCCGATCTACCAGACCACCAGCTTTGTCTTCGATTCGGCCGAGCATGCGGCCGGCCTGTTCAACCTGCAGACCTTCGGCAACATCTACTCGAGGCTGAGTAACCCGACGGTCGCTGCGCTGGAGGAACGGGTCGCTGCGCTCGAAGGTGGCCGCGCCGCAGTGGCCTCAGCCAGCGGCATGGCGGCCGAGGCGATGGCGCTGATGACGCTGCTGCAATCGGGTGACCATGTGGTGGCCGCCGGTGCGCTGTATGGCGGCACGGTGACGATGCTGGCGGTCGGCCTGGCCAAGTTTGGCATCGAGGTCACTTTTGTCGATGCACAGCGTCCCGAAGCCTTCGCTGCGGCGATGCAACCCAACACCCGAGCGGTCTACGCCGAGAGTCTGGGTAACCCCAGCTTGGTGGTGCTCGACATCGCTGCAGTGGCCGAGGTGGCGCATGCGCACGGCGTGCCCCTGGTGGTCGACAACACTGTGCTCAGCCCTTATCTATGCAATCCGCTGGCACTGGGCGCCGACATCGTCGTGCACTCTGCGACCAAATACCTGGCTGGGCACGGCACGACGCTGGGTGGCGTGATGGTCGAGGGTGGCAAATTCCCCTGGGACAACGGTAAATTCCCCGGCATGACCGAGCCGTCTGCGGGCTACCACGGTGTGAAGTTCTACGAGACCTTTGGCGACTTCGGCTTCTCGATGCGGGCGCGGATGGAGACGCTGCGGGTCTACGGCGCATCGCTCAGCCCAATGAGCGCCTGGCAAATCCTGCAGGGCGTCGAGACGCTGCCACTGCGCATGGAACGTCACTGCCGCAACGCGCTGGCGGTGGCTGAATTCCTGCGCAGCCACCCGCAGGTGGCCTGGGTTAACTACCCGGGTCTGGTCGACCATGCGCAGCATGCACTGGTACGGCGCCAGATGCGCCCGGTGGACGGTCTGCCGGGCGCCTCGGGTCTGCTCGCCTTTGGTGTCAAGGGTGGGGTCGCGCAGGGGGTGAAGTTCATCGAGTCGGCGCGTTTCATGAGCCACCTCGTCAACATCGGCGACACCCGCACGCTGATCAGCCACCCGGCGTCGACCACCCATCGCCAACTCGACGAGGCCCAGCAACTGGCTGCCGGCGTGATGCCCGACATGGTCAGGATTTCGGTCGGGCTTGAGCACATCGACGACATCCTCTGGGACATCGACCAGGCCTTGTCCGCGACGTTGGATTGACGCGGCTCAGGCGGCCTGACCGCAGCGATCAGACCTGCTGGGCTTGGGTTAGTCGAGCTTCCACTTCCCGCCGACGATGCGAACGATCACCCGGGCACGTTGGTCCAGTCCGAGGTGGTCGTTTTTCGACATGTTGGTCACGCCGTTCGACACCTTCAGGTCATGCACCGCTTCGAGCGCATCACGCAGCGCGGCGCGGAACTCTCGGGTGCCAGGCTGCGCGGTCTTGAGCGCGACCGGGATCGCCTGGCTCAATAGCAGGCCTGCGTCCCAGGTGTAAGCCCCAAAGGCCGAGACCGTGCCGGGTCCGTACATGGCTTCATAGCGCTTCACATAGTCGACCGCCTGGGCTTTGGCCGGATGGTCGGCCGGCAGCGCTGCCGCCACGATGACCGGGCTGGTCGGCACGAAAGCGCCCTCGACGTCCTTGCCGCCAACGCGCAGGAAATCGTTGTTCGCCACGCCGTGGTTGAAGTACACGCTGCCCTTGTAGCCGCGTTCGGCCAGGGCCTTCGCCGGCAGCACCGCCGGCGTGCCCGAGGCGCCGATCACGACCATGTCCGGGTTGGTGGCGGTCAGTTTGATGATCTGGGCCGTCACGCTGGTGTCGCGCGAGGCGAAGCGCTCGTTGGCGACGATGCTGATCTTGCGCACGGCGGCGAATTTTTCGAATTCCGCATAAAAGGCCTCACCGAGCGCATCGCTGAAGCCGATGTAGGCCATCGTCTTCATGCCCCGTTTGGCGGCGTGCTCGAGGATGGCCAGCACCATCATCGTGTCGGTCTGCGGGGTCTTGAAGACCCAGGCCTTTTTCGCATTCATCGGTTCGATGATGCGGGCCGACGACGCGAGCGAGATCGTTGGTGTGCCGCTCTCGGCCACTGTATCGGTCATGGCCAGTGAGTTCGGTGTGGTGGTCGAGCCGATGATCGCGTCGACCTTGTCCTCGACCGTCAGCCGGCGCGTGTTGGCCACTGCCGCGGTGGTGTCGCTGGCATCGTCGAACACGATGTACTCAACCGACTTGCCGCCGATCGTCTTGGGCAGCAAGGCGACGGTGTTTTTCTCGGGGATGCCGAGCGAGACCGCAGGGCCGGTGGTCGACAAGGTCAGGCCAATCTTGATCTGCGCGCTGACCGGCAGTGCAAAGCTGGCGAGCATGGCAAGCGCGACCAAGGGTCGAGTGTGGCGGAATTTCATGGTGTCTCCTGCTGGTCAAGGGGTGTGGCAACGCCGCTTGCGGCCACCGCTCGATTGTCCGTGACCCTTCGCGGTAGCCAACGACTCGCGCCACGGCTGGGCACAACCCCAGAGGGCGGGTCGAGAACAGGGTCATCCAAAAAAACGGGCCCGCAGCGCGGACCCGTGTCATGGCCTCAGCGGCTCAGCGGCCGTAGACCTTGCCGAATTGCACCCAGGTCTTGCCGTCGAACTTGGCCAAACGCTCACGCTCGATCGGGTAAAAATCATCCGGCCCAGTCTTGAGGTTCACACCCGGCAACAGCATTGGCAGGCTCATGTCCAGGCTGGCAGCCTGCTTCATGACGTTTTCTCGCGTGAGGTTGTCGCCGCACATCTTGAGCACGTGCACCAGCGTCTGCGACACCGAGTAGCCATAGACTCCGTTGACGTCAGCCAGGTTGACGTCCTTGTTGTACTTCTTCATGAATTCGGTCCATTCCTTCATCGCTGGATCGTTGGCCCACTGCGAATCGGTCGGATCCTTGATGTACTGCGAGGTGATGATCCCGGTGCCGTTTTCCAAGCCTGCGGGTTGCATCACCGAGCTGACCGAGATTGAAACGTTGTTCAGGTAATGGACTGGCTTCCAGCCGATGTCCGCATTCTTCTTGATCACCATCGCCGCGAACTTCGGTGTCGTGATGTTGAAGAAAGCGTCTGCGCCCGAGGCCTTCAGCGACAGCAACTGACTGTCAACGGTCGGATCGGTCACCTCGTAGGTTTGCTTGGCCACGATCATGGTCTTGGCCTTGTCGCCCAGACCGTCCTCGAAGCCCTTGAGGTAATCCTTGCCGTAGTCGTCGTTTTGGTAAAGGATCGCGATCTTGGCGTTGGGCTTGGTCT
Source organism: Burkholderiales bacterium (assembly GCA_947448955.1). Lineage (GTDB taxonomy): Bacteria > Pseudomonadota > Gammaproteobacteria > Burkholderiales > Burkholderiaceae_C > Pseudaquabacterium. The sequence continues at coordinate 10,238 of CANFPU010000104.1, forward strand.
CCAGCAGGTGCGCGGCGTAAATTTTGCCCTCAGCTTGGTAGGTTGGTTGCCATCCCATGGTCCAAGGGAAGTTCTTCGGATCACCCCACTTGGTGGCGCCGGTGGCCACGAACAACTGAGGCACCTTCTTGGCGTTCATGTACTTGTGGATTGCCGAGTTCGGCGGTGTGCCCAGCGGGTTGAACAACGCCAGCACTTCCTCTTCCTCGACCAGTTTGCGCGCTTGCTCGACCGTCTTCGACGGGTTGTAGGCGTCGTCGAGCGAGACCAGTTTGACCTTGCGACCGTTGATGCCGCCCTCGGCGTTGACTTTGTCGAGATAGGCCTGGATGGTCTTGCCGATCACACCGTAGGCCGAAGCTGGTCCCGAATAAGGGACGATGTGGCCGATCTTGATTTCCTTGTCGTCTGCGCCGCTGTCGTATTTCTTTTGTGCGAAGGCTGGAGACGTCAGCACGGCAAATGCCGTACCGATGGCAGCCCATCGGGCTGCGAACTTGAGTCGGGTTTGCATCATGGTCGGTTTTGTTCCAAGCGGGGGTTGAGGGCGAACGTCAACACAGGCCGTCGGCCCATGTCGCCGGTTTGTATACCGGTTTGACCCCGTGTCGACTAGGGATCAACCCACTCAGTATCAACCCGCTGGGTGCCAACCCACCCCTATCCCGCCGAGGCCGGGAGGATGCTCAGGGCAGTCGCAACACGCCGTCGGCGACCAAGGCGGCGACCTCGGCAGCTTCAAAGCCAAGTTCGGCGAGCACTGCTTGGCCATGCTCGCCGAGGTGGGCTGCAGCCCCGGGTGCTGGCATCGGCTGGCCGTCGAACTTTCCCGCGGCGCGCGCCAAGCGCACCCGACCGAGATCACCATGGTCGATCTCGATCAGCACCTCGTTGTGTCGGACTTGCTCGTCGGTCAGCACCGCGCTGCGCTCATTGACCGGACCCAGCGGTGCACCGTGCTGGCGGAATGCCTGCTGCAACTCGCTGTTACTGAACTGCGCCATCAAGGGCTCGAGCAGTGCTCGCAGTTCGGCCTGATGGCGCGATCGCATCGCGATCGTTTGAAAGCGCGGATCCTCGGCAATGTCTGGCCGGCCCAGTGCGCGGCACTGGGCTTCGAACTCGGCTTTTTGAGGCCCCATCGTCGCGACGAAGCCGTCGGCCGTTTTCCAGGGTTTCTGGGTCGCACCCATCTCAGGGTAAGGCGCTGGCGGTGAATCGATGAAGACATGGTTGAACATCGCATCAGGCCATTGGAATGCCAGCATCGCGTCCAGCATGGCCACCTCGACCCGGCGGCCGCGACCGTCTTGCGCGCGGGCGTAGAGCGCCGCTGTGACGGCCTGCGCTGCGGTCATCGCGGTGAGCTTGTCGCACACCAGTGTGGCGACCAGGCCCGGGTTGCCACTGTGCTGGTCACGGTGCGATGCCGACACGCCCGCGACCGCTTGGATCACCGCGTCGTAAGCCTTGTCGCCGGCGGCCGGACCGTCGGCGCCGTAGCCGGTGATCGACAGCCGGATCAGCCGCGGATTCAAGCCCACCAGCGTGGCGTCGTCCAGGCCCAACCGGTCCATCACGCCGGGCCGGAAGTTGTTGACTATCACGTCGGTACGGCGCACCAGCGCGTGCAAGATCTTGGCCGAGGCTGACGCCTTGAGGTCGAGTGCGATCGAGCGCTTGCCTCGGTTGGCGGCGATGTAGATGGCCGAGAGATCGCCTTTGGACGGACCGATCAGCCGGCAAGTGTCGCCCTCGATCGACTCGACCTTGATCACGGCAGCACCTTGATCGGCCAGCAGCGCGACGGCCATGGGGCCCGAGATCACCGTCGACAGGTCGAGGATATGGATGTTTTTCAGAGGTTGGTGCATGCGTTGTGCCGTTGGTCGATCTCGAAGTTTGAGAGCCAGGGGCTCAGCCTTGCCCACAAGTAAAAACGGGCCCGCATCGCGGGCCCGTGTCAAGGTATTCAGCTGCTCAGCGGCCGTAGACCTTGCCGAAGAGGATCCAGGTCTTGCCGTCGAATCTGGCCAACTGCTCGCGCTCGATCGGATAGAAATCGTCCGGGCCGGTCTTGACGTTGACACCAGGCAGCAGCATTGGCAGGTTCATTTCCAGGCTGGCGGCCTGCTTCATGATGTTCTCGCGGGTCAGGTTGTCGCCCGCCTGTTTCAGCACTTGCACCAGGCCCTGAGCCGCGGTGTAGCCATAGACGTTGTTGGCATCCTTCAGGTCACCATTCGGCAGGTACTTCTTCATCCAAGCCAGCCAGTCGTCCCATTCCTTGCCCTTCTGGAACTGCGGATCGGTAGGATCTTTCAAATAGTTCGCGGTGAAGATACCCACACCATTCTCAGGACCGGCTGGGACCATCACCGCACCGACCGAAGCCGACACGCTGTTGAGGTAGTGCACAGGTTTCCAGCCGAGTTCGGCGTTCTTCTTGATCACCATCGCCGCAAACTTCGGCGTCGTGACGTTGAAGAAAGTGTCGGCGCCCGTGGCCTTGAGCGACAGCAACTGGCTATCGACGGTGGGGTCGGTGACCTCGTAGCTGAGCTTGGAGACGATCATGGTCTTGGCCTTGTCGCCCAGACCGTCCTCGAAGCCCTTGACGTAGTCTTTGCCGTAGTCATCGTTCTGGTACAGGATCGCAACCTTGGCGTTGGGCTTGGTCTCCAGCAGGTGCGCTGTGAACACCTTGGACTCGCTCTGGTAGTTGGGCTGCCAGCCCATCGTCCAAGGGAAGTTCTTCGGATCACCCCACTTGGTGGCGCCGGTGGCCACAAACAATTGCGGCACCTTCTTGGCATTCATGTACTTGTGGATCGCCGAGTTCGGCGGTGTGCCCAGCGTGTTGAAGATGAACAGGACTTCGTCTTCCTCCACCAGGCGGCGCGCCTGCTCGACCGTCTTGGCGGGGTTGTAGCCGTCGTCCAAGCTGATCCAATTGAGCTTGCGGCCATTGATGCCGCCCTCGGCGTTGACCTTGTCGAAGTAAGCGCCGATGGCCTTGCCGATCGCGCCGTAGGCCGATGCCGGGCCCGAATAAGGGCTGATGCCACCGATCTTGATTTCTTTATCGGTCGCGCCGGTGTCGTACTTCTTCTGCGCGAAGGCTGGCGACGTCAGCGCGGCAACTGCCACACCGACGGCAGCCAATGGGCCTGTAACTTTCCAGGTCTTGAAGTTCATGGTCGAGAGATCCCTTTTTGGGGTGGTTGTTGAATGGAAAACGTTGGAGGTCAGGATTTGTGCGCAGGGTCAGCCTGGGTGGCCGGTTGCATCCCTGCCCAGATCCTCTTGAGCAAGCCCATCACGCCTGAAGGCATCAGGTACATGAACGCGATCAGCACGACCCCGTAAATGGCCCAGGGTGCTGATTTGGAGATCTCTTCAGCAACGTTGGGGACGAACTGGATGAAGATCGCGC
>CANFPU010000105.1 GCA_947448955.1 Burkholderiales bacterium
CGCTTCTTCCCTGAGCAAGTGCCCCTCAGGACCTCAGGTGAGAACTTGTTCGACTTCTTCATGGCTCCATCTTTTCAAGAGTTGGAGCCTCCTCGAAACCCGGGGCGCTTCAGTTCATACTGTCGCCCATCGCCGGCTGTGCGGGCTCGCCAAAGCGCAAGATCGCCGTCGAACGCTCACCGCTGGCGAGGTCAATCTGACTTGATAGTCAATTTGATAGCTGAAACAAAAAAATCACCTAAGTGATTGATTTGTATAGGTATCTGGCGGAAGCGGTGAGATTCGAACTCACGGTGGAGTTACCCCCACGGCAGTTTTCAAGACTGCAGCCTTAAACCACTCGGCCACGCTTCCTTTGGACCTGATGCATTGTCGCGTCAGCGTTGCTCGCAGGCTCAGCCGCTCGGCCACGCGTGCTTGCGGTCCGCATTCTAGGCGTTCAGCAGGGCTTGCTTGCCCGGCGCCGGCTTGACTGAATTCAGCCTGGCGCTTGCGTCTGCTCGCACGACACCTGCGCCACTTCGCGCCTGCCGCCGTCCACGCGCACAGCGGTCAACGCACCGCCCCAGACGCAGCCAGTGTCGAGTGCCAGCAGATTGGGTCGGTTTTGCAGCCCCAGCGTGGACCAATGGCCGAACGCGATCGGTGTGTCGCGGGTCAGGCGATCGGGATGATCGAACCACGCGCTGTGGCCAGCAGGTGCTTGCCCTGAGCCGTCCTTGGTGTCGAACTCGAGCGTGCCGTCGGGCGTGCAGTAGCGGATGCGTGTCAGCACGTTGAGCACCATGCGCCAGCGACGTGGGCCGGTCAGCGCGTCGTCCCAGCGTGCTGGGTCGTTGCCGTACATCACACGCAGGAAATCCGCCATGTCGGGGCCGGCGAGGACGTTCTCGACCTCCCTGGCCAGTGCGAGCGTTTTGGCCGCATCCCACTGCGGCGCGATGCCGGCATGGACCAGCAGCCAGCCCTGGGCTTGGTCGGCAAGCTTGCGGTGGCGCAGCCATTCGAGCAAGGCCCCGCGCTGCGGGCTGGCGAGGATGTCGTCAAGTGTGTCGCTGCGATGCGGTTTGCGCGCGCCCACTGATAACGCCAGCAGATGCAGGTCATGGTTGCCCAGCAGGCAGCTCGCCGCGTTGCCCAGCGCTATCAAACGCTGCAAGGTGCGCAGCGACGCTGGGCCCCGGTTGACCAGGTCGCCCAGCACATGGACATGGTCGCGCGAGGGCGAGAAGCCGATCTCGGCCAGCAGCCGGTCGAGGGCATCGCAACAACCTTGAGGGTCGCCAATCAGGTAATGCATGGGGCGATTCTGCTACGCTCGTCGCCGTCTAGGTTTTGGGGGCGTCCCTTCGTGGCGCCACTGCATGGAATTTGCGCTGCTGGTTTTTCTGATACTGCTCAACGCCTTGTTCGCGATGTCCGAGATGGCGCTGACTGCGTCACGCAAGGCCAGATTGGCGGTGATGGTCGAGGCGGGTGATCCCGGCGCGGTCGCCGCCCAGGTGCTGCATGACGACCCGACCAAGTGGTTGTCGACCGTGCAGATCGGCATCACCTCGATTGGGGTGCTCAACGGCATCGTCGGCGATGCGGCTTTTTCGCAGCCGCTGGCAGATTTGCTGCACCGGGCGTTCCCACTGCTCGGTCTGCGTGCGATGGAGGTCACTGCCACCGCGCTGGTGGTCGTGATCATCACCTTTCTGACCATCATTTTCGGCGAGTTGGTGCCTAAACGTTTGGGCCAGATGTACCCCGAGCGGGTGGCGGTGCTGGTGGCGCGGCCGATGGACATGCTGTCGGCGGCGGTGCGGCCATTTGTCTGGCTGCTGTCGGCCTGCACCCAGGCGACGCTGCGCTTGCTGGGCATCCGCAACGCGCCTTCGCGCAGTGTGACCGAGGAAGAGATCGCCGCCAGCCTGGAAGAGGGCCTGGATGCCGGTGTGATCGAGGCCCAGGAGCACCAAATGGTGCGCAATGTGTTCCGCCTCGACGAGCGCCAAATCGGCTCGATGATGATCCCGCGCGCCGAGATCACCTGGCTGGCCCAAAACGCGCCGCTGCCGGAACTGCTTGCGCAGATGACGACCAACGGCCACTCGCGCTACCCGGTCTGCCGTGATGGCCTTGACGACGTCGTTGGCGTGATCCAGGCCCAGGACTTGTTGCTGCCTTTGTCGCGCGGCGAGTCGCCCAATCTGGTCGAGTTGATGCATGCGCCGGTGTTCGTGCCCGAGACCTTGTCGGGCATGGAACTGCTGGACCACTTCCGGGCCACCGGCGCTGAGCTGGTGTTCGTTGTCGATGAGTATGGCGCGGTGCAAGGCGTGATCACCGTTCGCGATGTCCTCGAAGCCATCACTGGCGAGTTCAGCACGCCCAGTGCCGACGACGCCTGGGCGGTTCGACGCACCGACGGTAGCTGGCTGATGGACGGCCTGATCCCGGTGCCCGAGATGAAGGACCGGCTTGAGATCCGCGAGTTGCCTGAGGAGGACCGGGGCCGCTACAACACCTTGGCCGGCATGGTGATGCTCTTGCTAGGCCGGCTGCCGCAAACCAGTGATGTGGTGGAATGGGATGCTTGGCGTTTCGAGGTGGTCGACCTCGACGGCAAGCGCGTCGACAAGGTGCTGGTGAGCCGCATCGCACCAACCGACCAGCCTGGAAGCAAGTCACCATGATCAACGAAAACCTGCACAAACAAGCGGTCGCACTCGACCGCGTCAAACACCGCGAGCTCAAGCTCAACCTCGAACAGCGTGACCTCGGTGTGATGTCCGCGCTGAATGCCTTCTTTGTCGCGGGCACCGAGTTCACTGACGCCTGCAAGGAGTTTCCGGTGGTCTGGGTCAATGCCGGCAAGGACGAGGCCGGCAAATTGCAGGTCGCGCCGGTCGCAATCTTTGGGCTGCAAACCGGGCAGAACCTTTGCATCGAGGGCAATGCCTGGCGCGTGCGCTATGTGCCGGCGATGTTGCGGCTCTACCCCTTCGCGCTGGCCCGGGTGGCCGCCGATGAGATGGTGGTCTGCATCGACGAAGGCTGCGCTGGGCTAGGGGCCGAGGGCCAGGCCTTGTTCGATGCCGACGGCACACCGAGCGAGTTCACCAAGACCGTGCAACAGCAGCTCGATGTCTTCGAGTCCGAGATCGAACGCACCCGCATGGCGGGTGCGCTGCTGGTGGAGAAGGACTTGCTGCGCGATATGCGCTTCGATGCGACCTTGCCCGATGGCAGCAAGCTCGGGCTCGATGGCTTCCTGACGATTGACGAGCAAAAGCTCGCGGCGCTGTCGGACGCCGATGTGCTGCTGCTCAGCCGCAACGGTTTGCTGGGCCTGATCCATGCGCATCAGATTTCGCTCGGCAACATGGGCCGTCTGGTGGATTGGCATGTCGAACGGCGAGCGGCGGCTTGATGCAGGGTCGACCGTCGACGGACTTGCGCTGGGACCTGAAGCGGCCTTATCCGCGCAAAAATTTGAAGCGGCCGTATCCGCGCACAATCACGCACGCTTAGAACTTCTGGAGATTCCAACATGATGAGACGAAATCATTTGCTGACCCTGGCCGCCCTGTCGTTGGGCGTTCTGTCCGGTGGTGTTGTGCGGGCCGAGGACAGCGTCAAGATTGGCGTGATCTTGCCGATGACCGGCCCATCGGCGTCCACCGGCCGCCAGATCGACGCCGCAATCAAGCTGTGGATGGCGCAGAGCGGTGGCAAGGCCGGCGGCAAGAAGGTGGAGGTCATCATCAAGGATGACGCGGGTGTGGCCGACACCACGCGCCGCTTGGCGCAGGAACTGGTGGTCAACGACAAGGTTGTGGCACTTGCCGGTTTCGGCTTGACACCGTTGGCCTTGGCCACGGCGCCGATCGCCACCCAGAGCAAAACCCCGATGGTGGTGATGGCGGCGGCGACCTCGATGATCACCGAGTCCTCGCCCTACATCGTTCGCACCAGCTTCACGCTGCCGCAGGTCTCGATTGGCATCGCCGAATGGGCGGCCAAGAACAAGATCAAGAAGGTTGTCACGCTGGTGGCCGACTATGGCCCGGGCAATGACGCTGAGAAGTTCTTCACGAGTCAATTCCAACTCAATGGCGGTGTGATCACCGACAAGCTTCGCACGCCGCTGCGCGGCGCCGACTTCGCGCCGGTGTTGCAGAAGGTGCGCGACTTGTCGCCGGATGCGCTGTTTGTCTTCCTGCCCTCGGGTCAAGGCGCGCAGTTCATGAAACAGTTTGGTGAGCGCGGCCTGGACAAGGCCGGCATCAAGTTGATCGCCACAGGCGACGTCACCGATGATGACCAGTTGAACGACATGGGCGATGTCGCGCTGGGCGTGGTCAATTCCCACCACTACTCGGCGGCGCACAACACGGCAGTCAACAAGAAGTACGTTGCCGATTTCCAGGCGGCCAACAAGTTCAGGCCCAACTTCATGTCGGTTGGCGGCTACGACGGCATGCGGGTGATTTTCAAGGCGCTCGACACCACCAAGGGCGTCGGTGGCGACGCGCTGTTGGCGGCGATGAAGGGTCAGATCTTCGAGAGCCCGCGAGGCCCGGTATTGATTGACGCCCAGACCCGCGATGTGGTGCAGGACGTCTACATCCGCAAGGTGGAAAGGGTCAATGGTCAGCTCTACAACGTCGAGTTCGACACGATCAAATCGGTGAAGGATCCTGGAAAGTTGAAGTAACCCCCGAAGCGGCCTGCGGCCGCTCCCCCAAGGTGGGGGCGACGCCGGCGGCCCGGCAGAGCCGATTACGCGGCGTCTGCTTGCTGCGACGCCCTCAGTGTACCTTTCCGCGATGCCACGCCCGATGCCATGCTAACCCTCATCTTCGACGGCATTGCCTACGGCATGCTGCTGTTCGTGCTGGCGCTGGGGCTGGCCGTCACGATGGGTTTGATGAACTTCATCAATCTGGCGCACGGCGCTTTCGCGATGGCCGGCGGTTACATCTTGATTGTGCTGATGCAGCGCGCGGGTTGGCCTTTCCTGGCCTGCTTGCCGGCGGCGTTCATCGCCACAGCGGCTGCCGGCGCGCTGCTTGAGCGCCTGGTCTACCGGCCGATGTACGGCAAGCCTCACCTCGACCAGGTCTTGTTTTCGATCGGCCTGACGTTCATGGCCGTGGCCTCGGTCGACTTCATCATGGGCAGTTCGCCGCAGAACGTCCAGCTGCCAGACTGGTTGCGCCAGCGCTTCGAAATTGGCAGCGGTGGGTGGATGCTAGGCATGGGGGCTTACCGCTTGTTCATCATCGCGACCTGTTTCGCGTTGGCGATTGGGCTGCAGGCGGTGCTGACCAAAACCCGCTTCGGCAGCCGATTGCGCGCCGCCGTGGACGACCCACGGGTGGCTGCTGGGCTGGGCATTCCCGTCAACCGAATCTTCCTGCTCACCTTCGCGGTGGGCTCGGGCTTGGCAGGACTGGGCGGCGCACTGGGCGCTGACATCCTCGGGTTGGATCCGAGCTTTCCGTTGAAATTCATGGTCTATTTTCTGATCGTCTGCGCGGTGGGTGGTACCAGTTCGATCACCGGCCCGCTGGTGGCTGCGTTGGTGCTGGGTGTTGCGGACGTGATGGGCAAGTACTACATGCCCAAGCTCGGCGCCTTCATCGTCTATGTGCTGATGATCGCGATCCTGCTGTGGCGGCCGCAGGGTTTGTTTTCGCGCGAGGGCAAGCGATGAGTGGCGCTGCCAACACCGCGACCCGTTTGCTGGCGCCGTCGAAGTGGCGCTTATGGGAAGCCGCCTTGTGGGCGGCGATCTGGGGCGCGACCATCGTGTTCGGCCAACATGCGGCGCTGGTCAACGAAATTGCGATCCTGGCGCTGTTCGCGCTATCGCTCGACCTCATCCTGGGTTATGCCGGCATCGTTTCACTGGGGCACGCGGCATTCTTTGGCGTCGGTGCTTATGGCGCGGCGCTGTTTGCCAAGCATGTGATGCCCGACCCGATGGTCGGGTTGGCGGTGGGCGCTGGCCTGGGCGCGCTGTTGGGTCTGGTCACCAGCCCGATGATCGTGCGCGGTACCGACCTGACCCGGCTGATGGTGACGATGGGCGTGGCCCTGGTGCTGCTGGAGTTGGCCAACAAGTTCGACGGTCTGACTGGCGGCACGGACGGGCTGCAGGGCGTGGTGATGGGCCCGTTACTGATCCCGTTTATCGGTCGTTTCGAGTTCGACCTGGGCGCGCGGGTGGCATCTTTCTATTCACTGTCGGTGCTGTTCATCGCCTTCTTGCTGCTGCGCCGCATCGTCCATTCGCCGCTGGGCGTCTCGTTGCAGGCCTTGCGTGACAACCGGCTGAGGTTGATGGCGATCGGTCTATCGGCCAACCGCAGACTGGCGGCGGTCTACACACTGGCAGCAGGACTGGCCGGCGCGGCCGGGGCCTTGCTGGCGCAGACCACCGGATTCGCGTCGCTCGACGTGCTGGAGTTCCACCGCAGTGCCGACGTGATGCTCGCGCTGGTGATTGGTGGCGCGGGCTGGCTGTGGGGTGGGCTGGTTGGGGCGATTGCTTTCAAGGTGCTGCATGACCTGATCTCGTCCTTCACAGCCCAGTATTGGACCTTCTGGATCGGTCTGTTTCTGGTGCTGCTGATGCTGGTCGGGCGTGAGCGGCTGTTTCGGCCGCAGACCTGGTTCAAGCGGGGTCAGCCATGAGCGCCCCAAGGCCGGCCGGAGCCGGACGCCCCCCGTGGGGATCAAGCAAAGTGGCAAAGCCACATTTGCTTGATAGTGATGTGGTGCTCCAGACCCACGACCTGGTCAAACGCTTCGGCGGCATCGTCGCGACCGACAAGGTGTCCTTGACGATACATCGCGGCGCGCGCCACGCGCTGATCGGCCCCAACGGCGCTGGCAAGACCACGCTGATCAACCAGCTTACCGGGGTGATGCCACCCAGCGAAGGCCGTGTCGTGCTGGGCGGGCGCGACATCACAGCGCTGGCGCCGCACCGACGTGTTGCGTTGGGACTGGTGCGCACTTTCCAGATCAACCAGTTGTTCGCTTCACTGACCCCGCTGCAAAGCCTGGCCTTGGCAGTTGCCGGCCGCCAGGGCCGGGCGCACCGCTGGTGGTCGCCGATGGGCCGTGACGCCCAGATCGCTGCCGAATGCGAGCAGTTGCTCGCACAGTTCCGTCTCAGCGATTTCGCTGACCGCAGGACGGCCGAGCTGCCCTACGGCAAACGCCGGCTGCTCGAGATTGCGCTGGCCGTGGCGCAAAAACCCAGCGTGTTATTGCTCGACGAGCCCGCCGCCGGTGTCCCAGGCGCCGAGCGGGCTGACATCCTGGCGACCGTGGCGGCGCTGCCTGACGAGGTGGCGGTGGTGCTGATCGAGCATGACATGGATCTGGTGTTCAGCTTCGCCAGGACGATGACCGTGCTGGTCAACGGCAGTGTGCTGACCGAAGGCACGCCCGAGCAGATCGCTGCCGATCCGAAGGTGCGAGCGGTCTACCTGGGCGACTCGATGGCCGGCATGCGCGGAGGCTCTGAAGACGTTCCGAGTCCGGTGGCAAGACATGGCTGAGAACCTTTTAGAAGTGCAGGGGCTGAGCTGTGGCTACGGCGACGCCGTGGTGCTGACCGATGTCAGCTTCAACTTGGGCCTTGGCCGCTCGCTGGCTTTGCTGGGTCGCAACGGCACTGGCAAGACGACCTTGATCGACACGCTGGTGGGCGTGACGCGGCGCCACGCAGGCCGGGTCATGTTGGCCGGGCGCGAGATCCAGGGGCTGCCGGTATACGCCCGCGCTGCCGCTGGGGTCGGCTGGGTGCCGCAGGAGCGCAACATCTTCAAGTCGCTGACCGTCGACGAAAACTTGAGCGCCGTGGCCAGGCCCGGCGCTTGGGATGCGAAGCGTGTCTACGACCTGTTTCCCCGTTTGGCTGAGCGCAAGAAGAATCTCGGCACCCAGTTGTCGGGTGGCGAGCAGCAGATGCTGGCGTTTGGCCGCGCGCTGGTGCTGAACCCGCGCTTGCTCTTGCTCGACGAGCCGCTCGAAGGCCTGGCGCCCATCATCATCGAAGAACTGCTGCGGGCGATCCGCCGGGTTGCCCGTGACGAAGGCTTGTCGTCGATCGTTGTCGAGCAGCATCCACACATGGTGCTGGGCGTGACGGACGACTGCATCGTGCTCGACCGTGGCGGCATCGCTTACCGCGCTGACAGCGCCGACCTGCTCGACGATCCGGCACCGCTGGATCAATGGCTGGGCGTCTCGGCACAATGAATCAATTTTCCCAAACCCTGGACTATCACATGACGCTTCGCACCCAACCGCCTTTTCGCGCCGACCACGTCGGCAGTTTTCTGCGGCCGAAATACCTGCTCGACGCACGCGAGCAGTTCTTCGTCAAGAAGGAGATCAGCGCTGAGCAACTGCGCGCGGTCGAGGACCGGGCGATCACCGAGATTGTCAATTTTCAGCAGGACGTTGGGCTCCAGAGCATCACCGACGGCGAGTTCCGCCGCACCTATTTCCATATCGATTTCCTGGCCCAACTCGGTGGCGTCAAGACGGACATTCCAGTCACAGTGCTTCGGCCTGACGGCACCGAGGAACTCGCGCCCCCGGTGATTCGCGTGATCGACAAGGTGCGCCACGCCAAGAACATCCAGCTGGCTGATTTCGAATACCTCAAGAGTCAGGTGGCGGCAGGCTTGACGCCCAAGGTGACGATTCCTTCGCCGACGATGCTGCATTTCCGGGGCGGGCGTGCCGGCATCAGCCGCGAGGCATACCCCGAGCTCGATCCGACTTTTTACGATGACGTGGCCAAGGCGTATGGCCAGGAACTGCAGTCGCTGGCCGATGCAGGTTGCACTTATGTGCAGATGGACGACACCAACCTGGCCTACCTCTGCGACGAGAAGATGCGCGAGGCCGCCCGCCTGCGCGGTGACGATCCCAACGAGCTGCCTCACCGCTATGCCGCATTCATCAACAAGGTCGTGGCGCACAAGCCTGCGGGCATGACGCTGGCGATGCACCTGTGTCGGGGTAACTTCAAGAGCACGCACGCGGCGGCCGGCAACTACGAGCCTGTGGCCGAGGCTTTGTTGTCTGAGATGAATCTCGACGCATTCTTTCTTGAATACGACGACGAGCGTTCGGGCGATTTCCGTCCGCTGCGCTTTCTGTCCAAGGGCAAGATCGTCGTACTAGGTCTGGTGACGACCAAGTTTGGCGAGATGGAAAGCAAGGACGCGCTGAAGCGGCGGATCGAGGAGGCGGCCAAGTACGCACCGCTTGACCAGTTGGCCTTGAGCCCGCAGTGTGGTTTTTCCAGCACGGTGCACGGCAACAACATCGCTGTCGAAGCCCAGCGCACCAAGCTGCGTCTGGTGATCGAGACCGCCCAGGAAGTGTGGTCCTGAGCCTGGTCCAGACCGCTTACCGCTCGATCGCCTGTTGGTAGAGCCGGGTTGACCTCGCGCCCGAGCGGCAGAAAGCCAGCATCGGCCCGGGCAACTCGGCCAACAGACGCGCGAATTCGGCAATCTGCTCGGGCGACTGCCAACCACCATCGACCGGCAGGTGCCGGTACTGCAGGCCCGCGGCAACCGCCGCGGCTTCGACCGCCGCGCTGGTGGGTTGGTCGGGGCCATGCTCGAAATCTGGCCGGTTGTTGATCACGCTCTTGAAGCCCAGGCGGGCCAGTTCGACCATGGCTTCGGGCATCAGTTGAGGGGCCACCGACAACTCGTCGGCGATCGCGCGCAGGGGCAGGTTGGTGTTCATGGGGGTTGACTTTACTTTGACAGAGCCGACTTGACCGCTGCGGAGAGGGCGCCCATGTCGGCTTTACCGGCAAGTTGTGCTTTGACGGCGGCCATCACCCGGCCCATGTCGCCGGGGCCTGTGGCGCCCAGACTGGCGATGATGGCCGACACTTCGGCGGTGACCTCCTCGCTGGACAGCCGTGCGGGCAGGTAGGTCTGCAGCACCAGCAGTTCGGCCGACTCTTTGTCGACCAGGTCGGTGCGGTTGGCGTTCTGAAACGCTGTGATCGAATCCTTGCGCTGCTTGATCGTCTTGTCGACGATGGCGATGATGGCCGCGTCGTCGAGCACGATGCGCTCGTCGACCTCGCGCTGCTTGATCGCCGCCAGCAGCATGCGGATGGTCGACAAGCGCGCCGCATCCTTGGCACGCATCGCGGCCTTCATGTCCTCGGTGATCTGGTCTTTCAGGCTCATCAGGTTTTCTCCAGCAAGAAGGCAAAGAGGCGCAGTGCCATGAAAAACGCCCGCAGCGGTAGTCCGCGCGGGCGTCGATTCGGAGCAGAAAAACGGCTTCGAGTTTAGAAAAGCTTTTTCGGCAGCTGCATGCTGCGAACGCGCTTGTAATGACGCTTGACGGCCGCAGCCTTCTTGCGTTTGCGCTCTGAAGTCGGCTTTTCGTAGAACTCGCGGGCCCTCAGGTCAGTGAGCAGGCCCAGCTTCTCGATCGTGCGCTTGAAGCGGCGCAGGGCGACATCGAAAGGTTCGTTTTCCTTGACACGAATCGTGGTCATTTAACTCCAAAGTCCTAAGGATTGTGCGCTCGGTGTTCCAGACGCGGCCAGCAGGCTCGCTGCATTCTGGCGCTCTTGTCGAGTGAGCCAGGCCGGGGTATCGACGCGCGGTTTACCAGCAAAACGAAGATTCTACTTCGAATTCTCAGCATCAGACCAAAGATCTTGCACAGGCCGCCGCGCTGGCCCAGGCCCACTGGAAGTTGTAGCCACCCAGCCATCCGGTCACGTCGACCACCTCGCCAATGAAGTGCAGTCCGGGCTGACGCTTGCTGGCCATGCTGCGCGAATCCAGCTCGCGCGTGTCGACGCCGCCGGCAGTGACCTCGGCTTTGCGAAACCCTTCGGTCCCGCTGGGGGTCACCGTCCAGTTCGACAGCGATTCGGCCAGATGCTGCAATTCGCGGTCGCGTAACTCCGGCATGGGCTTGGCGGCGTCCATGCCAAGCCGGCCCAGCCAGGCGTCGGCCAGGCGTAGCGGCAGCAGCCCCGCCAGCGCGTTGCCGATTTGGCGGCGCGATTGCTGTTTGGCCTCGCGCAGCCACTGTGCGGCGTCCTGTCCCGGCAGCAGGTCGATCGTCAGCGCTTCACCCGGTCGCCAATAGCTCGAGATCTGCAACACCGCCGGACCACTCAAGCCTCGGTGGGTGAACAGCAAGTCCTCGCGGAAGCTGGTCTTGCGCCTAGCGCTGCCGCTGGCAATGTCAACCGCCAGCGATGCGCCCGCCAAGGGCACAAATGGCGCCCAGGTCGCGGGGTCAAAGCTCAGCGGCACCAGCGCGGGGCGCGGCTCGATGATCTTGTGTCCGAACTGGCGTGCCAGGCGGTAGCCGAAGTCGGTCGCGCCGATCTTCGGAATCGACAGCCCGCCGGTGGCCACCACCAGTTGCGTTGCTTGCACCGTGCCACGGTCGGTGTCGATCTCGAAGCCTGCGTCTGATGAGCGCAGCGCCGCGACCGCGCAAGGCTGCCATCGTTGCACCGCACCGCTGGCGCATTCGGCCAGCAGCATCGCGATGATCTGCTCAGACCCGTCATCGCAGAACAACTGTCCCTTGTGCTTTTCATGGTATGCGATGCCGTGCCGCCGCACCAGGTCGAGGAAATCGGCTGTGGTGTAACGTGCCAGTGCCGAACGGCAATAGTCTGGGTTGGCCGACAGAAATTGCGCTGCGGTGGTGTCGCGGTTGCTGAAATTGCAGCGACCGCCGCCCGAAATGCGGATCTTCTCGGCCACTTTGTCGGCATGGTCGATCACCAAGACCTTGAGCCCGCGCTGGCCGGCGATGCCGGCACAGAACAGGCCAGCGGCGCCAGCGCCCAGCACGACGGCGTCGAATCTCGAAGGCGTGCTGCTGACCATGGGGCGC
Organism: Burkholderiales bacterium; assembly: GCA_947448955.1. Taxonomy (GTDB): domain Bacteria; phylum Pseudomonadota; class Gammaproteobacteria; order Burkholderiales; family Burkholderiaceae_C; genus Pseudaquabacterium. The sequence goes on from CANFPU010000105.1 coordinate 11,926, forward strand.
GATTATCTTCGCGCGCCATCGCGGCCTGGCCCGCCTCAGGCCGCTTCCGGGATCGGCAGGGGCAGCCTTCTCAATGAGCGCATCAGCAGGTCGACCTGTCGTTCCAGCGGTGCCGGTCCGGGCTTTTCGCCCGCGACCACGCCCTGGATGTAGACCGCCACCGTGGCGGCGTCGATCTGCTTGGGCAACAGCGGCAGTTCTCCCAACACCCCCTCTTGCAGGGGGCAAGACAGATCGGCTTGCCATTGGCCGCCCAGCCAGACATCGAGCTTGGGGCATCGTCTTGGATCGGCGACAGCCTCGCCCTCGGTGCCGCGTAACAACATCATGTCGCCAGCACTGCGCTCGGCGAACTCGGTCATCAGCTTGCCGAACTCGGGATGGGTATGGCTGGCTAGGTGCAATGCTGGCGCGCCTTGCACCGGTTGCAGCAGCTTGGCCACCGTGTGGCCCGAGTTGCGCAGGCCGACGACTCGGCGCACATCGAGCAGGCTTTGCAGCGCAGCGCACAGGGTGTCGGTCGTGACGAAAGCCGGTTCGTGACGTTGCCACCGCTTGTGGATGCCGGCCTGGCCTCCGGCTGGCGGCAGGCCCAGCGCCTGAAAGATCTCGGCGCTGGTCACGCGTCCAATGTCGTGCAGCGGGCCGTGAACCAACACCCGCGCACCTTCTTGTGCCAGTCGCATTGCCAGCAAAGGGGTCAGGTTGGGCAGTCGACGCGCGCCGTTGTAGCTCGGGATCACGATCACCGGAAGGTCGCTGAACACCGTCAAGCAACGGGCGTGGGTGGCCTGGGCAAAGCCCAACAGCTCATCGACCGTCTCGCCCTTGATCCGCATGGCCAGGGCAAACGCGCCAATCTCCAGATCGCTGGCGTGGCCATCGAGCACTTGGCCCATCAGATCGCGGGCTTGGTCGATGTCGAGCGACCTTGCGCCCGCGCTGCCGCGACCGATCTCCTTGATGTATTGCGCGATGCCCATGGCCTCAGTCCAGTTTGTGGTTGGGCTTTGCCCAGCAAGTTTCGGGCCGACGTATCGTGTGACCAGCTTTTCCAGCCAAACTTTTTCCAGCCAAACAGGATTTGCCGTTATTTTGCGTCAACAGCCGCTGGCGGTGCTCGGTATCATCAGTTGGGGTCACGCCGCTTGGTCAGGACGTCAACATCTTGCCCTCCACGAACCGGTTTGATCACAGGATCTGCGCTTGTCGAACCATGAAATATTGAAGGCCACGACGGCTGCAGCAGCCGAGGGCTCAATACCCGGTCGGGAGGCTGACGGTTCAGTCGTCGAACACGTGTTGGCGCAGGCATTGTTGGCCTGGGCGCGACAGCAAGGGCTGGCGCTGGGTGTCAAGCGGGCCGATGACGGTCGCTACCTGTTGGTCAATCTGGCGCTGTCTGAGTTGCTCGGCCGGGCGCAGGAAGAGATCGTGGGCCGTCGCGACGCCGAGCTACTGGATCCCGCGTCGGCCGCGCTGATGCGTGCAGCGGACCAAACCGTGTTGCTGCAGGGCGGCGCGCTGGCCAGCACGCACCAGTTCGAACTGGGCGGCGAGCGCCAGGAGTTCCAGGTCTTTCGGCTGGCCGCCAGCGGGCCCTCGGTCGCGGATGGCCAACGTCTGATCTGCAGCCTCTGGCAGGCGCTGGGCCCTCAGCGCGAACTTGAGGCCCAGCAGCGGTTGTTGCTCGATCAGC
>CANFPU010000106.1 GCA_947448955.1 Burkholderiales bacterium
CTTCGCGCGCGACCAGGCGCAGCGTGTCGGCATAGGCGGCGTTGACCACCCGCGCACCCCGCGCCAGGGGCTTGCCATCGGGCATGAAGACGCGGCTGATTTCGGGATCCAGCGCCAGGTCCGCGGCGCAGTCCTTGACACAGTCCGCCAGGTAATGGGTGGCGGCGAAACCGCGTGAGGCGTGGCGGATCGCCGGCTCGGTGACATCGGCGAGCGACAGACTGCCATGGCGCGACAACATCTCGCACCAAGCCATCAGATTGCCTGGCGTCGCGACGGCCGCGCGCCCGACGCTGTTGCGCCGCCCGACCGCGTCGAGCATGCCGGGCGCCGCATGGGGGTCTGGCGTGAACGTTGACTCACCCACGGCCATTGGGCAACGGCCCTGGCCCTCGAGGATCGTCTGCTGCCCGTCAGCGAGCCGCAGGTTGGCAAAGCCGCCGCCAAAGATGCCCACCATCATCGGCTCGACCACGGTCAGTGTGAACAGCGAGGCGATCGCCGCATCGACCGCGTTGCCGCCAGCTGCCAGCATCTCGGCGCCCGCGGCCGAGGCCAGCGGATGGTTGGTCACGACCATGCCGCGGCTGCCTGTGGCGGGCCGCTTCTCGTTGTCGAAAGGCGTCGCCGCCCGTTGTCGCCAATCGCTCATCGCTGCTGTCTCCTCGGTGGTGGGTCTGCGTCGGCAACGCTGTCCGACTGCCGCGCAGCATAGTGCAATTCGTCGGCTGATCTGCGGCGGGCATGGCATGAGGTCGGCCGCCTGGGCGGCGTTCGTCGAGATGCCTGAAAATCCCTCCCTGATGGACAACATCTTCTTAGACACCCCGTTCAAGGACAAGGACAAGGTCAAGGCCTTGGGTGCCCGTTGGGACCCCGCGCTGCGCAAGTGGTACGTGCCCGCGGGCGCCGACCTGCAGTTGTTCTCGGCCTGGTTGCCGGTGGCCGAAGCCGCTGCGTCGCCGACGGCATTGCCGGCCCGCCAGGCGCCGGGTCGTTTGGCCACCGACCTCACGGTGCCTGGCCGTGGTATCAGCCTGTCGCAGTTGCTGGGCGGCGTCTCGCAGGCCGTCTCGCAGGCGTTTCCGTCAGGGGTTTGGACTTTGGTGGAGGTGCTCGACGCCAGGCTGCGCAGCGGCCATGTCTATGTCGAGGTCTCGGAGCGCGACGCCGCTGGCACAGTGTTGGCCAAGGCTGGCGCGGTGATCTGGGCCAGCACCGCGGGCCGCATCCTGCCAGAGTTCGAACGCGCCACCGGCGCCAAGCTCGGACCCGGCATCAAGCTGCTGGTGCGGGCGAGGCCGGTCTTCAAAGCGCAATACGGTTTCAGCCTCGAGATCGATGCGATCGATCCGGACTACACCCTCGGTGACCTTGAGGCCCGCAAACGCGAGATCCGCACCCGCCTGCGCCAGGAGCAACTGTTCGACGCCAACCGCCGGCTGCCACCGCCCTGGGACTTCAACCAGGTGTTGGTGATCGCCCCCCAAGGCGCTGCCGGTCTGGGTGACTTCCGTGCTGAGGCGCAGCGCCTGGAGCGTTTCGGCCTGTGCCGTTTCCGCTATGCCTTCAGCCGTTTCCAAGGCGAGGGCGCTGCGGCCGAGATCCGTCAGGCACTGCTCGATGCGTTAGCACAGGATGCTGCCGCAAAAGTCTTCGATGCGGTCGTGATCATCCGCGGAGGCGGTGCCGTCAACGATCTGGCCTGGCTCAATGACTATGCACTGGCGCGCTGCCTTTGCGAGTCAGCGATCCCGGTGCTCACAGGCATCGGTCACGAGCGAGACAGCACCGTGCTCGACGAGGTTGCCAACCAGAGTTTCGACACACCGTCCAAGGTGGTGCTGGGCATCGAGCAGCTGATCGTCAAGCGCGCAGCCGAGGCCAAAGCGCACTTCCACCAGATCACCCTGGCGAGCAGTGCGAGCCTGCAATCGGCCCGGCGCGCGGTTGACCTGGCCGACGCTGGGGTTCGTCGCGACGCCCAGCGTCAGCTCAGTTTGGCGCGCCAGCGCGTCGCCGATCGCCTCGGCGCGCTGCGCGCCGGGTCCTGGCAGGCGATACAGCAGGCGGCCGACAGGTCGCGTGCGCTCGTCGTTGAAGTCCGTGCTGAGGCGCGGCAGTCGTTGCGCGCTGCGCGCGCCGGCGCGCAGGTTTCGTTGACGGGTGTGCTCGAGCGCGCGGCACTCGACATCCGCCAGGCCGGCGCCTTGCTCGACCGGCAACGCCAAGAGGTGGCCATCGGCGCGCGGCGCGCGCTGCTCGAGGCTCGAACCCGGTCGCAAGCATTGCTGCGCGAGATCGCCGGCCAGGGACCCGAGAAGACCTTGGCGCGCGGCTTTGCCCTGGTGCGCGACGTCGATGGCCGGACAATCACCCGTGCGGCACAGGTCAAGTCGCAGCAGACGATTGAGATCACGTTCAGTGACGGCACGCTGGCCGCCCGCACCCGTCGCACAACCGGAACCCAAGACCCATGAGCACACCGACTTTTCGCAGTGCCTACGGCGTGCTGCAGCGCCATGCCGAGACGCTGCGCAACCAGTCCGAACCCAATATCGATGACCTGCTCAAGATCGTCACCGAGTCGGTCAGTGCTTACAAGCACTGCCAGGCACGGATCGAGGCGGTCGAGCAAGCGCTGGAGCAAGCCTTGGGCACTGCGGGTGTCGGGCCTGCCGAGATGCCGGACGACATTGTGCAGGCAGCGGCCGGGCCAGATGCTGCGGATGACGACGGTCCACCGTTCTGACGGCCACGCGCTGACCGCTCGCCTCGAACTTTGCAGTACCGACCGAAAAACACGTCGCCAGACGGGCTGAATCCAACATGAAAAAACCAGCGCCCGGCGGGCTTGTCTACTCGACCGACAGCGGCCGGATGTGCCCGGCGTGCCGCCAGCCGATGCTTCGCTGCGTCTGCAAGGCCCCAGCGGCACCCGTCGGCGACGGTCTGGTTCGGGTCAGCCTGCAGACCAAAGGCCGCGGCGGCAAGGCGGTGACGCTGGTGCGCGGTTTGCCGCTGGACGTCGAAGCGTTGTCGGCATTGGGCAAGCGACTGAGGACCGCTTGTGGGTCCGGCGGCACGGTCAAGGATGGGGTGATCGAACTGCAGGGCGACCACTGCGAGCGGGTGATCGTCGGCTTGAAGGCCGAAGGCTGGCAGGTCAAACGGGCCGGCGGCTGAAGGTGCGCGCTTGACGGTGCAGGCTTGATGGCGGCGCGGCCGTTGCGGCGATGAGCGACGCTTGCTACCGCGTCGCGGTACGAACATTGTGCGAGTTCGCTGCCAAGCAAGGCGACCTGGATCTGCGCTTCACACCTTCGCCGACTTCGCAGCAAGGCATCGCAGGCCACCAGGCCGTCGCCGCTCGGCGTGGACCGTCGTACCGCGCCGAACTGCCACTCAGCGGTGAATATCGCCAGCTCAGCGTTCGGGGCCGCGCCGATGGCTACGACCCCGAGCAGGGGTTGCTCGAAGAGATCAAGACCTACCGTGGTGACATCGACCGGGTACCCGACAACCACCGGCAACTGCACTGGGCTCAGGCCAAGGTCTATGGCCACTTGCTTTGCCAACAGTTCGACCTGCCGTCCCTGACCGTTGCGCTGGTCTACTTCGACGTCGGTACGCAGCAGGAAGCGCCGCCGCTGCGCCAGGTTTGCACCGCGCAGTCGCTGCGCCAGTTCTTCGAGGCTTTGTGCGAGCGATTCTTGGGTTGGGCCGACCGCGAACTCGCGCATCGCAGCCGGCGCAACGCCGGTCTGCTGGCACTTCAATTTCCGCACCCTGCGTTCCGAACCGGCCAGCGCACCTTGGCTGAAGCCGTGTTCAAGGTCGCGCGCGCTGGCCGCTGCCTGTTGGCGCAGGCCCCCACGGGGCTGGGCAAGACGATCGCCACCTTGTTTCCGCTGCTCAAGGCTTGCCCGGGGCAGGCGATCGACAAAGTGTTCTTCCTCAGCGCCAAGGGCTCGGGCCAGGCACTCGCGCTGGCAGCGCTGGCGACGATCAGCCAGGCGGCGTCTGCACCGGCCTTGCGCGTGATGACCTTGGTGGCGCGCGACAAGGCCTGCGAGCATCCCGACAAGGCCTGCCACGGGGATGCTTGTCCGCTGGCCAAGGGTTTTTACGATCGATTGCCGGCGGCCAGGAGCGCCGCGATCGACCAGGCGTCAGCGGGCCTCGCGCTCGACCGAGAGGCCTTGCGCAGCGTTGCGCTCGCGCACCAGGTCTGCCCTTGCTACCTCGGCCAGGAATTGGCGCGCTGGTGTGATGTGGTGGTCGGTGACTACAACCACTACTTCGATGCCAGCGCGTTGCTGCACAGCCTGACGCTGGCCAATGGCTGGCGTGCAGGCTTGCTGGTCGACGAAGCCCACAACCTGATCGACCGCGCCCGTGCGATGTACAGCGCAGCGCTCGACCCGGCGCAGCTGCAAGCGGCCCGCGCCAGCGCAGCGCCAGCGCTGAAAAAACCGCTCGATCGTTTGCACCGCCGCTGGCGTCGGCTGGGCCAAGACCAGACCGAGCCTTACAGGGCCCACGCTGAGCCGCCGGCAGCGTTGGCCGCTGCGCTGAAGGACGCTGTTGCCGCCATGGCCGAACACCTCGCTGCGCACCCGGTCGACGCAGACCTCGACTTGCAGCGCTTTTTCTTCGAGGCGCTACCGTTCGGCCGGCTGCTCGAATCCTTTGACCGCCACTCGATCTTCGACTCGACGCTGTCCGGGCTGGCGCCTTCGCGCCGCCAGCCCAGCCCGACGCTGTGCGTTCGCAACGTCGTGCCTGCGCCATTCCTGCGACCACGCTTTGCCGCCGCGCATTCGGCGGTGCTGTTCTCGGCCACGCTGACGCCGCAACATTTTTACGCCGACACGCTCGGACTGCCCGAGAACCTGGCCTGGCTTGACGTTGAATCGCCTTTCAAGCCCGAGCAGTTGTCGGTGCACATCGTTCGCGACCTGTCGACCCGCTTCGCGCACCGTGACGAATCCTTGTTGCCGATCGCCGAACTGATCGCTGCCCAGTTCGCGCGACGGCCCGGCAACTACCTTGCGTTCTTCAGCAGTTTTGACTACCTGGAGCAGGCCGCGGCCGCTTTCTCGACCCGCCACCCGGCAGTCCCGATCTGGCAGCAGGGCCGGCGCATGGACGAGGCCGCTCGGCAAGCATTTCTGGCGCGCTTCGAGCCTGAGGGTTGCGGTGTCGGCTTCGCCGTGCTGGGCGGCTCGTTCTCGGAGGCCGTCGACCTGGCCGGCACCCGCTTGATCGGCGCCTTTATCGCCACGCTGGGCCTGCCGCAGTTCAACCCCGTGAACGAGGCGCTGCGTCAGCGCCTGGACGCCGACTTTGGCGCGGGCTATGACTACACCTATCTGTTCCCGGGCATCCGAAAAGTGGTGCAGGCCGCAGGTCGGGTGATCCGGACAGTGTCTGACCAGGGCAGCGTGCACTTGATCGACGACCGCTTTGCGCGTCAGGAAGTGCTTCGTTTGCTGCCGGGCTGGTGGAAGATCGAGCGGCTGTCGATCCGCCGGCCTGCGCTCAGCCTCGAGCCGCCGTCGCCAGCAGACCGGCCAGTTTGGGTGCCGACCCAACCCGAGGGTTGAACCCCAGCGGGAAAGTCCCGCCCGCCAGTCGATGACTGCGTCTTTAGAATGCTTCGGCCCTTTCACGGAGACCTCGCCATGCCATCCACCCGCCGCAGCGCAGCCAAACCCAGCGCGCCGGACGCCGCCGAGGGCAGCATCCGAGTTCTCAAGAAATACCCCAATCGCCGGCTCTATGACACCCAGACGAGCAGCTACATCACGCTGTCCGATGTCAAGCAGATGGTGCTCGACGGCGAAACCTTCGAAGTGCGGGACGCCAAGACCGGCGACGAGATCACCCGCAGCATTCTGTTGCAGATCATTCTTGAAGAAGAGACCGGCGGCATGCCGATGTTCACGACCCAGATGCTGGGGCAGGTGATTCGCTTCTACGGCCATGCGATGCAAGGCCTGATGGGCTCGTACCTGGAAAACAATCTGCAATCCTTGGTCGACATGCAGACCCGTCTGGCCGAGCAGAGCAAAGGCCTGTACGACCCCAAGGCCTTGACGCCTGAGACCTGGGCTCAGTTCATCAGCGGCCAGGCGCCGATGATGCAAGGCTTGATGGGCAACTATCTCGAGCAGAGCAAGAGCTTGTTCGCGCAGATGCAGGAGCAGTTGCAAGCCGGTGTGTTGTTCCCTGGCATGCCAGGCCTGACGCCCAAGCGCTGAGGCCTTGTCCGCGCGCGGGCGGGTTCTTCTGCGGCCGGACGGGAAGCGGCTGCTTGTCGCTGACAATCAAGCCATGCATTCGTCCACTTCTGCCCACGGGGCTGACCCTTTGATCCAGCCCGCCGCGAGCCAAACGGCGCCCAGGATCGGCTTTGTGTCGTTAGGCTGCCCGAAGGCATTGACCGACTCGGAACTGATCCTGACCCAGCTCAGCGCGGAGGGCTACCAGACCAGCAAGACCTTCGCCGGCGCCGACCTGGTGATCGTCAACACCTGTGGCTTCATCGACGATGCGGTTCGCGAGAGCTTGGACACCATCGGTGAGGCGCTCGCGGCCAACGGCAAAGTCATCGTCACGGGTTGCCTCGGTGCCCGTGCTGGCGATGGCGGCGGCAACCTGGTGCGGGAGATGCACCCCAGCGTGCTGGCTGTCACCGGACCGCATGCCACGCAGGAGGTGATGGACGCGGTGCACCTGCATGTGCCCAAGCCGCACGACCCGTTTGTCGACTTGGTGCCCGAGCAGCGTGCGCAGTTCAGCGCGAATTTCCGAGGAACGGCCGGCATCAAGCTCACGCCTCGCCACTACGCTTACCTGAAGATCAGCGAGGGCTGTAACCACCGCTGCACGTTTTGCATCATCCCCAGCATGCGCGGCGACCTGGTGTCGCGCCCTGTTGGCGATGTGTTGGGCGAGGCGAGGGCGCTGTTCGAGAACGGCGTCAAGGAATTATTGGTCGTCAGCCAGGACACCAGCGCCTATGGCGTCGACGTCAAGTACCGCACCGGATTTTTTGATGGCCGGCCGGTCAAGACCCGGATGACCGAGCTGTGCGAGCAGTTGGCCGAATTGGCCGCCGCCCATGGCGCTTGGGTCCGGCTGCACTATGTCTACCCCTATCCCCATGTCGACGAGTTGCTGCCGCTGATGGCCGCCGGCCGGATCCTGCCTTACCTCGATGTGCCGTTCCAGCATTCGCACCCCGAGGTGCTGCGCCGCATGAAGCGTCCGGCCAGTGGTGAGCGCAACCTGGACCGCTTGCTGCAGTGGCGCGCCGCCTGCCCCGAACTGGTGATCCGCTCGACCTTCATCGCGGGCTGCCCTGGCGAGACCGAAGCTGAATTCCAGCACCTGCTCGATTTCGTCCGAGAGGCACAGATCGACCGCGCCGGCTGTTTTGCCTATTCGCCGGTCCAGGGCGCGGCCGCCAATGCGCTGGCGGGAGCCTTGCCAACCGAACTTCGCGAGGAGCGCCGTGCCCGCTTCATGGCGGTCGCAGAGGCGGTGTCGATTGCCCGCTTGCAGCGCCGCATTGGCGCCACCATGCAGGTCTTGATCGACCGCGCGCCGGCGCTGGGTCGCAAGGGCGGCGTGGGCCGCAGCTATGCCGATGCCCCCGAGATCGACGGGACGGTGCGGCTGCTGCCCCCTGAGAAAGCCAGCAAGACCTTGAAAGTGGGCGAGTTCACGCGGGCCCGCATCGTGGGCTGTGAAGGGCATGACTTGATTGGCCAGCCGATCTGAAAGGAACCGATATGACGAATGACAGCGACATCGCAAGCCCAGCGCCGGGCCGCTCCCCAGCCGCCCCTGATGCTCCGGGGGGATTGCCCGGCGCAGCCGCTGGGCCAGCAGCTGACATGACCACCGGCCTGATCCACCACCCTTACCAGCCGCCTGACACCTGGGATGCGGTGTCACCGGGTGTGTTCAAGGCCTCGACGGTGATCTTTCCAGACGTCGCGGCGCTGCGGGCTCGGGACTACACCGCAAAGACCGGCTACACCTACGGCCTGCGTGGCACGCCCACCACTTACCTTCTCGAAGAGCGGCTGGCGACCTTGGAGGGCGGGCGCTTCTGCATCCTGTCGCCCAGCGGGTTGGCGGCGATCATGAACGTCAACCTGGCGCTGCTGGCGCAGGGCGACGAAGTGCTGTTGCCGAGCAACGTTTACTTCCCGTCCAGCGACATGGCCGCGGGCGTGCTGTCTCGCTGGGGCATCACGCACCAGTTCTATGACCCCATGAACGCTGCCGACCTGGCCGCGAAGATCAGCGAGCGGACCCAGCTGGTCTGGATTGAAGCGCCCGGATCGGTGACGATGGAATTTCCAGACCTGACCGGACTCGTGGCTGCCGCGCGGGCGCGTGGCGTGCTGGTGGCGCTGGACAACACTTGGGGCGCGGGCCTGGCCTTGCGCGGTTTTGACCAGGGTGCCGACATCGTGATGCATGCGCTGACCAAATATCCCTCAGGCGGGGCCGACGTGCTGATGGGGTCGGTGGTCACCCGTGACGAGTCGCTGCACTTGCGCTTGCTGAAGGTGCATGGCCAGCTCGGGCTTGGCGTGGCTGCCAATGACGCCGAATTCATCTTGCGTTCGTTGCCGACGATGGTCTTGCGCTACCACGCGCACGATGCGGCGGCGCGACAGTTGGCGGCTTGGCTGGGCTCTCAGCCGGCTGTCACGCAGGTGCTGCATCCGGCGCTGCCGGGCTCGCCAGGCCATGCGCACTGGGCGGCGACCTGTCGCGCAGCGGCCGGCTTGTTCTCGGTGATGCTCGACGCGGCGCTGTCGTCAGACCAGGTCGACGCTTTCGTCGATGCGCTGCAGCTGTTCAAGATCGGCTATTCCTGGGGTGGACCGGTCAGCCTGGTGGTGCCTTATGACCTCGGCTCCATGCGCGACGACCGCTCGGCGATGCCTGGCCACCTGGTGCGATTCTCGATCGGTCTCGAAGCGGTGGCCGATCTGCAGGCCGACCTGGCGCAGGCGCTGCGCAGGTTGACCTGATCCTGGCTTGATCCTGGCTTGATCCCACCCCGGATCAAGCGGCGGGTGATCGCCCAACAGGCCCGGCCAGCAACGGGATCGCGCCGTCCGAGTCTGCGCCCAGCAGCCCGACCTGGCTGTAGATGCCGAGCTTCTGGCGCGTGTCCTGGATGTCGAGGTTGCGCATCGTCAGTTGGCCGATGCGGTCGGCGGGTGTGAACGCGCCGGCGCCGCTCTCCATCGTCAGCCGCTCGGGGTGGTAGGTCAGGTTCGGGCTGGACGTGTCAAGGATCGAGTAATCGTTGCCGCGTCGCAGTTCCAGCGTCACCTCGCCGGTGATCGCTCGCGCAACCCAGCGCTGGGCGGTCTCGCGCAGCATCAGGCATTGCGGGTCGAACCAGCGACCTTGGTACAGCAGCTTGCCCAGTCGGCGACCATTGCTGCGGTACTGTTCGATCGTGTCTTCGTTGTGGATGCCCGTGACCAGTCGCTCGTAGGCGATGTGCAGCAGTGCCATGCCTGGCGCCTCGTAAATGCCGCGGCTCTTGGCCTCGATGATGCGGTTCTCGATCTGATCGCACATGCCCAGGCCATGGCGTCCACCGATCCGGTTGGCTTCGTCAAAGAGCGCGACCGCGTCCGCGAAAGTCCTGCCGTTCAGCGCAACCGGCTGGCCTTCCTCGAAGCGGACGGTCACGGTTTCGGACTTGACGGCGACGTCGTCACGCCAGAACGCCACGCCCATGATCGGGTTGACGATGTGCATGCCGGCGTTCAGGAACTCCAGGTCCTTGGCCTCGTGGGTGGCGCCCAGCATGTTGCTGTCGGTCGAATAGGCTTTCTCGACGCTCATCTTGTAGTCGAAACCGGCTTGGATCAGGTACTCGCTCATCTCCTTGCGACCCCCCAACTCATCGATGAACTGTTGGTCCAGCCAAGGTTTATAGATGCGCAGGCCAGGGTTCGCCAGCAGTCCGTAACGGTAGAAACGCTCGATGTCGTTGCCCTTGTAGGTGCTGCCGTCGCCCCAGATGTCGACACCGTCTTCGCGCATCGCCACCACCAGCGCAGTGCCGGTGACGGCCCGGCCCAAGGGTGTGGTGTTGAAGTAGGTCGCGCCGCCGGTGCTGATGTGGAATGCGCTGCACTGGATCGCCGCAATGCCCTCGGCCACCAAGGCGTTGCGGCAGTCGACCAGGCGAGCGATATCAGCGCCATACGCCAGTGCCTTGCGCGGGATCTCGTCGTAGTCGGTCTCGTCGGGCTGGCCGAGGTGGGCCGTGTAGGCGCAGGGGATCGCGCCCTTGGCGCGCATCCAGTGAACCGCCGCGCTGGTGTCAAGGCCGCCCGAGAACGCGATGCCCACACGTTGGCCGGCGGGAAGCTGCTGAAGGATGTTGGCGCCCACGGATGGATCTCGCTGTCTGGAATTGAATAGGTGGCGATTTTAGGCGGCGCTCGTCGCCTGCGACCTGGGCCACAGCCCCAGGACCAAGGTTGTGCCGGCGGCGACGCCGGCAAATCCCAGCGCCAATCCCAGGCCACGCCATCGCGTCAACGGGTCCCCAAGCCACGCCCAGGCGATCAGCGCAGCCGACAGCGGTGTTGCGGCATTGAAAATCGCGGCCAAACCGGTGGGTAGATGCAGCGCCGCATAGCCAAAGCACAGAAAGGGCAGTGCCGAGTTGCCCAGCCCGATCAGCGAGAGGTGGCGCCAATGGCGTTTGAGCAGCGGTCCTTCGCCTCGCAGCCAGAGCCAAGGCAGCAGCAGCAGCGCTGCGCCGCTGACCCGTATGAACGCCAATGCCAAGGGGCCGAAAGCTGGTGCGCCGAGTCGCATGAAGAGAAACGAGCCTCCCCAGAGGGCCGCCAGCGCGACCAGATCGATCACATCACGGGCTTTCATTCGACGATGATGCCTTCCAGCCGCAACAGCGCTTGCTTGCGGTCCAGGCCGCCGGCATATCCGGTGAGCGAGCCATCGCGGCCCAGCACCCGGTGGCAGGGCACGAGGACAGACACCGGGTTGCGTCCGATCGCCGCCCCGACTGCCCGCACGGCGGCTGGCGACCCCAGCGCGCTGGCGATCTGGCCATAGCTGGCGGTCTGGCCGCGCGCCAGTGCTTGCAGAGCCCGCCAAACGGATTGCTGAAACGGGGTGCCTTGCAGGTCCAACGCCAAGCCGTCTAGCGGATGGGCGGCGCCGTCGAAATAGGCTGCCAGCGCTCTGGCACCCGCTGCAAGCATCGGATGGTCGGCTGTCCACGGCGCATCCAGCGGCCCTGGGTGGTGGGTCTGGCCGTCGAACCACAGGCCGGCCAGGCCAAGATCGGTGGCCGCGGCCGTGATCGTTCCGAGCGGGGTGGCGATGCGCGATTGCGCACGCAGGCGGACAGGGGTCTTGGCCATCAGGGCTCCAGTTGTTGCCATAGTTTCATCACGGCGTAAGCACGCCACGGGCGCCAGCGTTCGGCATGGGCTTCAGCGAGTTTGGCGTTGCGCTCACCGCCCGTGTGCTCGCGCAGCGCGTTGAGAACGCCGATGTCGGTTGCCGGCCATGCATCGGGCCAGGCCAGCGCACGCATCGCGATCAGTTGTGCGCTCCAATCGCCGATGCCCGGCAGTGCACGAAGCGCGTCGAGCGTGGCTTGCACAGGCGCAGAACGGTGCAGTTCGATCTGCCCGTCAGCCAGCGCTGCCGCCAGCGCCTGGAGCGCGGCGACTCGCTGGCGCACGATGCCCAAGGTGCCGATCGATTCGGCCGATGCGTCGGCGATGGTGCGCGCCGACGGGAACAATCGGCTCAGATCGGCATACGGTGTCGGGATCGGTTTGCCAAAGCGATCCACCAGCCGCAGCGTCAAGGTTCGGGCCGCCGCGACCGTGACTTGCTGACCCAGGATCACACGGGCGGCGATCTCGAAGCCGTCCAGACCCCCAAGCAAGCGCAGGCCGGGCAGTCCGGCCCGCGATCCTTTGCCGATGTCAGCGAGCAACGGATCGATCAGCGATGGGTCGGCGTCGAGATCGAAGGCTTGGCGAACCCGGTCCAGCAGCAGGCCCAGCGCCGGCAACAAAGCAGGTGCAACGCTGAGCGAAAGTTCATGCCGATCGGGTCTGAAACGCAGCGTTATCCAGCCGGCCAGCGATTGCCCTCGGTGCTGGACCGCGAGCGTTCGCCGCAGCGTCATGCCGTCGACGGTTTCGATGCCCGGCACGGCGCGGCGGGCAAAAAAACCGAGCATCGCGTCCACATCGTAGGGCGGGCGCCAAGCCAGCCGCAGCAGATGTTCGGGCGGAGCCTCGTCGCCATCCGTTGACGCGCCAGCTTTGCGCAGCGCGCTTGGACTCATTCGGTAATGCTCAACGAACGATGCGTTGAATCGACGCAGGCTCGCATAGCCTGTTGCGAGCGCGACTTCGGTGACAGGGATCGCCGTGTCGGTCAACAACTGCTTGGCCAGCAACAGGCGCTGCGTTCTGAGATAGGCCAATGGTGAAACGCCATGGACCTGCTTGAAGATGCGTCGAAGATGGCGGTCGGTCACGCCCAGGCGCTGCGCGAGCGCCGGCAGCGCCGGGTCCAGACCTTCGTGGGCAGCCTGGCCCAGCATCGTTGCGGCCCGGCATGCGAGTGCTTGTGACGAGTCCATCAGCGACAGACCGGGCGCCTGTTCGGGGCGGCAGCGCAGACAAGGCCTGAAACCGTGCTGTTCTGCGAGCGCGGCATTCGCGAAAAACCGGCAGTTCTTGCGCATCGGCGGCCTGACCTTGCAAACGGGTCGGCAGTAGATGCGGGTCGACGTGACGCCGACGAAAAATCGACCGTCAAATCGCGCGTCGCGGGCCTGCAGTGCCAGGTAAGCCGCCTCATCGTCCAGCAGGCGCGGGGCCATGGTTCCGAGCATGGCGTGATCATAAGCAAGTCGAGGCAGGCCACTCGCCGTTTTCGGACCTGTGGCCAAGTCGAGCGACCGATCGCACTGGTCGGCTTCGTAAAATGAAGCGTCAACAACCAGTATCGGGAGACATCAAGCCATGCAAGTCCAAGCCTCGGCCTTCAAGGCCTATGACATTCGTGGCATCGTCGGCGCCGGGATCGACGAGACCTTTGCCGAACATCTTGGTCGCGCTTTTGGCTCCGAGGCGATCGCCGCCGGCGAGCGGGCTGTTGCCGTCGGTCGCGATGGCCGTTTGTCGGGACCAGGTCTTGTGGCAGCGCTGATCCGCGGTCTCGCCTCGACGGGGCTCGATGTCGTCGACCTCGGTGCCGTCACGACCCCGATGCTGTACTACGTCGCCGCGACGCGCCGCGCGCATGGCTGCCGCTCGGGCATCCAGGTCACGGGCAGCCACAACCCGAAGGATTACAACGGCTTCAAGATGGTGCTCGCGGGCCGCGCGATCTATGGCGACGACATCCAGAAACTGCGCGAGCGCATGGTGTCCGAGACCTACACGAAGAAGCGCGGCCGCAAGGCTGTGATGAACATCGTGCCGGAGTACACGGCCCGCATCGTCGGCGATGCCCGCCTGTCGA